>DASRKZ010000101.1:0-6310 GCA_035648675.1 Solirubrobacteraceae bacterium
TCCGGCTCATCACCGGCGACGCACGTCAGGGTAGGGACAGGCTTCGAGCACAAGCCCGGGATCACGCTCTCGACATCAGCCGAACCTCCAATCTGTGAATCCACTCGTAAACGTGCGACCTCGTGTCGCAGCAAGCGCGGCCTAGCTTTGTCGAGGGGCCATCGATCCAGGAAAGGGCAGGCGCATGACCGTCAACCTCAACCAGGTCGCGATCACCGGCAACCTCACCCGCGACCCTACGCTCGTCACTCTGCCCTCGGGCCACGTGATCTGCGAGCTGCGGCTCGCCAGCCACCACCGTGCGCGGGACGAGGTCACCGGCGCGTGGCAGGAGTGGGCGGACTACTTCACCGTCAAGGCATTCGGCTTTCAGGCGCGCACCAGCCACCGCGCTCTCAGCAAGGGCAGCGGTGTCGGGGTCTCAGGGCGCCTGTCCTCGCGGCGCGTGCTCGGCCCCGACGGAGCACCACAGGACATCGCCGAGATCATCGCCGAGGCCATCCAGTTCCTCGCCCGCCCCCCAGGGCGGTGAGCGCGATGGCGTGCCCCGACTGCCATGCTCGCGCCGCATTGCTCGCCTTACTCGCGCCCGCGATCGAGCGCCTGCAGCCGCTCACCCGCCAGTCGCTGCTCGAGCTGCTCGCGCTCTCCGACGGGCGACTCTGCCGCGCCGTGGGGGTCACGGACATTCATGAGACGCTGCGCCGTGCCCGCGCGATCCGCGCCGCCCGCGACGTCCCCACCGCACTACGGCCCCGCGTCGACGCGACCCTCGGCGCCGACGCCGGTGCGAGTGACACGTCCGCCCGTGGGGCGCCGGGCGCGATCTGCCGCGCCGCCAGGGGCGAGGACTCCCGCGCACCCTCGCGCCGAGCCGACGCGACCCGCGAAACCAGCGCCGGCGTCACGCCCGCCCGAGGGGCACCGGGAGCGATCTGCCGCCACGACCCCGCCTACCCCGTCGCGCTCGCGCAGTTGGACTCCGCGCCCGCGGTGCTCTACACGACCTGCGAGCCCGAGCGACTGGGGGAACTGCTCGCCGCGCCCGTCGTCGCCCTGCTCGGAGAGCGAACGCATAGCGGGTACGCGCACGAGGTCACGTTCGCGCTCGCACGCGACCTCGCCGCAGCCGGAGTGACGATCGTAAGCGGGCTGCACCAGGGAATCGACGGGATCGCCCACCACGGCGCGCTGCACACCGGCGGACGCACAATCGCAGTGACGGGCAGCGCACCGGAGATCCCCCATCCCCGCCAGCTCGACCACCTGCACCGCTGCATCCTCTTGAAGGGCGCCGCGATCTCAGAGCTCCCGCCCGGGTTCTCCCCGCCCCGGCCGTGGTGCTTCCTCGCCAGCCAGCGGATCATCGCCGCGCTCGCCAACGTCGTCGTGGTGGTCGAGGCGGGAGAGCGATCCAGCACGTTGCTCGCCGCGCAGGTCGCCGCCGACCTCGGGCGCGATGTCGCGGTCGTGCCGGGGCGCGTCACCGACCCCGGCGGGCAAGGTACCTCCGCGCTACTGCGCGATGGGGCACACCCGGTTGGCTCCGCACAGGACGTGCTCGACCTCATCCACGGCGCCGGGGCGGGGCGGATGGCGGCGTAGCGGGGATTCGCGGCTCACGCCGGACCTTGCCTACGCCGCGGCGCCGAGAGGCCCTGACGCCGAGGCCCTCCGCGAGCCCGAGCAACAGCTCGTAGTCCGGATCCAGGCGCCCCTCCTCCAGTGACACGATCCGCAAACGGTTCACGCCCGTAGCGGTAGCCAGCTCACCGGCGCTGAGACCGCGCTGCTCGCGGATCTCCCGGAACGCCCTGCCCAGGAGCAGCAAAACCTTCTCCGACTGCCCGAGCTCAGACATCGATCAGCTCCAGCTCATCCAGACGCCGCGCGGCGTCTGAAGCCCACACCGCGCCGTCCTCCGTATGCACCACGCCCGTCGCCGCCAGATCGGCCACGCCATCATCGAACACGTCCTGCTCGATATCAGACAGCTTGCCCTCCAGCTCCACCCTGGACCACCGCCGCTCGTGGTCATCGCGCAAGAGGAGCAACACGACCGCACGCTCGACGCAACGACCAAGCTCACCACGAACCCTGTTAACTGACCAGCACATAGAAGCTAATCCCTTCTGTGTCGGCCCCGGGCGGTGACAGCCGCGCCGGGGCACTTTCATAGCCATCCGACGGTACGCGCAGGACCCCCGGGAAGTCAAGCTTCCGGGGCAAAGCTGGCGCGAAAACGCTCACCACGGCGGGCCAAACGCCTGCGATGTGGGGCGCAGTCAGCGCTGAAGCGGCCGCTCGACAAACAAAGCTTGCGCATCTTGCGTTACTTGCTATAGTTGTGTCAATGGCTGCCTCCACCACATCTACATTTGCCATTGCAGCCAATCGCGGTGCGCCCTCCAGAGAGCGCCTGCGCGCATGGCCATCGCTGAGCCAGGCCGCACAGCTGCTCGACCTGTCGCTGTCGGCCCTGTCACGCGCGATGGACGCAAAGAAGCTCCCGAAGCACAAGCTCGGAGGGCGAGCGCGGAAGATCGCGCCCGTGGCGCTGCTCGACCTGGCCGTCGAGTACGGCGCCGATGTCGCGAAGGTCGCCGATCAGGCGATCTGCATCGCTGAGCGCTCAGGCGTCGCCGCGCCCCTGATCGCGGCCACCGAGCAGGACATCGGCGCCTGGTTTGCAGACCAGGCCATGCAGGCCACCGGCCCCCAAGACGATCAGCTCGCAGCGCTGATCGACGCGATGCGCGACGCGATCGGCGCGGACGCCGCGCAGGACATCCTCGCTCGCGCCGGCGTCACCCCTGCAGACGCAACAGCCTCGGGGCGCCGCCCTTCCGCGCGCCGACGCTGAGCCGCGCACCATAGAGTTCACGCAGATACGCGGCCAGCACGCCCTGGCCCTCGACATCGAACAGCAGATCGCCGAGCTGTGCCTCGGCCCGTTTGCGCTCCCGCGATCCGGCCGGCAGCCGCTCAAGAGCCCATGCGCGGTGATCGCTCGCGACATACAACAGCGCGTCAATCAGCAGCTGGAACCCCGTCTCAATGACGAGATCCTGCGCGGGCGAGACACCCGATGACAGTCGTGGGCTCGCCGCGATCACCAGCAGCGGATCGCACAAGCGCTGGGAGATGCCAGCCAAGGACCGCGACCGGCATCTGCCCACTGGGCTCCCCCACGGCGCGAGCGACCAACGTGCGGCCGCGCCCATCCTTCAGACCACGGTTGACCGCCACGGTGTCCAACGGGAAACGGTAGGCGGCGCTCACCTACCACTTCGGCAAAGGACGCGGTGCCCGCTGGCACGACAAGCCACGCGGCTTGCTCTGGCTATGCGCGTTCGACGACGCGCACGACCGCGGCTACGAGCACGCCGAGCGCCTGCAGCAATCCGGGACGCTCTACCCCGACATCGAGCAGCACTCCCGCTCCCCAGAGAGCGCGCTGCTGCCGTGGAACACGCACGCGGACGAGGACACGCACGAGTGGGCACGCGCGATCTACGGCGCCCCAAGCGTTCCTCTTCGCGCAGGTCCACTTCCTCAGCGGCGCAATCACACCCACGTCATGGCTGCGACAAATCTGCGACGAGGCCACCACCGGCACGCAGCCGGCTCTCGTGACCTGACACGACGAACAACCGGCACGGCGGCTACGCCGCAGAATCGCGCCCCGTCCCTCCGGGACGTACCCCCCGGGGCGCTCACCTCACGCTCCCAGCCCCGTGGCGTCAGGACAAGCGCAAGCACGTATCGACGCGCTCGCTGTCGAGGAAGGAAAAGAGTCTCTCCTGAACATCGCGGCCTGAGCCGCACCAGGCAAGCGAACGCTGTCACACGACAGGCGGCGCAGCTTCCGCAAGCGCCCTCAAGACCAACTCGTCGTGCTCCGCCGGCTTGACCTTGCGCAGAACCTCGGTGACCTTGCCGGCAGAGTCGATGATGAACGTCGTGCGCTCTGCGCCCATATAGGATTTCCCGTACATACTCTTCTGCGCCCAGACGCCGTAGCGCTCGGTAATCGTGTGATCCTCGTCGGCGAGCAGCGCGAAGTTCAGCCCCTCATTGTCGTGGAACTTCTTGACCTTGGCGACAGGGTCGGGGGAGATCCCGAGCACAGCGGCGCCCACCTTGGCGTAGTCGGCCCGATGGTCGCGCACGCCGCAAGCCTGAACGGTACAGCCTGGGGTTGCAGCCTTTGGGTAGAAATACACGACCACCGGCTGGCCACGAAAGTCCGAGAGCTTCACCGCCCGGCCGTCCTGGTCGGGCAGCTCGAAGTCGGGGGCCTCATCTCCTTGTTCGATCATGAGGTGGATCCTAGCGACGGCGTGAAATACGCCGAGAGCTTCCGCGGGCTACAAGGCGAGGTGCAGGCGCAGCGCGTCGTCGAGAGACGTCATCAGCTGATCGGGCAGCCGACCGAGCTGCTCGCCGATGCGCTCGGCGTCGAGCGACCGAACCTGCTCCGCCTGGGCCTTGGATGCCTGCGGCAGGCCACCGGTTCCTGCCGGTAGGAGCACCTGGAACGGGTAGACGCGGTCAACGCTCGAGGTGACCGGCACCACCGTCAGCACTCCGCGCCCGAGCCTGGCCGCGGCGCTGTTCGCGGCCTCGTTGCTCACGATCACCGCCGGCCGACGCTTATTCGCCTCAGCCCCGCGAGCGGGGTCGAGATCAACCATGCGCACCTCGCCGCGTCGCATCACACGCCATCGCCGACGACCGCGTTCCAGCTGTCGGCTTCGCCGCTTGCGTCCCACTCGGCCCATGAGTCGCCGTATGCCTCGTCGAGCTCACCAAGACGGAGCGCCCGGATGGCCTTATGCACAACTGCGGAACGCGATGGATACGCATGAGCGCTCGCGTACTCGTCAAGGAACGCCAGATCTTCCCCCGGCAGGCTCACACTCACCTTCATACTTGTGATCCTACCAGCTTTCCGACCTGATGGAGCCTCATGCTTGGGTCGTTGTCGCCCTCCTCGCCGCGTGCAGCTTCGGCAGCCGGCAACCCTCGCAGGTCAGCTACTTCAACAGCTTCGACAGCCGGCGATCCTTGAGCGTCCGTCCCTCGGTCTGACAGACGGGACAGTAGGCGATCACGTAGCTCTCGAAGTGGACCGCCTCGAGGGCGGTCCCGCAGCGCGGGCACGGCTCGCCCTCGTGCCGGTGCACCCGCAAGGGCATCGGCAGCTTGTCGGGGATCGGCAGCGTGACGACGCCCTCGTAGTGCTCGATCGCGCGCGCCAGCGTCGTCACGATCACCTCCCTCAGCCTGCCCAGCTCCTCCCCGTCGAGATCGGCGCCGCGCTTGTAGGGCGAGAGCTTCGCCTCCCAGAGGATCTCGTCGACCCACGAGCGGCCGATCCCGGCGATCGTGCGCTGGTCGCGCAGGAGCGCGTGCAGCGGTCGCCGGGCGTCGAGCACCTCACCGAGGGGCGGCGGGTCAGGCCACGCCTCGGGGCCGAGCGTCGCCAGCGCCTGATCCCGCTCCAGCTCCTCCGCGCGCAGCAGCTTCACCCAGGCGGCCTGCTTGGAGCCGAACTCGCGCAGGCGCAGCTCGCGCCCGTCGGCGATCCGCAGGAGCAGCCGCGAGGTGCGATCGCGCGGGCCGGCGCGCTTGTCATACAGCTGCAGCCGCCCGGCTGACATCAGATGGATCAGCAGCACCAGCGGGTCTCCAGGTCCATCGATCCCAGGTCGATCGATCCGCACGAGGAGATGCTTGCCGCGACGACCGACGCCCTCCACGGTGCGCCCCTCTAGCGCGGAGAGCGGCGGGTCGAACGTCTTCAGCGCGTTTATCCCCGGCGCGAGCGCCGACTCGATCCGCTCCCCGCTCAGCGCACGGTCGAGTAGCCGCGCGGTGATCTCGACCTCGGGGAGCTCGGGCATCGCTATCACTTTAGGTCGCCGTCCCGGGGACCTCATCCATGCAGGCGGGCCTGCTCCCGTCGACTCGTGTCCACGCAGCCGGGTCGCCGGCCCGCCGATCGATGTCCGTGTAGCGTTGAGCCCGTGAGCGCCCCCATCGCGCCTGACGACATCGTCGAGACCGGCGCCGGGGCGGAGGGGAACAGCCGCCCGCCGCTGCTCGTGCTGGAGCCCCTCGGGCGGTTCCTCGACGCTCACCACATCGGCGAGGGCGGGGAGATCCGGGCGAGCCCGATCGGCGAGGGGCACTCGAACGTCACCTATCTGATCGAGCGCGGGGCCGCCGAGGTGGTCCTCCGCCGCCCACCCCGCCCGCCGCTTCCCCCGAGCGCGCACGACGTCCTCCGCGAGGCGCGCCTGCT
>DASRKZ010000102.1:0-4816 GCA_035648675.1 Solirubrobacteraceae bacterium
GCTTCGTCGAGAGCCCCGTCAGGCGCAGGATGTCCGGCAGCGTCGCGCGGATCTGCTTGCGCGGAGCGCCCGTCACCTGGAGGGCATAGGCGATGTTGTCGTAGACGGTGCGCGTCGGCAGCAGCTTGAAGTCCTGGAAGACGACGCCGACGTTCCGCCGGTAGTAGGGGACCTTCTTGCGCTCGATCTCCCCCAGGTTGCGCCCCGCGACACGGATCGTGCCCTCGGTGGGCTCGAGCTCCTTGATCAGCAGGCGCATGATCGTCGACTTGCCCGAGCCGGTCGCGCCGACGAGAAACACCATTTCCTGGCGGTTGACCGCGAATGTCGCGCGCTCCAGGCCGATGCCGCCCGGGCCGTAGAGCTTGGACACGCCGCGGAACTCCACGACGGTGTCGGCCCCCGGCTGCACCCGCGGGCGAACCTGCGCCTCGCTCTGCGCCGGATGAACACCCGCCCGATGTGCGCCCACGCGCGTGCGTGGCACAACCCGGTGGCGGCGCAACGCGTCGCGATCTCTCACATCCCTCTCGGCGGTGGCCATCGCGGCGCACAGTAGCGTCCTCAGGCCCCAGCGATTGAGAAATTGCCTGCATGCAAGCGTATTTGCAGATTGCCGAGAGCCGCGAACGCTGCCTCCCGGGGCTCAGACGCTGTCTGGCGCGGTCTTTAGATAAAGGTCGCGGAAAAGTTGTTCCTCTTTTTTAGTGGTGTATAACCATAGCTATCGCCACACAAAAAGATGAATACAAACCACGCCCCAAGCACACCTCACACACGGTTCGGGCACACCGCCGGCACATCAACGCCCCACCGGCCCACTAACCGGGCGCCCACCGGCGTGACTATTGTGGGAGGCGATGACCGAGATCGCTATGAGCACCGTCCCGGAGAACGGGTTGCCCGTGTACAAGGTCGCGCTGCCGGGGACGCGGGCGCTGACGGTGCTGGTGGCGTTCGACGCGGGGGCGCGGAACGAGCGGGCGGAGGAGAACGGGATGGCGCACTTCCTCGAGCACCTCGTGTTCAAGGGCGGAGAGAAGTACCCGACCTACAGGGACGTCAATGAGACCGCCGAGCGACTCGGGGGCGTGCTGAACGCCTACACGAGCCACGACCTCGTGGCGTTCCACCTGACTGTCCGCGCCGAGTCCGCGCCGCAGGCGATCGACCTGCTGTCGGACTTCGTCGGTCGCCCGCGGATCGACGCGGAGGAGCTCGACCGCGAGCGGGGCGTAGTGATCCAGGAGATCAACCGCGCCTACGACCAGCCCTCGACGATCGCCGAGTACCTGATCGACAAGGCGGCGTTCGGCGAGCACCCGTTGGGGCGCACGGTGCTCGGCCCGGAGGAGAACCTGCGGAGCTTCACCCGCGAGGGGATCGTCGCGTTCCGCGAGCGCCGCTGGGCGGGAGCGCGCGGCGGGGCCTTCCTGGTGGGCAACCTCGACCATCTGCCCGCGGAGGAGGAGCTGCAGGAGCGCTTCGCGCGCTTCCCCACGCTCGGAGATCCCGAGCCCTACACACCCGTGCCCGAGTTCGTACCGGAGAAGCTCGTCGAGGAGCGCGACACCAACCAGTCGCACCTCCGCATGATCTATCGCCCGGACATAGCCGTCGGAGACGTTCGCCGACGCGCGGCGCTGTCGATCTACTCGACGCTCCTCGGCGGCTCGATGGGCTCGCGCCTGTTCGACGAGATCCGCGAGAAACGTGGCCTCTGCTACTCGGTCTACGCGATCGACCACGCGTTCGCCGACGTGCCGATCCTGCAGCTCGGCTCGGGGTTGGATTCGGGCAAGTGCGTGGAGGCCTACACGCGGATGCGCGAGATCGTCGACGAGCTGCGCGACGACGGCCCTCGGAAGGAGGAGGTCCAGCGCGCCCGCGCCTACGCCGCCGGCCGGCGCGTCCTCGCCTTCGAGAACACCAACGCCGTCGCCCGCTACGCCGCCAACCAGAAGATCGTCTTCGGCGAGGACATCGACCCCGACGCCGCGATCGCCGCCCTCGACGACGTCACCTACGACGAGGTCAGCGAGGTCGCCGCGGGGGTGGCCGACAACCTCGCCGTGGCGTGCGTCGGGCCGCACTCGGCGGACGAGTTCTAGTCGAACTCGTCCCGTGCCGTGCCGGTCGCTGGACGCAGGGGCGGGGGCTCCCCCTGAGAGCGACGGCCGGCCCCCAGCACGGCCAGCTTCTCCACGCGCTCATCATCTCCGACGATCTCGCGGATCCAGTGGATCGTCTCATCGACATCAAGCGAGCGCGCCTCGACCATCGCTTCGATATCGACCCAATCACGAGGCCGGGCGAACATGGCCTTGAAGACCGCCAGGCCCGTGCAGTCTAGGACCGGGATCGTGCGGTCGCCGAAGGAGACCTGACGGATGTTGCGCTCGACCTCGTCGTGAAACGGCAGCACACTGAAGAACAGGTCGATCGGCGTCGCGTCCCACAACAGGCGCACCTGCCCATCGCGTTCGGCGACTTCGAGGTCCCTTCCCGTCACTCTGACTCCCTCCGGCAGTGCGGCCAAGACGTCTCGCGTCCGGCTCGCCGGGACGAAGACGTTGACGTCCACGTCCTGCGTACCGCGCGCCTCGAGCGTGCAGTATCCGAGGGCGATGGCGCCGCCGATGGCGTGCGGGAATCCAGCCGCTCGGAGGGCGTCGTGGACGGCAAGCATGCGGTCGGCGACTCCGATCACGACGCCAACCGGATCAGCGGCGGGTAGGTCAGCTCTCCGCGCGGCTTCGAGGGCATGCGGTCGGCGAGCTCGAGCACGTCGGTCAGGATCCTGCCGGACCGTTCGAGCGCGTCGGCGTCGGAAAGCGGCGAGATCGCCAGCTCCAATCCAGCCGCCCGCGCGATTCGCGCGAGCGCCGAGACGGATGGCTGGCGGCGACCGTGCTCGTAAGCGCTCAATACCGACGCCTGAAGCCCCGAGCGACGCGCGAGCTCGGCCTGGCTCAGATTAGAGATGCGCCGGATCTGTGCGATCAGGTCGCCAGTGACACGATCGTTGGTGCCAGCCATGACACGATCATAGCACTTCCGCCAACAATTATGGATAACTGATAGCGAATTCGCTACTGCTAGCCTAGTGCGACCATCCGGTCGATCGGCACCTTCGCCCGGACGGCGATCTCCTCGGGCACCCGCACCTCGTACTTCATGTCGCGGAGGGCGTCCCTCAGCTTCGGAAGCGTGATCATCTTCATGTACTTGCAGCTCGCGTCGGGGTTGGCTGGGATGAAATCCACATCGGGGGCCGCCATCCGCAGGGGGTGGAGCATCCCGATCTCGGTCGCGACCACAGCCTCGCGGGGCTTGGCCCGAAGGGCACCGGCTCGATCCGCGCCGGGCCGATCCGCGCCGGGCCGGGCCGGGCCGTCGCCGGACTCCGCCGCGCCGATCGCGTGCTCGGTCGCGCCGCCCGCGACACGCTCCAGCGCCTCGGCATATTTGAGCATCCCGCCCGTCGAGAGCATGTGGACGCCCTCGGATGAGACGTCGCCGGAGGCGACGTACTCCATGACGCTCGTCGAGCAGCCACACTCGGGGTGGATCAGGAAGTCGGCGCCGGGGTGGGCGGCACGAGTGGCCTCGATGTCGGAGGGGCGGATGCCGGCGTGGACGTGGCACTCGCCGTCCCACACATGCATCCGCCGGGCGGGTGGGGACAGTATTTTCTCGACGTAGGAGCCGAGCCACATGTCGGGGCCGAACAGGATCTCGGTGTCCTCGCCGCGGGTCGCGTAGATGTGACGGACGACCTCCACGGCGTTCGAGGAGGTGCAGCAGTAGTCGGTCAGGGCCTTCACCTCGGCGGTGGTGTTCACGTACATCACGACCACGCCCCTCGGGTACTCCGCCTTCCAGTCGGCCAGCTGCCCCGCGTCGATCGACGCCGCCAATGAGCAGCCCGCGTCGAGGTCCGGGATCAAGACGGTCTTCTCCGGGCACAGGATCGACGCGGTCTCCGCCATGAAGTGCACGCCGCAGAACACGATCACCTCGCCCTCCGCCGCCGCGGCCTTCCGGGAGAGACCGAGCGAGTCGCCGACGTAGTCCGCGACGTCCTGCACCTCGGGCACCTGGTAGTTGTGCGCCAAGATCACCGCGCCGCGCTCCTCCGCCAGCGCGCGCACCTCCCCCTGCATCCGCTCGATCTCCTCGGGCGAGAGACCCGCGTTAGTCTCCCGGGTGGGAGCCATCGGCAATGTGGCGGCCATCGGCAGGTTCATGGCAGGGCCTCCAAGATCAGCGACAAGTCGAGGGCGGGCGCCGAATGGGTCAAAGCGCCCATCGACACCCATTCTACCCCGGTCTCCGCCCTTGCCCGGAGCGTCTCGAGCGTCACACCGCCACTCGCCTCGAGCTCCGCGCGTCCCCCGACCTGGGCCACGGCAGCTCGCAGCTGCGCGTCGTCCATGTTGTCCAGCAGCAGCCGCGGGGCGGCGGCAGCGAGCGCCTCGTCGATCTCCCGCGCGTCTCGCACCTCGACCTCCAGCGTGCCCGCCAGCCCTGGGGCCGCCTCGCGCGCGCGGGCAACCGCCTGCGCGATCCCGGCCGCCGCCGCGATGTGGTTCTCCTTGATCAAGATCGCGTCATACAGTCCGGCGCGGTGGTTACACGCCCCCCCCGCGGCCACCGCCGCCTTCTCCAGCGCGCGCAAGCCCGGCGTCGTCTTCCGCGTGTCCAGCACCTTCGCGCCCGTCCCCTCCACCGCGCGTGCCGCCCGCGCCGCCATCGTCGCCACACCCGACAGGTGGGCGAGGAAGTTCAGCGCCGTCCGCTCTCCCGTCAACAG
>DASRKZ010000103.1:0-2526 GCA_035648675.1 Solirubrobacteraceae bacterium
ACCGGGCGGCGGTGTGTGCTTGGGCTCGCGTGGGCGGATGCGCGGCGCGAGGACCATGCCCAACGCGAGCAATATGAATGCGACCACGCCCATCGCGACAGGCGACGCGCCGAGAACCGCGCCGAGCGGGTAGCGCGGCCCGAGAGGACCAAGGCCGCCGTGCGCCGCCCTCCACGCCCCTGCTGTCGGCCCGGCCCACAACGGCCAGGCCACCCACAGCGTCACGGCCCACATCCCCGCGCCCGCGAGACGATGACGCCAGCGCAGACCGTCAAGCTCAACGGGGCGCAGAACGCGGTTGCACGCTGCGCAGGCGAACAGCCAGAGCAGCAGCGGCGCGAACGCCGGCGCCGACCACCACCCCAGCTGCAGGCCGACCATCGTAAACAGCGCGTGCAGCCCCACGAGCAGCAGGACAACGACCCCACCGAGCACGATCATCACCTTCAGCATCGCGTCCTGCTCAGCTTCCTTATCCGCGCGCGAACGCCCCGCGAACAACGAGTCCGCCCAACCCGGCGGACGATCCATCCGGCCCCGATCACCCCCCGTCCGTAATTGCCTGCGGGGATCGCTATCACTCATCGTCAACCTCCTTGTTCCTTGGGCTCTCGGCCAGGCTCGCCAGCAGCGCCGCCTGCGTACGCGGTCGAAGCGCCCGACGACCCGACCGGCCACCGGGATCGGCGACAGGTTTTGGGTACGCGCGCACCGCCGCAGAGCGCCCGGCGATCTGCTCCGCCAGCCACTCCTGAAGCATCAGCCGCGTGAAGCGCAGATGGCGCCCCACCCGCAGACACGGCAAATGCCCCAGCCGCGCGGCATCACGCACCCACGAGACGCGCACGTTCAACAGCGCCGCGGCGGCCTGACAGTCAAGCAGCGGCTCATCCAGCGCCACCCCCCGAACATCAATGGCCGGGACGCCTGCTGTGTCCTTCCGGCTGCTACTCGTTCTCGCATCGGTCATGCTCGCTCCTTCCATCCGTAGCTTCTGGACAACTCCGGTTCGCTCTGCTCGCCCGCGGACGCACAACCCATCGACGTGTCAGCCGAGCAGCCGCCCCCCCCACGCAACCGAACGACCCGCTACCGCCGGGATGGCTGGCTCAGACGCCTTTCTCGGTCTCCTCATCGTCAATAGCTCCAGTTCGTTGTCGAAACACAGGGCTCTGCGCCCCCGTACGAATTTCGCGCTCCCTACGGCTATTGACCGCCACCGCCCGCAACCGGCCAAGAACTTGAGCGCGCCCACTCCCGCAGCCCGCCCCACTCTCGACGGCGTACGCTTTGGTGTACACTGACCCGGATGGCGAAGACGATCCCGGTGCGCGACTTCCGTAGCAACCTCTCCCAGGTACTGAGCGACGTAGCCGACCGGCGTGACCATGTCGTGCTCACCCGCAACGGCCGGCCCGCGGCTGCGCTCGTCCCGGTCGACGAGTACGAGGCTCTGGAGGAGACGTCCGAGATTCTCTCCGACCACGACACGCTCCTCGCGCTTTCAGCCGGCCTGGACGAGCTCGCACGCGGCGAGACGATCGAGTTCGATGAGTTGCGTCGTGAGCTCGCTGAGCGACGAGCCACGCGATGAGCAGTGGCGCGCGTAGTTCTCGCGCGCCGCGCACAAGCCGAGCTGCTGCAGCTCGACTGGCCGCTGCTCGACGCAGTAGAGCAAGCGCTCGAACTGTTAGCACACGACCCGCACGCCGGATATCCGCTGCAGGGCAGGCTGCGCGGGCTGCGCTCGCTGCGAGTCGGCTCCTACCGCATCATCCACCATCTCGCCGATAACGACCGCACGGTTCGCATCGCCACGATCCGTCACCGCTCGATCGTCTACCGCACCGACCCTCGTTAGAGCCCCGTGCTGGCCGTGCGCTAATGATCGCCGTAGTCGCTGCCCTGCTCGGACTTCTCCAGGGCGTCGCCGTTGGCGAGGTCGGACGTGGCCGCCGGGCTGTCGCTGCGGCGACGTAGAGCCCATACCGCGGAGGCGCCTCCGGTGATGATGGCGGCGATGGCGACCGCTTCGCTACGCAGTACGACGGCCACGACGACCGCTAGGGCGACGACCGCGAGGAACGCGACGAGGGCGATCCGCTGGCCGTCGTGCTCCCCCTTGTAGTAGGAGCGCATCGACTCGTGGTCGATCTCTCGTAGCCCGTCGATCGTGCGATGCCGCTCGGACGTGTTCAGATGTCGGCCAGGGCGCGGTCGAGCGCGTCGAGTTCTGCCAGGAGATCCCTGCTGTCTTCCGTCTGGGCGAGCGCGGCCCAGAAGCCGGCGCGCGGATGTCCTACAGGCGCCTTTGCGACACGTCTTACAGCGCGTCGCAGTGCTCTCAGCTCGGGACCGTGAGGCTTGGGTGGGATGAGCGCCTCGATCGAGAGCGCGCGTTGCCAGGGCTCGTGCGGCTTGGCATCCCGCAGGCAGTGGGTGGCGACGATCAGGCGGTGGCATCGGGCGGCCCACTCCTCGGGCGTGCGCTGGCTGCTGCGTGCCAGCTGCGAGGACTGCATCGCG
>DASRKZ010000104.1:0-4828 GCA_035648675.1 Solirubrobacteraceae bacterium
GCGCCTGCGGGAGATCAAGCGGCTGGGGGTGTGCATCGCGATCCACGACTTCGGCAGCGACGGATACGCCCACCACAGCGAGCTGGGGCAGATGCCGCTCGACTCCCTCCGAGTGGACAGGAGCTCGCTGGCCGCCTCCGAGGACGAGGCCTACCGCAGCTGGTTGCTCGAGGCGATCCTCACCGTCGGGCGTGACCTCGCGGTGACGGTGATCGCCACGGAGATCGAGACCCACGAGCAGCTCGGCGCCCTCCAGGCGGCCGGCTACAAGATGGCTCAGGGAGACCTCCTGGGGAAAGCCATCTCCGCGGACGCCGTCGAGAGGCTGTCCGATGCATCCCTTCCCGTAGCGGGAGCGGCTTCCACGAGCCTGCCTCAGTGACGCTCGGTCCAGCTCGCCGGGCACATGTGACTGTCATCTTGGCGAGACGATCACCAACCTGCGTCGCCGGTGCAAGTGGCAACCACCTCATCCCCGCGGTCCGGGCGCGGCACCGACCGTGACCCAGCTGCAGCCGATGTTAGGGTCGGCTGGTGACTGCTCGGGTTGACTATGAGCGCCACGGGCGCACATATGCGCAGCATCGGCGTCCGGACCCACGGATCGCCGCGCGTATCCATGCCGCGCTCGGCGATGCGCGAACAGTGCTCAACGTCGGCGCCGGCGCCGGATCCTACGAGCCGGAGGATCGCTGGGTGCTCGCCGTCGAGCCGAGCGCGACCATGCGCGCCCAACGCCCCGCCGGCGCCGCACCCGCGATCGACGCTCGCGCGGAGGCCCTGCCCTTCGACGACGGCACCTTCGATGCCGCGATGGCGTGCGTGACCATCCACCACTGGGAGCCCCCCGAGACCGGCCTCGCCGAGCTTCGCCGCGTCTCCCGCGGGCCAGTCGTGATCTTCACTTTCGAGCTTGACTATCTGCCCACATGGCAGCACGAGCTCCTACACGAGGGGCTCCTAAAGGAGCGGCCACGATTCCCCGCAATCGACGACATCACGGCAGCCCTCGGCGGGCACACCCGCGTAGAGCGCATCCCAACACCCGGCGACTGCCTCGACGGATTCTTCGAGGCATTTTGGCGGCGCCCAGAGGCACTCCTCGACCCAGCCATCCGCGGCGCCCAATCGATGTGGGCGCTACTCGAGCCCGACGTCCAGCACCGCATCGTCAACCGGCTCGCCCACGCGCTCAAATCCGGCGTCTGGGACGCCGAGCACGGCCACCTCCGCGAGCAAGACAGCTTCCAAGGCGCACTGCGCCTCGTGATCTCCGAAGCAGCCTGACGCGAGCATCGGATCAAGCACTCGGGCGCGGGCTGTTCGAGGTCATACACGCTGCACGATCGGCCGCGCCCCGTCGTCTTCCCGGCGCAGGTTCTCGAGACTTTGTTCCCCAACTGTTCCCCAGAGATGGGACTGCTCAACTCCCAATGCCACCAAGCAGCGAAATTGGCAGGTGTTTCTCGTATCGGGGAGACAGGCATAGTAGCCCTAGCCACGGGCGATCCAACAGCTCGTGGGCGGTTTCGTGGGCGGGCTGCAGCTGCGGTCAACCGGCAGCGACCAGCAGCGATGCGCCGGCGTAGATGTGTGCCGGGGTGTCCTTGACCGCCTTGCCAACGAGCTTCGGCTCCTGACCGACGGGCGCAATGTCGATCGCGAACTCAAGGCCGGTGGCCGCCGCGATCTTCACGAGGGTCTCGATCTGCGGATTCTTCTCGCCGGACTCGAGCTCGACGACTCTTGGCTGGCTCACGCCAAGGAGCTTGGCGAGCGCGCGCTGCGAGAGATCGTGATCGAAGCGGTAGCCAGCCAGACGAGCGGCGACCATGCGTGCCAGCGCCAGACGTTCCCATTCCACGGCGAACTCTGGGTCAGCCTCCAACGCGGCCGCCAGCACCTCGTCAGCCGTCTTGATGCCCTTCGGCCAGTGGCTCGGTATCTTGGTCATAGCTGCATGATAGGTCATGGCTTATCGGATTTCAATGGTCTGTCGTATCGCTCGGCGCGAGCCTGTGCACGTTCGATCAGCGCGGCGAAGTTCTTGTGCCGGTCGATGGCGAGGATCGCGTAGAAGTCGCCGGCTCGGCGGTAGATCGCACGCCAATCGCTTTGCCCCTGTCTCGGACGCAGCTCGCGCAGCGCCGCGGCGCGATCTCCCTTCAGTGGCTTCATGTGCGGCGGCCCGAGCTGCTCTCCGAGTTCGCCCAGCTTCCGAACTGCGTTGAGCAGCGCGCGGTGCTCCTCTAGGAAGTGGCCGGCGTCGTCTTAGGCTGGGTTCGTCCAACCCTCGAGCGCGTAGTCGTTCAGGAACTGGCGCTTCCAAAAGCCGTTGCGGTCAGCGTCGGGGAGCTCTGCCATGTCGCATACCTCGCCCCAATGCTCGGTGATCGTCTCGATTTGCCGGTTGACGATCTCGCTCGCCTCGGCCGTACTCAGGTGGTAGATATGGCAGCGCTCGACGCAGCCAGCGACCTGGCTGTCTTTGAAGCCGTCATCCGCGCCGATGATCATCGCCTGCCCGACTCTGCCGACGTTACGGACCTGAGGACAGATGTCATAGGCAGGCGTTAGCGTCAGCATCTCTCCGTCCCAGAACGCAGCATGGTTGCGCGCGTGGTCGTCGTTGTTTCCGACGAGGATGTTGAAGGTGATTCTTGCGAACAGCTCCTTCAGCGTCGCTGCTGGACCTGTGAAGGATTCACGGATGATCTGCGCGAGATCGGCGTAGCTCGCCCAGCGCCCGGCCATCTCGTTTAGGCCAAGCGTCGTCAGCGCCGATACCACAGCTCGCCGCTCGTTGCTCCCGGGGACGCGGTCAAAACGTTCGACCAGTAGAGCCTTCCGTCCCAGCGCCTCAGTTAGCTCAACCGGAGCCGCGTTTAGCCCGGCCCGGCGAGCGAGCTCCATTGCGATGTACTCGCCTTGGACCATCGCGATCGTGTCGCCGCTTGAGGAGAACTTCGCGATGAGTCTCCGATCGTCGTCGTCGATCAGTGCCTTCGGGCGTGCACCACCCATCGAGCTCCCGTGGAGGAGCGCATCGTCGAGGGCGGGCGAGAGCGGGATGCCTTCATCGACACGTTGAGCGGAGCTCGCAAGTTCGTTAAGAGTGGCGGCCTCCCGCTCGCGTGGGACGTACACCTCGGAGGACTCTTGGAAGTCGAGCGCGCCGCTCCGGTCAGACCCCGACCGAAGCAGGAACGTCATCAGACCCAAATCCGCCGGGTCCGTCTCTGCAGCGGCCGGTGCGCCGATCAGCCGGTTCATGATCACCCGCTGACCCCACGAGTCCGGACGCCCATCAAGGATGCATCCCGGCGCATCGAGCTCAGGTAGAGGCCTGATGCGTTCCTCGACCAGCGGCAGCTCTGGGGTGTAGAGGGAGATCGCGTCGTCGCGCTCCAAGTAGCTTTGGCCGTAAACGAACGTGGATTCGCCGCCCTCCTCGTCGAGCCGACCCGCGACCACCGGCTCAGTCGCGCCGGGCAGCCAAACCCAGACAAATGCCCGCGTCGGTGCCTCAGAAGGCATTGTCTAGGTCCCGTGCCCGCTTCCGCACAGCGCTGGGCAGCAAGACCGGACGACGGCGAGTGCGCACCGCCTCATCAGCCAGCCGCTCGCGATCGCTGTAGAACAAAGGCACTCCGACGAGCGTCGCCACATCAAACGCAGTACCCAGCGACACCGACGGATCGCCGTGTTCGACCTTCTGCAGGGTGCCAGTGCTGACGCCGGCCCGCTCAGCTAGCTCCCGCACTGACCAACGACGCTCAAGACGAGCCTGGCGGATCTCTGCCCCCATGAGCTCAGCCGCGTACGTGACTGTCCTCGAATATGCGTGTCGAACCTTAGCCATGTCTCAATAAATTAGCACCGATAGCCCTTGGTCTCCATATATCGGCACATATCTTTTCTCGCCCAAGCCCGGCGCGCCACAGGAACGAGGAATGTCCCTCGCACGGGTCGCGCCTTGGCGGGCCGCTGTTGACAGGGTTCATCCGCGCAGCTGGCCAGTCAAGGGCGGCCCGACAGGGCCGAGCACAGCGAGCCGCGAAGCGGCGCCCTTTACCTTGCCGGCGAAGCGGAACTACCACACACGACCCTTTGGTCGTTCGGTCGTCAAGCACCCACCTCCTCACCCATCACGTCGCCGCCATCCTCAACGAACGTGTCGGCCAACAGTTAGCGATAACGCGGCGTATCGGGTGATTGACTGTCGAGAGTGGTGTGAAGCCGACGCTGACCTCCGGGCAGCCGAGCGACCCCGTTGGGTCATACACCGCGACCGGACCCAGCCTTGCGCGGTGTGCCGCAGTCTTGAGGATGTCGCCCTTGGTCGAGGTGACGAGCGCCGGCCCCGCCCAGCACGCCAAGGTCGGCGCGATCACGTTCCGCGTCTTGCCCGCCCGCGGCGGGCCCACCACGATCGCGGCACAGTCGGGCGGGGTGCGCAGCGCGCCGCCCGCGGTCTGCCCGGCCCACACATGCGTCCCGGCGATCGACGCCCCGCTGCGGGCGATCCACGGATCATCAGGCTCAGCGGGCGGCGCGGGAACACGAGCCTCACTCGTCCTTTGGGCGGCGCCGAGCGCACGAGTCGCCCACAGGCCACCAGCCGTACACCCGGCGAAGCTCACGAGCGTGAGCAACAGCGCGATCATGGCCAGCGCGGGCCGTTGGGGGGCCAGCGGGGATGGTCCGGTCGGCGCGGGGCGGCAAGCGGTGAACGCAGAGGCTCAGGACCACCAGGCGGCGGTGTGTGCTTCGGCTCGCGCGGGCGGATGCGCGGCGCGAGAACCATGCCCAACGCGAGCAACAGGAA
>DASRKZ010000105.1:0-17647 GCA_035648675.1 Solirubrobacteraceae bacterium
GCCTCCGTCCTCATCGGAAGCGTCGGAGACATCCTTGACGTCGTCCGGCGCTCGCATCGCCTCGTCGTGGCGAAACGGCACCCACAGCATCAGACCGACGATCGGGATTTTGATCAAGCCGAATATCACGAGTAGCATCCATAGCGACATCGCCCTCTCGATGCTACTACGGCTCTCCGGGTGATTGGTACTTCGATTACCGGCGCGCTCGGCAGTCGGCTCCGGGCGCGATTGAGGCCGGCGCGCCGGGGGTAGAGGGTCGTTGACCGCGCCGGGATGAGGGAACCCAGCGGGTAGGGTGCATGTGATGCGGGCGGCGCTGATCGAACAGCCGGGGCAGGCCCCGAGGGTGGGGGATGTCGCCGAGCCCGAGCCGGCGGAGGGATTGCTGAGCGCAGCGATCAGCGCGGCGGCGTTGAACCCGATCGATCTGCGGATCGCAAACGGCGGATGGGCCGGGCGGACGCCGCGAACGCCCTACGTGCCCGGCTGCGAGGGAGTGGGGCGGTTGAGCGACGGCCGGCGCGTTTGGTTCATGGCGCCCGGGAATTACGGCTCGTTCGCCGAGCGCTGCGCGATCGACCCCGCGCGCGCCGTCGAGCTGCCGGAGGGACTGGACGACGCGGTGGCCGCCTGCCTGGGCGTCGCGGGCCTGGCCGCATGGCTCTCGCTGCGCCGGCGGGCACACCTGCGGGAGGGGGAGACGGTGCTCGTGCTCGGCGCGAGCGGTCCGGTGGGAACGTTCGCGGTGCAACTCGCCAAGCTGATGGGCGCGGCGCGTGTGGTGGCGGCCGCGCGCAGCGCGGAGGGGCTGCGCAGAGCAACGGAGCTGGGAGCCGATGCGACGGTGAACATCGCGGAGGTGGAGGATCTGACGGGCGCCTTCCGCGAGGCGACGGGAGGCGGGGCGGACGTGACGATCGACCCCCTGTGGGGAGCACCGGCGGCCGCGGCGGTGGCGGCCGCCGCGAGGGGCGCCAGGCACGTGCAGATGGGCCAGTCGGCGGGCGCGGAGGCGAGCTTGACCTCGGCCGTGGTACGGGGCAACGGGCTCTCGATCCTGGGCTTCACGAACTTCGAAGTGCCCGCGCCGGAGCAGGCCGCCGCATACCGCGAGCTCGCCGAGCACGCGCTCGCCGGCCGCTTGAGGATCGACTACGACACCTATCCGCTGGAGCGGGTGGGGGAGGCGTGGAAGCGTCAGCAGGAGGGCGCGCACCGCAAGCTGGTCATCACGTTCTGATGACGCCGGCGGGAGGCGCGACGGTGAGAAACGGGGAGGACCTGGCGGCGTTGGCCGATGAGGTCAGCCACTGCCGGCGCTGCCCCCGTTTGGTGGGGTGGCGCGAGCAGGTCGCGCGTGAGCGTCGCGCCGCGTTCGCGGAGGAGGAGTATTGGGGCCGGCCACTGCCGGGGTTCGGTGACCCCGCCGCGCGCCTGCTCCTGCTGGGACTTGCCCCGGCCGCCCACGGCGCCAACCGCACCGGTCGCGTGTTCACAGGTGACCGCTCGGGAGATTTCCTGTTCGCGGCGCTGTGGCGCACGGGCTTTGCCAACCAGCCGACGTCGACCAATCGCCGGGACGGCCTGCGGCTGCACGGAGCGTGGATCACCGCGGCGGTGCGCTGTGCGCCTCCGGCCAACCGCCCGACGCCGGGAGAGCGCGACGAGTGCCTGCCGTGGAGCGTGCGGGAGCTGCGGTTGCTGGGAGACGCGCGGGTGATCCTGTGCCTGGGAGCCTTCGCCTGGGACGCCGCGCTACGCCTGACAGGCGCGCTCACCGATCCGCCTGCGCCGCTACCGCGGCCACGGCCACGGTTTGGCCACGGAGCGGAGCTTCGGGGCGAGCGCTACACGCTGCTCGGCTGCTACCACCCGAGCCAGCAGAACACGTTCACCGGGAGGCTCACCGAGCCGATGATCGACGCCGTGCTGATGCGCGCGCGAGAGTTGGGCGAGGCACCTACAGGCCGTCTTGCACACGCCGATAGCTAACGTAGACGACGCGGGAGCCAGTCAGTTGCTTGGCGGAACTCGAGCGTTCCAGGCCCGTTCGATCTGTCGCATCAGGGCCGGGTATACGACTCGATGCCGGAACGGCGCGATCACGGCCATGTATGCCGCCCCGAACCTTCCCCGTGGCTTGACGTACACCCCCATCTGTCCTTGATAGAGACCTCCGCCCTTCTCGACCCAGGCCAGGTGCATTACAGCGTGAATAGTTCGGTTCGAAAGCTCAGCCGCCCACTCCACATCAGTGCGGTAGAGGGGCAGGAAGCCATATGAGCTGAGATCCGGCCCCGTGGCGGTGTTGCGCAGGTCCTCGGGGAGCCGCGCGCTCAGGATCGTTTTGGTGTCGTCCGGGATGGCGAGTGGGCGCGGTGCGTCATCCCACCCGAACCATCCACCGACGCGATAGCGAATACTGAACAAGGCGCGGGTCGCACGGGACTCCCCGTTAGCCGGATCGAGGGAGGCCATCACCTCGAGCAGCGTCGCAAAGTCCTCGGCGCCGCCCTGCGCCGGTAGCGCCCATACATCCTCCAGCCTGAAGTCGGGCACGACCTCGTAGATACGCCACGGCTGGGATTCATGCGCACTGTTCGGGAGTCTCATTTCAGTCCCGGGTCGGGCGGCGCTCGGCCTCTGCGATCCCGGTGGGGAGGCTGGAGGCGCTCCAGCGGGCGTCTCGACGCCGAGCTCGCGTTGGACCGCGAGAACCTCGGCCTTCATCGCCTCCGCGAGCGCGAGCGCGGCCGAGCGTGGGCGGACCATCACGGTCAACTCGTCGATCAGCCCGTCCTGACCCGTGTGCAGGAAGTCGCACCCGTGTAGCTCGCGGTCCCCCACGCGCGCTCTGAACAGCAGTGCGTGATCGCTGGCCCCCTCCGCACCAATTTCGCGTTCGTAGTGGAAGTCCTCGAAGACGCGCATGACGGCGCGGAGGATCACGCCGAGCGCCTCGCGTCCGTGGTAGGGGCGGAACACGATGGGGCTGTTGAACACAACCTCCGGTGAGAACAGCTCGAGCACACGGTCGGTCTCGCCTGCCTCGATTGCGCTGCGGAACGGATGCATGGGACGCGACCTCTCTGTAGGGATTGCGTGAGCATATTTTGCGTCCGGACAAGATAACATACATGCATGCACGTATTGATACCGCGGGCCGGCCGTCGGTCGAACGCGACGGCGCCGGCGAGCAGCCGCCGCGCAACGCAGGCCGAGCGAAGCGCGCGCACGCGTAGCGCCTTGCTCGAGTCTGCCGCGAGGGGCCTGTCCCGCTACGGCTACGCCAACCTCATCCTGGAGCGGGTGGCGAGCGAGGCCGGCTACACCCGCGGAGCGCTCTATCACCAGTTCAGGGACAAGGAGGACCTCGCCTTGGCCGTGATCGATTGGGTCGATGAGACATGGCGAGGGGAGGTCGGCCGGCTCATCGAGCAAGAGCCCGATCCGGTGCTCGCGCTGATCGCCCTGGCGCGCGGTCACGCCATCTACTGCCGGCGAGACATCGCCCGCGTGGCGATGGCGCTCAGGCTCGAGTTCAGCGGCCAGGATCATCCTGTTGGGCGTCACCTCGAGCGGGTCTCCGAAAGTCTCGTCAAGCGCTGCACCCGCCTCATCAGCGCGGGGCGCAGAGCGGGAACGATCCCTGCCGGCCCGCCCGCCAGAGCCGTCGCGCTCGCCTTCATGGGTGCCTTGGAGGGCACAGTCATCCAACTCGCCGGACAGGCGCCGCACGATGAGGTGCTCGCGACGCGCGCGGTCGCCGGTGTGCTCGGACTGAGCTACGTACCGACCGCAGCCCAAGAAGCGTAGTCAGCAGCGGGCGGAATCGTGCGAAACGTAGCCAGGGCAGATCAACCCACACCACAAGCATCAGGTTGGCTCGGGTGCCCGGCGCCGGGCCACGGAGCCAGGCACAGAATCAGGTGGCACTCGCTGATCGCGCGTACCTCGTGGCGCTCGCCTGGGTCGAAGTGGATCAGACTTGGCGCCGAGAGCGTCCGCTCGCTTGCCCCAGCACTTACCAGCAGTTGCCCACGCGTGACGAACACGAGGGCGTGCTCGTGAACCTGATGCTCCTGCAGGCACTCGCCTTGGGGCAGTAGCAGCGCAATCACGCGGTTGGCCTCGTTATCGGAACGAAGGATCTGCGGCTGGTGGGCCGCGACACGCAAACGATCTAGCTCCCAGGACTGCACCCGTCCGATTGTAAGCGCACCCCGGCGTAGGCGATAACTTGTGCGACCACGTGGGTGACGCGGCGATCGCAATCGAAGATCTGCATGTCGTGCGTGGCGGGCGCCCGGTGCTCGATGGCGTCTCGCTGGAAGTGGCTCGCGGGTCGGTGACGGGTCTGCTCGGTCCAAGCGGGTGCGGTAAGTCGACCCTGATGCGCGCGATTGTTGGTGTTCAGGTCGTTGCGGGTGGTCGGGTGACGGTGCTCGGCGACCAGGCTGGTGCTCCTAAGCTGCGCTGGCGCGTGGGGTATGTGACGCAGGCCCCCTCGGTGTATGGGGATCTCAGCGTCAGTGAGAACTTGCGCTATTTCGCGGCGGTCGTCGGCGTCGGGGAAGAGCGCATCTGCGAGGTCATCCAGACGGTGGGCCTGGATGGACACGAGCATCAGATCGTGGGGTCGCTCTCGGGTGGTGAGCGCTCGCGCGTATCGCTCGCGAGCGCGTTGTTGAACGATCCAGAGTTGTTGGTGCTCGATGAGCCCACCGTCGGCTTGGACCCTGTCCTGCGGGCGGAGCTGTGGAGCACCTTTCACGAGCTGGCGGCCGCCGGAACCACGCTGCTGATCTCAAGTCATGTGATGGACGAGGCAAGCGAGTGCGATGAGCTGCTGCTGATGCGCGACGGGGCGCTGCTCGAGCAGAGCACTCCTCAGCGCTTACGTGAACAGACGGGTGAGCAGGATCTGGGACGAGCGTTCCTTGCGGTGATCGAGCGGGCGTCCTCGTGAGCCCTCGCGTGACGCTGGCCACGGCCAGGCGCGTTTTGTGGCAGATCCGTCGCGACCCGCGCACGATCGCGCTGCTGCTTGCGGTGCCGGTCGCGCTGCTCACGCTGATGCGCTACGTCTTCGACGGTCAGCCGCGAACGTTCCAGGCGATCGGGGCACCGATGTGCGGTCTGTTTCCGTTCATCATCATGTTCCTGATCACCTCGATCGCGATGCTGCGCGAGCGCACCAGCGGCACTCTGGAGAGGCTGATGTCCCTACCGATCGCGAAGGTCGACCTGCTGGCGGGCTACGGCATCGCCTTCGGTCTCTTGGCGGCGCTTCAGGCGGTCGTCGTATGCCTCGTGGGGTTTCTAGCCCTCGGCCTGGACGCGCCGCATGGCGCATGGCTGGTGGGACTGCTCGCGGTCGGCAACGCCGTACTCGGCATGGCGCTGGGCCTGTTTGTGAGCGCGTTCGCGCGGACCGAGTTTCAGGCGGTGCAGTTCATGCCAGCGATCATCTTTCCCCAGCTGCTGCTGTGCGGCCTGTTCGTCGACCGCCACGAGATGGCCGGAGTGCTGTATGGACTGTCCAGCGCACTGCCGCTCACCTACGCCTACGACGCCCTGGCACGCGCCACCCACTCCGGCGGGCTCGGCGGCCGGATGGCGGTGGACGTTTGCGTCATCCTCGGCGCGACGCTCGTGGCACTGGGGCTGGGGGCGCTTACCCTGCGTCGCCGGACCGTGTGACGGCCCGCGCGGTAGCCGCTGCACTGGAAAACGGCACCGCGGTGACGGGCACCGGTGAGGTCCTCAGCAGCTCGCTCGTGACGGTCCCGAGGGCCTTGTGCAGACGGGAGTGCTGCTCGCACCCGACGACTATCGCACGGGCTCCGTGGCGCCGTGCGGCCTCGGTCAGCGCGGTTACAGGATCGTCGTCTGAGACCTCGGTGACGATTTCCACATCGAGCAGCGAGTCCTCACCCTCCAACAGGAGCTCGTCGATCACCGCCCGGCCGAGGCGCTCTCGCTCCTGTGTGCTCGAGAGGGGCGATGGTGGGGCGTGCAGGGGACGACAGGCGTGGACGATCACGAGCTTCCCGTTGGCAGGGAGCTCGCTCGCGGCCCACCTCGCCGCCCGGCGGGAGCTGTCGGTTCGGTCATAGCCGAGAATCAGGCACGACCCGCCGGCATCCTGAGTGCCCTTCACGTCGGGGTGCTCTCGTGGTCGAGCGTGTCGAGATACGGCGCGAGGTACTTCGCGGCGATCTTCGTGGGTGGCGACCAGGTGGGGGTGTCGGTGATCTCTGAGCTGAACCCATGACCGCCGGCGATGTGTGCGGTGAGATAGGCCGGCTTACCGGCGGTGAGCAGCATGCCGTGGATCACGGGGTTAAACGGCTCGGGTATGACTGGTGCCCCGGCGAGCGCCGCGATTGACTGTGCGGCGGCGTCGGCCTGCTGAGAGCCCAGGCCGCCATGCTTGATGGCGAAGTCGGTCGCGTCACCAGCGGCATAGATCGGCCCCACGTCAGGGACTTGCCCGTAAGGGTCCACGCGGATGAAGCCGTGTTCTGCGAGCGGGATGCCGCGGATCGAGGGCCCGTAGAGCTCGGGCAGCGCGATCACGCGGTCGACGTGCAGGCGACGGTCGCCCGGGTTGATCACCACCTCGCCGGGCTTGGGGACCTCGGCGTAGGCGGAGTTGATCGTCTGGATGTGCGCCCGCTCGAGCAGCTCGCTGACGGCGGTGCTCGCGCCCGAGCCAAAGATCGCCAAGGGCGCGTCCTCTGGGGAGACGATCGTCACGGCGAGCTCGATGCCCATGTCATACGCGCGCCCGGCGGTCATCAGCGCGATCTCATACAGCGGCAGCTGCCATGGCATCCGCCCCGGCGCCACGAACGCGAGGCTTTGGATGTAGCCCCCCTCGATGTCCTGGATCAGACCGTGCAGCTGCTCGTCCAGGCGCTTGTCGTCAATCGTGATCGCGTGCCGATAGAGCGGGATCGCCTTGGCCCCTAGCGCCAGCACGAGCGCGTCATATTCGATCTGCTCACCGGCCTCGGTGTGGACGATCCGCCCAGCGGGGTCAACCCATGCCAGCGCATCGCTCAGCAGCTTGGCGCCGGCATCGTGGATGATCGGCGCGAGTGGGTAATGATGGGCCTGTCCGTAAGCAAATGGCTCGCGGACAGTCATTGGGCGGTAGACGAACTCCGTGTTGGGTGCGATCATGGTCACATCGGTGTGCTGGGGCGCAAGCTCACGCAGGGCCAGTGCGGTCTCGACGGCGGCGACTCCTCCGCCGCCGATGATCACGCGGAGCTTCTCGGCCGGGCTCACTTGCGCGATCCCCACGCTACGCCTCTCGCGATGTCGAGGCTCGAGATCACTCCGAGGGGCTTACCTGAGTCGGGCGCGACGACGATCAGGTGTGAGCAGTCCTGCTCGCCCATGATCTGGGCCGCGCGCTCCATGCTCTCGTCGGGGCTGACCGTGACGAGCTCGCCGGTCGCTGCCTCGCCGGCCGCACCGTCCAGCCGTCCCGATGCCACGGCTCGCATGAGCTCAACGTCGGAGACGGTCCCCCACACCAGGTGCCCGCTGTGATGGGGACCCCGTGCCAACCCATCCACGACCACGCAGTGCGCGGTGTTCTCGGCCATCAGCGATGCCACCTCGCGAAAAGGGGTCTCGGGAGGACAGCTGATGACGCCGGAGTGCATCAGGTCACTGACCGCGATGGTTCTCGAAGTGGGGCTTGATGGGGGTGCCATGGCTTCTCCTTCTGGGATAGATGTCTCGAGATGGCTGATAACCGCAGAACTCACGTGAGTACTGGGACAAGGTGCGTGTTTCCTCGGATTCGGGCTACCCAAGAACTTCGTGCTCGCCGTGAACCCGCGTGTAGCAGGCGTCGTGATAGCACTCGCCCACAGGCTCCCTGTCGTCTTGCTCGGCGGCTCTCGAAGTGTTGCGGGCCTGTCCGTCGGCGAGCACGATCATAGGCTCGTACACTCCGATCACATCCCCGCATTGATGGCACCTCAATCTCCTGTCCATCGTGATGCCTCCTGTACGGCGAGATGTTTTTCGTTGAAACGCGCGCCCGCTACATGCAGTGAGTCCAGGCGCGCGCTGATGACGCTTACATACTCTGAGCATAGGCTCACGGACAGAGTCCCCATCGGTGCAAACCCACAATCTGGCGGGGCTAACTACCGAATGCGGCAGCTGAGCGCCCTCGGAGCGCACTGACCATCAACAGCGAGCAGGTTCAGGGATTTCTACGTACTATCAAGCCCCATCCGGCTGTCGTTCGCGACTAAGCTCCGTGGCGAATGAGCGCATCGTCTGAAGAGCCGTGGATTCGCCGCCTGCTGGATGTGGGTCGGACTTTGACGACGGAGTTCGACCAGCGGGTTCTGCTGGATCGTGTCCTCGAGACCGCACGGGAGATCACCGGGGCGCGCTACGCGGCCCTGGGGATCTTGAACGACCAGCACAGCGCGCTTGAGCAGTTCTTGACCGTGGGGGTGGATGACGCTACGCACCGGGCGATCGGCGATCTGCCGCGCGGCCGGGGTGTTCTCGGCGCGCTGATCGAGTATCCACAGCCGTTGCGCCTTGCGGACGTGGGTCAGCACCCGTCTAGCTACGGGTTCCCGGCCGGACACCCGCAGATGCGGAGCTTCCTCGGCGTGCCGATCGTGATTCGCGGGGAGGTGTGGGGCAACCTGTACCTGACCGAGAAGGCGGGGGGCGAGTTCACCGAGACGGACGAGGAGGCTACGGTGATCCTCGCCGAGTGGGCGGCGATCGCGATCGGTAACGCAAAGCTCTACGAGTCCAGCGAGCGCCGCCGCAAGGAGGCCGAGAAGGCCTTTCGGGGCCTCGAGGCAACCCGTGACGTGGCGATCGCGATCGGCGGAGAGATCGCACTCGAGCACGTGCTCGAGCTGATCGTCAAGCGGGGACGTGCGCTCGTCGGCGCCCGGAGTCTCGTGATCATGCTGCGCGATGGCGAGGAGCTCGTCGTACACACGAGCGCCGGTCACGTCCGGGAGATGCGCGGCGTGCGCCTGCCGATCGCCGACTCCACGTCCGGGCAGGTGCTCGAGCACCGCCGGCCCGAGCGGATCACCGATGTCGCCGCGAGGCTGCGGATCGCCCCCAGCGAGTTCGGGGTACCCGACGCGCAGACGGCGCTGCTGGTGCCGATGGTCCACCGCGGGGAGGCGATGGGCGTGCTGGCGGCGTTCGACCGCGGCCAGGACGGCGACGTGTTCGGCGAGGATGACGAGCAGATGCTGCGCACGTTCGCGGCGAGCGCAGCGACTGCCGTTGCTTTGGCACAGAGCGTGCAGGCCGACCGTCTACGTAGCACGCTGTCTGCCGCCGACGCCGAGCGGCGCCGCTGGGCACGGGAGCTCCACGACGAGACGTTGCAGGGCCTCGGGGGCCTGCGTCTGCTGCTCTCCTCCGCGCTGCGCCAAAATGACCTGCCGCGGGCGCAAGAGGCAATGCGCAAGGGAGTGGAGCAGGTCGAGCATGAGATCGAGAACCTGCGAGCGATCATCACCGAGCTGCGTCCCGCAGCGCTGGATGAGCTGGGCTTGCGAACCGCGATCGAGGGGCTGCTCGACCGCCACCGGGAGCAGAGCGGGTTTCAGATCGACAGCGAGCTCGCGCTGCCCGGCCCCTCGGCAGGAGAAGAACGCCTGGACGAGGACCTCGAAACCACCGTCTACCGGCTGGTTCAGGAGGCGCTCACGAACGTCGCCAAGCACGCCGAGGCGAACAGGGTGCGCGTGGCTGTCAGCGAGTCCGACGGCGATCTGGTGGTCGAGGTGCAGGACGACGGCGCCGGCTTTGACCCCGACGCTGGGAGCCACGGATTTGGGCTGGCGGGGATGCACGAGCGAGTGGGCCTCGCCGACGGCACGTTGAGCGTCGACTCTGGCGAGCAGGGCACCCTTGTTAGGGCCTCCCTACCGGCACGCCACCGCGGCCAGGCTGGTGGTCCTGTGCAACGGTCAGGTTCTGAGCAGGCCGCGTCCTAGCGCATAGCGCACCAGCACTGATCTCCCGGGGTTTGCTCTCACGCGACGGCCACGCTCTGCTCCGTCTCGGCGACCGGCGAGCTGACGGTGGAACCTTGGAGTACGACCTTCAGGGCGCCCGAGTTGGCCGCGTCGGCAAATGTGTCGTAGGCGGCCATCGTCTCGCCGAGCGGGAAACGGTGGGTGGCGAACAGCGACGGGTCGAGCCGGCCACTGGCAATCAACCGCATCAACTGGGGGATGCTGAACGTGTCGACCAGGCCGGTCGTGATCGTGACGTCGCGGGTCCACAGCTTCTCCAGGTGCAGGCTGGCGGCCTGACCGTGAACGCCGATGTTTGCCACGCGCCCGCCGGGGCGGATCAGCTCCGCCGCGAGCTCGAAGGTCTGGGGCACGCCCACCGCCTCGAACGCGACATCGGCGCCGAGACCGTCGGTCAGCTCCATGACCCGCGCGATGGGGTCCTCACTGCCATTGTTGATCGTCGTGTCCGCGCCGAACCGCCGCGCACTGTCCAGCCGGCTGTCGGCGAGGTCGATCGCCACGATCCGCCCGGGCGTGTACAGCCTCGCGGTCAAGATCGCGGCGAGGCCGATCGGCCCAGCGCCGACGATCGCCACCGTGTCACCCGGGGAGACCATGCCGTTGAGCACGCCGACCTCGAAGGAGGTCGGAAGGATGTCGGCGAGGAACAGCACCTGCTCGTCTGAGAGCTGCTCGGGGACCTTGTACACGGAGTTATCAGCGAACGGCACGCGCGCGTACTCGGCCTGCAAGCCGTTGATCAGGTGGCCAAAGATCCAGCCGCCCCCTCCCAGGCACTGCCCGTAGCGGCCTTCCTTGCAGAAGCGACAGCGCCCGCAGGAGCTGACGCAGGACATGAGCACGCGGTCGCCCGGGGCGACCGTGGTCACACTGGCTCCGATCTCCTGCACGGTGCCGACGGCCTCGTGGCCGAGTACGGTGCCGGGTGTGGTCTCGGGTACGTCGCCTTTGAGGATGTGCAGGTCGGTGCCGCAGATCGTCGAGGTGTCGATCTGAACGATCGCGTCGGTCGGGTCGAGGATCGTGGGGTCAGCGACCGTGTCCCAGCCGCGCTCGCCGGGGCCGTGATAAACGAGAGCCTTCATCTCGGGTTCCTACCTTTGGTCGGAGTGCGATGAGTTCGATGACATGCACACTCGAAGCTAAACGCGGCCCGGAGCCGGCACATCCGGGACTCTCCCCAAACCTGGTGCACGTTTCTACGGACTTTGACGGCCCGCTGCACCTTCCACGCCACGGCGGTCCACCGCACGGGTGACCTCGGCGATCTGCGTATCCAGGGCCTGGTCCGTGTCGAGTCTCAGCACGCTGTTGTAGGGCAACTCGTCGAGCTCCTCGAACGCACGAAACTGCTCTTCGGCGATCCGCGGCGTCGCGTCGGACACGCGCTGTGGATCGTGCAGGCGCTCCGCGGCGCGTCGGAGGGCAACCTCGAGCGTGGTCTGGCACTGAACAACCAGATAGGTGCTCCCTCCCAGCTTCAAACGGTCAATCACCAGTTTCCGCTGGCCGCGAGAGTGGCAGGTGGCATCCACAATCACCCCGCCTTGGCGCAGGTGCTCCAAGGCCTCCTCGCCGAGAAGGTCATAAGTCGTATGCGTGAACTCCTCGGTGTAGTGCTCTGGACCGGCGCGTCCGGCGGCGGGTAGACCCGCTAGGTGCTTGCGCACCACATCGGAGGAGACCATCGGAAGCTGCGAGTGACGGGAGAGCTCCCCGGCCAGCGTCGACTTGCCGCTGGCCGCCGGTCCGCACACCACAATCGCCAGCGGCCTCCGCGCCCGCCAGCACAGCCGCTCAGCCAGTGCCCACAATCGCTCAGCCCGCTCAAATCGCGCGACACGAGCGCTCGACTCATGCTCGGCAGCATCGAGCAGCGTCACCTTGGCTCGCACCAGCGCGCGATGAGCGGCGTAGAAGGACCGCAGGGCCTCGCTGCCCGCGCTGCCGCCAGCTTGAACATAGGCGTCCACGAGTTCCCGCGCGGCCCAGGGCTGGCCGTGAGCCTCGAGATCCATCGTCAGGAACGCCACCTCAGCGGCGACGTCTGTGCAACGCAACGCGGGATCGAACTCGATGCGATCAACCACGCGAACGGCGGGTCTCACCAGCACATGCTCACAGCGCAAGTCGCCATGACCGTCGCGGACGTGTCCATCTCGAACGCGCTGCTCAATCTCCCTGGCGTGGGCGTTTACGAACGCCTCACCGAAGTGCTCTGTGACTCCCAGGTCCCACCGCCCGGTGGGACGCTCCAGCCGCCCCAGTTCCTGAATATTCGTCTGCCATGTCTGTAACACCTGGCTCGACCCGCCCCCGACGACGCGAGGCGCGGAGCCGTGAAAGCTCGCCAGACGCCGAGCGATGTCCTGTATGTGAGCAGGCGTGAGCGTGCCCGCAACGATCATTCCCTCCATCGTGTCCGCCTCATGGAAGCTCTGCATCTCCACCGCGTACCCGATCGCACCCGGCGTGTCCTCGACCGCAAAGCGAAACCCGTCAGAGGTCTTAAGGATCGCTCGCACTCCGAGATAGATGCCGGGGGCGAGCTCCTGGTTGATGCGGACCTCCTCAAGGCAGGCCGCGTGCCGGCGTGAAAGCGTGCTGTAGTCCAGGAAGCCAAGCGCGACCGGCTTCTTGATCTTGTAAGCGCGATCGCCTGCAACGAACACCCACGAGGCGTGCGTCTCGTGCACAGCGACCGGCGGGCGCCCGCGATACATGGTGGGCGCGGCAAGCGCACGCAGCAGGGCAGCATCACCGCATTGCCCGAAGCGGTGATCGATTTGAGCCGTGGATGGGGTTGGCATCGCTTTCTTCCAGCGCCAGGGTCGGGTACGAATCGCATGTTGCTCACGCCGGTCAGGCCCAGCGTGTCGATTGCGGCGCCCGGCGAGGGCGTGTTCCAATGATCACGCGATCCGCGGACGAGCACGTCCGTGTCATACACGGACGGTCTGCGGTGCATTGCGTACAGCCGGCAGTAGCTCGTGCGGATGCCTGTGTGGAGGAGGCCGGCGATGATCCGGCTCACATTGATCCATTGAAAGGATGAGGCAATGACTCGATCGACAGCACCGATCCGCGTCCTCAGCGCATGCAGGCGAGGTTGCCAGCTGAGTGGGTTCACGGCCGTCCTGCTCCTTCTGGCCGGCTGCGGCTCGTCCTCCACCGGCAAGACCACGCAGTCCTCTACCACCAAGGCCTCCCAGCAGAGCACCGCCCCCGCGTCCACGCCATCGACGGTCGCTGCCCCCCGCATCGTGACAGCCTCCTCGGGTGCAGTCACGGTGACATTGCACGCTGGTGGGAGTCACCCGAAGGTCAACCAGGCCTGGCCGATTCGTTTCACGGTCTCAAGCGCTGGGCGCCCGGCAAGGGCGAGCGTGAGCTATGAGTACCTGTTCGGTGGGCAGGTCGTGGCCCACCGCTCTCACTACACCTTCACCGGTCATTTCTCGGACATCTTCAAGTGGCCCTCTTCGGCCGTCGGTTACCCGCTGACGTTCCGCGCGGTGATCGCCTCGGAAGGGACGAGGATCAACCTCGACTATCCCGTACAGGTCACTGGATGAGCCCATCGGCGGGTGCGTCGGTGCTCGTCAAGGACGCGGGCAAGAGCTTCGGCCGCATCAGCGCCCTGCGCGAGGTGTCACTGAAGGTCGAGGCGGGAGAGGCTGTGGCGATAGCCGGCCGCTCGGGGTCGGGCAAGAGCACGCGAGCGCGTGCTCGATCTGCTCTTCCGTCTGCGGGACGCGCTTGGAATGACGATGATCGTGGTCAGCTACGATCCTGCCGTCGGAGCGCGCGCCGACCGTACCGTCAATCTGATCGACGGGCAGATCCAGGCTTCGACCCAGCCGGCGCTCTGCACCCACTAGCTAGAGGACGAGTCAGCCGATGCTCGCGATCATCACGACGAACCTGCTGCGAAGCCGGGCTCGCACCATCTTCACCGCCGGAGGCGTCGCCGTCGGTGTGGCCACGATTGTTGCGTTGCTGTCCTTCACCCAGGGGCTGAGAGACACGGCGGACGAATTCATCCATCTTGGTGGCTCAGAGCTCGGAATCTTCCAGGCGAACGTGTCCGACCCGACCGCCTCGATCCTGCCCGCATCGATCGTGGGGCAAATAGCCGCGCGCCCCGAGATCGCTCGCGCCACGCCGCTCCTGCTAATGGTCGAAACAGTCAAGTCCGATCCCGCCGCGGTCGTGTTCGGCGCCGATCCAGCCGGCTTCTTCACGCACAACCTGGTCGTGGTCGCCGGCGGCCGTGCGCGATCGGGCGCGCGCGAGATCCTCATCGGCGATCGTCTCTCCGAACAGCTGCACCTGGCTCCCGGCGGCATCCTGCTCGTCAAGGGACGCCCGTACCGAGTCGCAGGGGTCTATCACTCGGGCGTGCTATTTGAGGACTCCGGCGCGGTCTTGGCGATCGCTCAGGCACGACAGCTGACTGCTCGCGCCGGGGAGGAGACCGACGTGGTGGTGCAACTGGAGCCCGGCGCGCGCGCTGCAGCTCCCGGCACGGCCATCGAACACAGCTTTCCGGGCACCCAAGCGATCAGCGACCCTCAGCAGGCGCTGCGGGCCGGCGCCAACGGCACGCTCATCTCCAATGCGATCCTCGTGATCGTGGTGATCGCGCTGATCGTGGGGGCGATCAGCGTCGCCAACACGATGGCCATGTCGATCATGGAGCGCCAAGGCGAGCTCGCGCTGCTGAGCACCGTCGGATGGTCTCCCACGCGCGTCGCGTCGCTGATCTTCGGCGAAGGGATCGCCGTCAGCATGCTGGGCGCCGCCCTCGGCCTGCTGATCGGAGTCATCGGCGGCGGTCTGCTGGTCCACGCGCTCGGCGTGAGCGCTTACGTGTCGCCTTCTGTCACCGCTTGGGGACTCGGACGAGCCCTGCTCGTCGGTGTCGCAATCGGAGTCCTCGGAGGGATTTATCCCGCATGGAGGGTCACCCGCATGACACCGCTGAAGGCTCTCTCGGGGACATAGCCGAGCTGTGATCGATCTCCACTGTCATATCCTGCCGTGCCTCGACGATGGTGCGCTCAGCTTCGATGACAGTGAGGCAATGGCGCGCCAGGCCGAGGAGGACGGCATCGAGGTGGTGTGTGCGACGCCCCATATCCGGCACGATCACAACGTGCGGATTGAGGAGATCGCCTCGCGTGCCTGCTTGGTGCAGGAACACTTGGATGATCGTGGGGTCGGCGTTCGGGTCCTTCCGGGCGGGGAGCTCGCGGAGACCGAGGCCGATCGCCTGACCGACGCTCAGCTGCATTCGGTGGCACTCGGCGAAGTGGGTGGGTGGTTGCTGCTGGAGCCGGCTCCCGGGCCGCTCGGGGATAGTCTGGAGGCATGCGTCGAGAGGCTCGCAGAACGAGGACTCGGGACGGTCATCGCGCATCCCGAGCGTCACGCCGGCGTTGACTTCGAGGAGCGCCTTCAGAGACTCGTGAGCAGCGGCTGCCTGTTTCAGTGGACGGCCCAGTTCGTAGCCGACGCCGCCCCGGGGGATCTCGTGCTGCGACTGGCAGGGGAGGGCTTGGTGCACCTGCTCGGCAGCGATGCTCACTCCTCATACGGGGGGCGCCCCGTGCGATTGGCGGCGGGATACGAGCGCCTTGCCACGGTCTGCACTGCGGCGCAGATCACCTGGATGGTCGATCAGGCGCCGCAGGCGATCCTGCGCGGAGAACCGGTCACTCACCTGCCGTGAGCGGCTCGAGCACGACGCTGTCAACGAGCCGCTCGATGACCTCGCGCGAGGCGCCGCCCAGCCCGTGGCGCAAGAAGTTGGCCGCGCCCGCGGCGGCACCCACCACTACAGCCCGCTCGAAGCTCTCGCCTTGCGCCCAGGTGGCGGCGAGAGCGCCCATCATCGCGTCACCACACCCCTCGCGGAAGCCGCGCTTTAGGGCAGGCGGTGTCAGTCGCCATGCTCGCTCACCGGCGAGCACCAGCGCCGGCTGCTCGCCGCGGGTCACAATGACCGCTCGCGCTCCTTGGTCGCATAGTCGCTGCGCGGCGGCGCGCAGCTGTGCCGGCTCGGATACCGGGCCGCGCACGAACTCGGCCAGCTCCCAGTCGTTGAGCTTCACCAGGTCCGGTTCGCCGCGCAGTGCGCTGTCCAAGCGTGGGGTGGAGAGATCAACCAGGGTGCGGCATCCGTTTGCGCGGGCGTCGGCGATCAGGTCGCCGTAAATCTCCAGCGGCAGTGCGTCCCCCGGCATCGGGTTGGTGAGGATCAGCCAGCCCTCGGTGATCGCTTCCGCGCAGGTGATCGAGAAGAGCTCGTCGAGCTCGTGCCGAGAGGGCGGGTCGCTGAGCGTACAGGTGAGTACCTGTCGCTCACCCGAGCGACGATCGGTCACATAGCAGCCACTCGCGGACACCGTGTCCACGAGGCGTACTTGACCGATCTGACGCTGGAGCAGACCGCCCAGCAGCTCGCCGCTCTCGCCGCCCAGAAATCCACAGAGCACCGGCTCGGCGCCCAAACTGGCGGCCATGCGTGCCACCCACACTCCCTGTCCGCCGGGGTGAAAGTGGACCTGCTCATGCCTGGCTCCCTCACGCTCGAGGGTGACCGTGAGCAGCGGATGAGGCGCGAAGACAGCGATGCGGGGCAGTGGCCCCTCGGCGCTTATCGTGCCCGAGCGTTGCGTCGCGGGCAAGATCAGGCCTCAATCAGCGCCCTGAACTTGTCCGGCAGGTCAGCCGGTCGCGCAACGTGTGCAGCACGGCACGGAGCGCACGATACGCGTACTGGCGATCCTCGTCGCCAAGCTCCTCGGCGACTTCCTTCAACCAGATGTGCGTCTTTTCGACGCTGCGCTCAATGATGCTCGGGTCGGCTTCAGTCATGTTGGGCTCCTTGCAGATCGAGAATACGGGTGCTGTCAGCGTCCCGCATCTCGTCGTCTGCGCGCATCCGTTATGTGTCCTGAGAGCGTCTCCGTGCAAAACCGCAGTCCCTGGATCGGGCGACCCCCTGGATGGCCAGCGGGCCGGTTTCCGCCTCGCCGTCGCCGATCACGCAGCACGCGAGCAGATCCGGGTTGTCGAACACCGCGCCGTATGCGTGCAGCAGCGAGTAGCCGAGCTCGCCGCCCTCGTTGATCGACCCGGGCGTCTCCGGCGCGACGTGGCTGGGGATGCCGCCGGGGAAGGAGAACTGGCGGAACAGCCGGCGCAGCCCCTCCTCGTCGTGGCTGATGTGGGGGTAGATCTCCGTGTAGGTGCCCTCGAGGTAGACGTCGGCCCGATACGGCGCCTGGTGCTCGGAAGCACCTCCGATTACCTAGAGCGCCACGCACGCAGCTCGTTGCTCGTGCTGCCCCGAGTCGCCACGAGCCCAGGCGAGGACTCCATCTCGTGTGCCCACCGTGGCTAGCCTCAACGACTCGCCAAGAAGTCCCCTGCTTAGGACTCACGACTTTATTAGTCCTGTGATGGCTTGATGTTCTGGTGGAGGATTGGGCGTTGTTATGTTGAATTGGCGGCTGTGGCCGATATTGACGAGAACGCGATCGCTGAGCGGTGGGGGCACATGATCGGCCGCG
>DASRKZ010000106.1:0-7082 GCA_035648675.1 Solirubrobacteraceae bacterium
TGGCGAAGTACATTGCGATGCTCAACGAGCACGAGAAGCTGCACCCATAGGATGTCCGTAGTGGGAGGGACCTCATGGATCTGACGTTCAACGAGCGGGAGACCGCCTTTCGCGAGGAGCTGCGTGGCTGGCTCGCCGAGAACCCGCCCGCGGCCGAACCGAGCGACGGCGGGGAGGACGAGGGTGGGGTGGGGACTTATTTCTCCTGGCGGCGCGATTGGCAGCGGCGTCTGTATGACGGGGGCTGGGCGGCGCCGTCCTGGCCTACGGAGTACGGCGGCCGCGGCGCGTCGCTGACGGAGTCGGCGATCTATTTCGAGGAGCTCGGCCGGGCGAGGGTGCCGATGGCGGCGAACGTGCTCGGCCTGCTGCTGGGTGGCCCGACGCTGATGGTGTGGGGCACGCCGGAGCAGAAGGAGCGCTACCTGGCGCCGATCCTCTCGGCCGAGGAGATCTGGTGTCAGGGATTCTCCGAGCCCGACGCCGGCTCGGACCTCGCCGCGCTGAAGACGCGGGCGGTGAAGGACGGCGAGGAGTGGGTGGTGACCGGCCAGAAGGTGTGGACGAGCGGGGCGCAGTACTCGAAGTGGTGCATGCTGGTTGCCCGGACCGACTCGGAGGCGGTGAAGCACAAGGGGCTGACGTATTTCCTGATGGACATGGAGCAGGACGCCGTGCAGGTGCGCCCGCTGCGCCAGATCACCGGTGAGGCGGAGTTCAACGAGCTGTTCATCGATCAGGCGCGGATTCCCGAGGCGAACGTGGTGGGCGGCGTGGGGAATGGCTGGAAGGTGGCGTTGACGACGCTCATGAACGAGCGCGCCGGCCTCGGCTTCGTGCTGCAGATTCGTTTGCGCCAGCTGCTCGACGACATGCTCGTCGTGGCGGCCGAGCGGGGGCTGCTGGAGGATGCGCTGTACGCAGATGCGCTGGCCGAGCTGCATGTGCGCTGCGAGTCGATCCGGCTGCTGGCCTGGAAGGGGTTGACCGACACCGAGCGCTACGGCCAGCCGGGGCCGGAGGGTTCGTTGGTGAAGTGGCTGTGGTCGGACACGAATCAGCGCCTGACCGAGCTCGCCGTCGACGTGATCGGGCCGCGGGCGCTGCTCGCCGGCACGAGCTGGAGCTATGAGCTGCTGCGCGCGAGGGGTAACACGCTGGAGGGAGGCACCACGGAGGTGCTGAAGAACATCGTCGCCGAGCGCGTCTTGGGCCTGCCGCGGCTGAAGGTCACGGCGTAGGGGAGGGGGAGGAGTGGATTTCGGTCTGACCGACGATCAGCGCGATATTCAGCGCACCGCGCGCGAGCTGCTGGCGGAGCGCGCGAAGCCCGAGCGCGTACGCGAGCACGCCGAGGCGGGGCGCACCGACGAGCGGCTGTGGAGCGAGCTGTCCGGGCTCGGGTGGCCCGGCATCGCGATTTCGGAGGAGTACGGCGGGCAGGGCCTCGGCCGGGTCGAGCTGTCGATCCTGTGCGAGGAGTTGGGGCGAAACGTTGCTCCGGTGCCCTTCCTGGGGAGCGTGATCGCGGCCACGCTGATCGAGCACGCCGGCTCCGAGTCCCAGCGCGAGCGCTGGCTGGGCGATCTGGCGAGCGGCAGCTCGATCGGCGCGGCCGGTCTCGCCCGCGATGGCGTCGGGGAGTTGGTGATCGGAGCGCCGGAGGCCCAGGTGGTGGTGCTCGTCGAAGGCGAGCAGGCGCGCGTCCTTGCGGCGGAGGAGCTGGAGCTGACGGCGCTTGCCTCGATCGACCCGACCCGGACGGCGGCGCGTGTGAGCGCGCCGGCGGGGGCGGGGGAGCTGCTCGACGGCGATGTCTCCGCCGGTGTGGATCGCGCGATCGTGGCGGTCGCCTCGGAGCTCGTCGGGGTATGCGAGCGGGCGCTGGAGATGACCGTGGCCTACGTGAGGGAACGCAAGCAGTTCGGCGTCCCCGTCGGCGCCTTCCAGGCGGTCTCTCACCGCTGCGCGCAGATGCTGCTAGACACCGAGAAGGCGCGCAGTACGGCGGCGTTCGCGGCGTGGACCGCCGACGCGGATCCCGAGCGGCTGGCCGAGGCCGCGGCGATGGCCAAGGCGGCCGCCTCGGATGCCGGCCGCGAGGTCACCGCGAGCGCGATCCAGGCCCACGGCGGCATCGGCTTCACCTGGGAGGCGGATGTCCACTGGCTGTACAAGCGCGCGCAGCTCGACGCCGCCCTGCTCGGCGGCGCGAAGTCCCATCGCGCACGCTTGGCCGCGATCCTCGCTCGGCGAGCGGCCGCGCCGGTCGGGTGACGCGCGAGCTCAGCCGCCGTAGGCGCCGCTAGATTCGGTGAGGAGTGTCCGTCGAGCACACACAGTTCAGCGTCGCGCATCTCGACGCCGACGCTTTTGCAACTGCGCTGCTATCGAACCGGGGAAGCCGGTGTTTGAGCGGTGCAGCTTGGGGGGTGCGACTCAGGCGGTGATCTGCTCGCGCTCGGCGCGTTCGGCTTCGGCGACCATCTGGGCTGCGCGTTTGGGGTCGCCGAGAGCCAGCAGGTGCGCGTTCAGGGCGACGGCACGTGCGGAGGCGTAGTCGAGCGGGACGCGCTTGCCGTCGACGACGACGTAGACGGTCTCAGAACCATTGCTGTTGGTGTTGTTGGCCATGAGCTCAGGATAGGACATCCGTCAAGCGGATTCGCTGTCGCGGATGATCTCCGCGATGTGCTGCGCGAGCGGCCGGTAGGGGCCGTGCTTGCCGACGAACGCGATGGCGAGCAGCTCGTCGTGGCGCTCGAGATCCTTGAAGGTGACGATGTCGAGGCCGAACATGACCAGCCCGGCGTTGAGTGCGGCGATGCCGGCGCGGAGGTTGCCGTCGATGAACGGGTGGGTGCGCAGAACCTTGGCGTACAGCCGCGTGGCGGCGTGAACGGCGTCGAAGCTGTCGGTGTCGGGGGATGCGCGAATCTCCGCGGCGGCGGTGTTGAACTCCTTGCAGATCTTTTCCAGCCGGCGGTGAAGCCGGCGGGGGTGGGCGCCACGGTAGACGCGGATACGCCGGGAGCGCCGGGTGCCGACGTACCCGCCGTACTGGACGTGCTCCCATTCGCCCTCGTGGCGTCCGCGCAGCCGTCCGGCGTCTTCGGGGAAGAGCTCGCCGAAGATCTCGCGGTGCCAGGAGCACAGAAGTTTGGGGGACATCTCGATCGGGCGGGACTTTGCGACGGGCCCGAGCTTCACGAGCAGCTGGGCCAGCCGGTCGATGCTGATGTCCCAGGTTTCCTCCGGGGTGTGTCCGGCTGCGCAGAAGAACGGCGACTCCTCGTCGTCGTGGAATCCGCGGAACGGTGCACCGTGGCTCGGGGTCATCGCACGGGACTGTAGGGCGCGCTGCGGGGGATCTCGACGGATGCGCCCAGCTGCTCGTGGCGCCCGCCGGCAGGAGCGCTAGATTCGCCCAGATGACTACTGAATCATCCGAGTTGAGCACCGCCCACGTTGATTGTGACGCTTTCTATGTCTCGATTGAGCTATGCCGCCGGCCCGAGCTGCGCGGTAAGCCGGTGGTGGTCGCGGGGAGCGGTCCGCGGGCGGTGGTCACGACCGCCAGCTACGAGGCCAGGCGCTACGGCGTGGGGTCGGCGATGCCCGCGGCGAGGGCCAGGCGGTTGTGTCCGGAGGCGGTCGTGCTGCCGCCCGATTTCCCCACCTATAGGGAGGTCTCGCGACAGGTGATGGATCTCGTGCGCGCGCATGTTGAGCGCGTGGAGGTGGTGGGCTTGGACGAGGCCTATCTGGATCTGGACGGGCTCTACTCCCCGCGCGCGGCGATGCGCCGGTTGGTGGCGGAGATCAAGGCCGCCACGCAGCTGGTCTGCTCGGTGGGGATCGGGCCGAACAAGCTCGTCGCGAAGGTCGCCTCGGACGCGGAGAAGCCGGCGGGCTTCGTGGTGCTCACGCGCGAGCAGGCGTGTGCGCGCTTCGCGGGGGCTCCGCCGGGGCTCGTGCCCGGCATCGGGCCGAAGACCGCGGCGCGTCTGGCCGCATTGGGGTTGACGACGCTCGCCGCCGTCGGTGGCGTCCCCGAGCAGATCCTGGTCGAGCGCTTCGGCCCGAACCTGGGGCGTGAGCTTGGCCGCCGCGCGCGCTTCGAGCACGACGGCGAGGTGGGGGCGGCGCGGAAGGTGATCTCGGAGTCGCGTGAGCGGACCTTCGACGAGGACATCCGCGATCCGGCGGCGCTGCGCGAGGCGCTGGAACGGATGTCTGGGGAGCTGTGCAAGAGCCTCGCCGCCAACGGGCGACGGGGCCGCACGATCGGGATCAAGGTGCGCCTCGACGACTTCACGACGGTCACCCGGGCGCACACCGTGACCGAGCCCACGAGCGACGGTGAGCTCGTCAAGGCGGTGGCGCTGCGGCTGCTTCGGGAGTACGCGCCCGCGCGGGCGGTGCGGCTGCTGGGCGTGCGCGTGGCAGGGCTTGAGTCCGGACCGACGCTCGCTCGTGAGGCGGCGGGTGGGTCGCCGGAGGCCGAGGACCAGCTGGCGCTGCCCGTATAAAAGAGATGGCCGCTACTCCCGCGACTGAAGAGCTGAGCATCCGCACGGACGACGGGGTGGAGCTCTCGGGTGAGCAGCGCGGGAGCGGTCCGGCGATCGTGCTCCTGCACGGACTGACGGCGACGCGGCGCTACGTCGTGATGGGCTCGCGGAGGCTGGAGCGCGAGGGGTACCGGACGATCGCCTACGACGCCCGCGGACATGGACGCTCGACCGCGGCGCCCGACCGGACGGGCTACGGCTACGAGCGCCTCGCACGCGACCTCGAGGCGGTGATGGACACGCTCGGCCTGCGGCGGGCAGTCCTGGCCGGCGCCTCGATGGGCGCGCACACCGCCGTGCACTTCGCCCTGAGTCACCCCGAGCGCGTCGCGGGCCTGGGTCTGATCACACCGTCCTTCGAGGCCGATCTACCGCTTGACGGGACGGTCCTCGCCGGATGGGACGCCTTGGCGCGGGGGCTGCGCGAGGGTGGGGTGGAGGGGTTTGTGGCCGCCTATGACTTCTCGGAGGTGCCCGCGGCTTGGCGAGAGACGGTCGAGCGGGTGCTGCGCCAGAGGCTTGCCGCCCAGGAGTATCCGTCGGCGGTGGCGGACGCGCTCGAAGTGGTGCCGCGCTCGCGGCCGTTCGGGTCGATCGAGGACCTCGCGGGCATCCGGGCGCCGACGGTCGTGGTGGCCAGCCGCGACGAGGCGGACCCCGGCCATCCGCTGGCGGTGGGCGAGCGCTACGCTCAGACGATCCCGAACGCGGAGTTCGTGGTCGAGGATGCCGGTCCACCGGCGAGTTCGCCGATCGCGTGGCAGGGAGGGCAGCTCTCGAAGGTGCTGGCCGAGCTGGCCGCCCGCGCGGCGTAGACGACTCGCGCTCGTCGTGCGTCCGGAGTCGATCGCGGTTTGGCTGAAGCGCCCGATCCTCGCACTGGATGACGAGAAGCCGATTGATTTGATCGCTCGCGGCGAGTACAAACGGGTCGCCAAGCTGATCTCCGAGATCCAGTACCCCGGCATCTCCTGACGGTGGCCCCACTCCCCGTCGGCCCTCGCACGGTCGAGGGCACATGGATCAGGCATGTACCGCACCGAGCCAACCTGCTCGGCCGAGCCAATCCCCCATCGGATGGCCACTGGCAGCGCGGTGAGATCGTGCCGGCGCTCTACCTCGCCGAGACGGAGCCTGTCCGACGGTGCACAGCTTGACGCGGTGCTGCGATCCGCGGAGCCCAGCGTCACACCGCTTCTTTTCACCCAGCCCTATAGCGTGGAACAGAGGTTGGGCGAATGCTGGCGTGCGCACGCCCGAAGGATCGCTGATGGGGGACTACGAGCCGTCTACAGCCTCTCTCTGAATGAGGGTCTCGCATCTTGCGGAGGCGTGGGGGAGCTTCGTGGCGGCGCTTCCGCTCTACGCCCTCGCATGAACCCAGAGCATCTGCTTCGCAGTCCTGGGCGTTCGCAAGATGGCAGCGCCGAGATGACCCCAGTTGATCGCAGAGTGGCGTGACGGCGACTCCGTTGCGGCGCCGGCTCTAATTGCTCGGTTTGGGCGAGCGGATCTCTACGGCGATGACATTCGACGGAGGAGCCGAGGGCATCGGGCTGGGCGGAGCAGGCGTGGGAGATGAAGGCGGGTTAGGCATCTCAGTGAAGGATTGTAACGACTAGGGCGACGGCCAACGCAACGATCTCGACGCCCAGCGCAATGAGTGCCTGCTGGACCTTATCTGCGGCTCCCTCGAGGATCACTTGATTGTGCTTATAGAAGCCGTCGAGATAGCTGGCCGCGGACGCCTGCATCTGTGGTAGATCAGCGCCCGTGTCTGTCGCCAGCTGTAGCATCTCGCCACCAAGGAGGCCGGCCTGCCTGTTCTTCGGAAAGAGCGCGGAACCACAAGCACGGACACACCACAGATACGCCAGCGCCGCGACGCCGAACGGAATTGCCGCACCGGCGGGCGCGCCCCCGAGCGCCACCGCAGCGACTGGGACCACGATCGAGGCGGCTGAGAGGACCGCCGTCGCCTTTTCGCGGAGCTGATTCTCGCTACCGTCCTGGGATTCAAGCGCGGCACGCGATAGTTCGAGCGCTACTTCCTTGGGGCAGTTCGCCATAGCGACAAGGTAGGGCTATAGCAGGACGCATCGGCCGTGACGCCGTTCATGACACCATGCCCCGCCGTGCCGAACGACACAGCCGCGGCACGTACCTGAGGGACCACAGCGGGACCACGGGTCGCTCACAACCCTCCAGAATCCCCGCGAACACGGTTTTAGTGGGGTTTAGCGCTCTCGGATCGGCTCAGGTTCGCTCAAATTGCTACCAAAATTGCTACCAAGCCCGCGCGATTCGTGGCGCTGGTGACGATCGCTCGCGCGCCTGCTGTTCGTCGTGGCTGTTGCACAAACCCCCGCCGGGCCCACTGGAGCGTTTCTAAGGGCGGGGTCGAAAAAGCTGCAAGTCGTCGCTCGCCCGCGGCGCGCCCTGCACGGTCTCGGCGCTGCCAGCTCCCTCAGCGACCGTCACAGCGAGCGCGGCCTAGGTTTTCGTAGA
>DASRKZ010000107.1:0-8935 GCA_035648675.1 Solirubrobacteraceae bacterium
GTGTGCCCCGCCATGCCGTTCTCGGCACCCCGAACAGGCACCCGTCGACACCGCCGACACCGCGCCCCGCCCAAGCGAGCCAAAGCCAGCGCGGTCAAAGCCCAAACGTGAACAACAACCAAGGTCAAACGTGAAGACCTCTGGATGCCGGAGGAGGGACTCGAACCCCCGACACGCGGATTATGATTCCGCTGCTCTAACCGACTGAGCTACTCCGGCGGGGAAGCGCAGTCTAGCTTTACGCCGCTGGTAGAAGGGCAGGGATGCCCTTGTCTAATCGCCTGTGGCCGAGAAGTGCTCGGGATCGACCGGCCCGAGAACGCCACCGACGAGCTTCACCGGCCCGGGGTACGTCTCGAGGACGGTGATCAGCTGGGATGGGCTCGTCACATCCACCGCGCCGCCGGGATACACGGTGGTCTCGTGGTTGCTCAGGCCGGCCTTCGCGCTGAAGGCGCCCGCGGCGTTCAGCTGGGCCTGTTCGAAGTAGGTCCTGTAGCCGCTTGTGACGGTTCCACTCCAACCGTGGTGAGATGCCCATTCGAGGATCGGGATGATCCAGTCGGCGATCGGCTTCGACCGCGGATTCCACGCCGTTTCAGGTGTTTCGGCCTCCACGGCGGGACCGCCCGAGTTCGATGGGGAGTTTTCGAAGGATGCGGCCGATTCTCCGGACGGCAACACGATCCCAGCCTTGCGCGCGGCCTTGATCTCACGGCGAATTTCCGCATCGGAGGGAGCTCCGGGCGCTATATGCAACTTGCCTTCGGCGAGTACCGCGTCAGATGACGCGTCGATCCGTGCGACGACACTACGGGGATGCGCCGACGCGGGGCTCGACTTCGCGGTGACCTTGACCTTCGCTTCTTTCGAGACCGTTCCGCGCGGGACTGTGGCTTGGCCGCAGCCGGCCACACCACCGGATCCGATCACTAGGAGCAAGGCGACGGTGGCCCGTATTGTGGGCATCGTCATCGAGGCAGTCTCTCAGACCCGGCGAATGTGGAGTGAGCGCGCGTAATAGCCTTCGAGGAGCGCACCGCCGGTCGAAGGGCCGGCACGCCGGCTGAGATCGACGGGAAGGATCTGCATCTGGCGGTGCCCTAACGAGGGATGTCCCCAAACCAGCGGAGGATTGATTCATGAGGCTCCAAGCAGCAGGTGCAGCAGAGAACCGCTCCACGCCCATCGTCTCGGTCCTCGTCCTGGCAGCTGCGCTGCTCGCGCTCGCCGGCTGTGGCAGCTCGAGCTCCAGCAGCTCCTCGGCTTCCGCGCCGACGAGCGTGGCCGCCACTCCGACGCAGTCGAGCTCGGCGACATCCTCCACGCCGGCTACCGCCCCGGCGCCGGCAGGTGGGCAGGCTTTGAGCCTCGAAGCCAACCCCGAAGGTCAGCTGAAATACAACACCACCTCGCTGACCGCGAAGGCGGGCAGGGTCACGATCAACTTCGCCAACATGTCGCCCTTGGGCCACAACGTCACCGTCGCCTCCAGCTCCGGCGCCGTGGTCGGCGCGACCCCGACCTTCCAGAGTTCCAGCAAGACGCTGTCGCTGAACCTGAAGCCGGGCACGTACAAGTTCTACTGCTCGGTTCCCGGGCATCGCGCGGCCGGCATGGAAGGCACGCTCACCATCCAGTAGAAGCTCGACAAGGGGTCCTGCTCTAGCCTCACTGCTCCAGCGATGATCGCCTCGATCCCCAGCCCGCCGAACAACGGGTTCTACGTCGGACCGTTGTTCGTGCATTTCTACGGGCTCTGCTACGTGGTCGGGATCACCGCCGCGATCGTCCTGACACGCCGTCTGTGGCGGGTGCGGGGCGGTGACCCGGATCTCGTCTACACCGTGGCGTGGTGGGGCGTGCCGGCGGGAATCCTCGGTGGGCGGCTCTATCACGACGTCACGAGTTGGAACGAAGTCCCGCACAACTGGTGGGGCTGGCTGGCGGTCTGGCAGGGCGGCCTCGGTATCTGGGGGGGGATCGCCGGGGGCATGCTCGGCGGTGTGATCCCACTACGCCGCCACCGGGTGAGCATCACCGCCTTCATGGATGCCGCCGCCCCGGGCATCCTCGTGGCGCAGGCGATCGGGCGGGTCGGCAACTACTTCAACCAGGAGCTCTTCGGCGGCCCCACGAATCTCCCGTGGAGTCTGCAGATCAGTCTGGCGCACCGTCCGGCCGGCTACCTGGGCTACGCGACCTTCCAACCGACGTTTCTCTACGAGCTGATCTGGGACCTCGCGCTCGCCGGCGCCCTCGTGTGGCTGATCCACCACAGGACGATTCGCCCGCCGGGCATCTTCGCGCTCTACGTCGCGGGCTACTCCGCCTTTCGCATCTTCGAGGAGCTGCTGCGGGTCGACCCCGCCCACCACATCCTCGGCGAGCGCCTGAACTTCTGGGTCGCCGCCCTGCTGACGCTCGCGGGGATCGCCTGGTTCATTCTCACGCAACGCCCCGCGGCGGGAGAACGGGAGCCTTCGGTGTCGGGCCTGTCTCCCTAGACTGGGCATAGTCTCCCGAGGAGAGTGCGTTGAGCGTCGCTCCCGATCGCGCCGTGGCGGCCGGTCCCGCAACGAAGACACCGGACCCACCCGCGCTGCGGCTGGTATTCGGGGGTCTGCTGCTGGTGATGTTGCTGGCGGCGCTCGATCAGACGATCGTCGCGACGGCGCTGCCGACGATCGTCGGTGATCTCGGGGGCCTGAGCCATATCTCGTGGGTCGTGACGGCCTATCTGCTCGCGCAGACCGCCGTCACGCCGCTGTACGGGAAGCTCGGGGACATGTACGGGCGCAAGATCGTCCTGCAATTTGGCCTCGTGGTGTTCCTGATCGGCTCGGCGCTGTGCGGCCTGAGCCGGAGCCTCGACGAGCTGATCGCCTTCCGCGCGCTACAGGGGCTCGGTGGTGGCGGCCTGATGGTCAGCGCGCAGGCCGCGATCGGCGATGTCGTGCCGCCCCGCGAGCGAGGCCGCTACACGGGCCTGTTCGGCGCCGTATTCGGTCTGGCGAGTATCGCCGGACCACTGCTCGGCGGATTCCTGACCAGCGACTTCAGCTGGCGTTGGATCTTCTATGTCAACCTGCCGCTGGGGATCGTCGCCTTCTTCGTACTCGCGGCCACACTTCCCACCGTCACCGAACGCGTGCACCATGTGGTCGACTACCTCGGGACCGTCCTGCTCGCGGGTGGTCTCACCGCGATCGTGCTGGCGGCGTCCCTGGGAGGCACCTCCTACGCCTGGGGCTCTACGCTGATCGTCGGTCTCGCCGTCGCCGGCGTGCTCCTGCTGGGCGCGTTCGCGTTCACCGAGCGCCGCGCCGTGGAGCCGGTCTTGCCTCCGAAGCTGCTCGCCAACCGCGTCTTCGTGGTGACCGGCGCCGTCGGGTTCGTGGTGGGCTTCGCGCTGTTCGGCGCGGTTACCTACCTGCCCCTGTTCCTGCAGGTCGTCAAGGGCGCGACCCCCACGGGGTCGGGACTCCAGCTGTTGCCTCTGATGGGAGGCCTGTTGATCACCTCGATCGTCTCGGGGCAGGTGATCACCCGCACCGGTCACTACAAGCCGTTTCCGATCGCCGGCACCGCGGTGACCTCGCTCGGGCTGTATCTGCTCTCGACGATGGACCCGTCGAGCTCACGAACCTCGATCTCCCTGTTCATGTTCATCCTCGGCCTCGGGTTGGGAATGGTCATGCAGGTCCTGATACTCGCCGTGCAGAACGCGGTCGACTACGCGGACCTCGGCGTCGCGACCTCGGGCGCCACTCTGTTTCGCTCGATCGGCGGATCGCTCGGCGTCGCGGTGCTCGGCGCGATCTTCTCCAACCGGCTGAGCAGCGAGCTGAAGAGCGTTTTTCCCCCGGGGGCCGCCAGTCATGTGAATACCGGAAGCCAGGTGAACCCGAAGGAGATCGCCCACCTGCCGGCGGTGCTGCGCAGCGGCTATCTCCACGCCTTCACGAGCTCGCTCAGCAGTGTCTTCCTAGTCGCGTCGGCGTTCGCGGTCGTCGCATTTGTGCTCTCGTGGTTCATCCGCGAGCTGCCGCTGCGCGAGACCGTTGCGAGCTCCGACATGGGAGATGCCTTCGCCAGTCCGCGGGACGCCGATTCGTTGGCGGTGGTCATCGACAAAATCGGTCGCCTGGACCGTCGTGAGGGCGCGCGCGAGATCGTGCGACGTGTGGCTCTCCGCGCGGGCGTCGAGCTCGGTCCCACCGCCTGCTGGCTGCTCGCGAAGCTGAGCGAGGATCCGTCGGCGCCGCTCGAGCGCCTCGCCGGGCGGGCGCATGTGGAGATCTTGACGCTCGAGCAGGCCAGAGATCGGCTGCTCGACAGCGGGCTGATCGCCGCCGGCCCGGACCCGGACCCGGACCCGGGCCCTGGCCGTGGCCCTGGGGCGACCTACGAGCTGACCGCGGACGGCCAGGTCATCCTGGGGCGCCTGAGAACGACCGGCGAGGAACGCCTGACCGACCTGCTCGAGTGCTGGCGACCGGATGAGCATGAAGATCTGGCGCGCTTCATCGCCGGACTCGCGCGCGAGTTCTTCCTCGACGACTCGGCTTTGCGAGGTCGCATCCGGGCGCCTGCTGCCACCACAACTTAAACGGGCGATGGGGGTTAGCGAGACATGGCTCGAAGGCGTAGAGGCATGGCTCGAAGGCGTACGATCGCCGTTGAGTGAGGTGGCGTATAACCAAACGGGGGATTGTGGTGCAAGCAAAGCGGTCGGTAATCATCGGGGCGATCTCCGCGCTGGGAGTCCTCCTCGGGACATCCTCGGCGCTGGCGGCGCCCGTGTCGGTCGGGCACTCGGGCTGGACCTGGGGCGACCCGGCGCCTCAGGGGAGCCGGCTCAACGATGTGGTCTTCGCGGGCGCACGCGGGTTCGCCGTCGGTGACTTCGGCACGGTGCTGCGCTCGGATGACGGCGGCGGCACCTGGATCGGACTTCCGAGCGGAACGTCCAGCAGCCTCTCGCTGGTGCAGGAGGTGGATCCGAACACCGTTGTCGTGGGCGGTGAATGCACCGTGCGCGAGTCGGTGAACGCCGGCGAAAGCTTTCTGCGCCTTCCGGTCAACGAATCCGAAAGCAATTGCGCTACGAAGATCGCTTCGTTCTCCTTCCTGAGTGCGGGCACCGGTTTCGTGGAGCAGGCCAACGGCACGATCCTGCTGACGACCGACGGCGGGCAGACGCTGGAGCCGAAGACACCGGTGCCGCTGAACGGGGGTACGGCGGCGAAGCTCGAGTTCATCTCGCCGAGCATCGGCTTCGCCGTCACCGGCGGTAGCGGTGGCGGGAAGATCTTCCGCACGACCGATGGCGCCAACTCCTGGACCCAGGTCGCCTCCTCACCGGCGCCGCTTGCGGATGTGACGTTCGTGAGCGCGACGACCGCCTACGCGGTAGGCGGGGGGAACACGCTGCTGGCGAGCACCGACGAAGGGAGCACCTGGAAAGCGCTGCCGCTGGCGCTGCCGGCCGGCACGGCTTTGCCGGCGCTTACGCATATCTCCTGCAGCGACGCCATGCACTGCCTGATCGCGACCGCGCCGGCGCCGTCGGGGCAGACCAATACGTTGGTGCGCACGACCGACGGCGGCATGACGGGTTCGCTCGTCTCGCCCTCGGCAGAGAACCTGCTCGCGGTGTCCTTCTCCACGGCCCCCGGTGCGGTGGCGGTGGGTGAAAACGGCGCGACCGTCCTCTCCTCCGACGGCGGCGCGACGTTCCCGACGCTGATCTCCCACAGCTTGGGCGGTGACTTCTCGAGGACGCTCAGGATCGGCCAATCTCCGCTCGATGCCTACGCGCTCGGCGCCGCGGGCCAGATCGCGGCCACGACGAACGGCGGTGAAAACTGGAACCTGTTGCGCGTGCCGAGCACCGGTGAACTGGTCGACGTCGGTTTCCCGACCTCCGAAATCGGCTATGTCGTGAACAGCGGTGGAACGGTCTTCCGTACCTCCACCGCCGGCCTGAGCTGGTCGATCTTGAGCTCCGGCGGCGGCGCGCCCACCGCGCTGCTGGCGCCCAATCCCAATACGGTGCTGCTGATCGGCCCCCGCGGAGTGCGGCGCTCGACAGATGCCGCCGCGAGCTTCAATTCTGTGAACGCGACGATCGTGGCCGGTCGCCGGCATGGGAAGCCGCGCAAGGTGAAACTGTCGAGCTTCAACCTCTCAGGCGGGGCTCAGCTCGCCGGAGGAGCGATCTTCGCCTACGGTGAAGATGTGTTGGAGTCCACTAACGGCGGTAGCCGCTGGACGCTGATCCCGCGTCCGCTGCCGAAGCATCCTGTCGCCGCGATCTCGTTCGTGAGCTCGACGACGGGATATGAGACCTCTGATCGGCGCATGTTCTTCACCAATAACCGCGGCCGCGGCTGGAGGGAAATTCTCTCGGTCGGCGCCCTCAACCTGAACGGTCCGGGAGGGATGTCTTTCAGCAGCCCCTCCGACGGCTACCTGCGGGTTCCGTTCGCGGCCGAAGGCGCCGCCAACGTCTTGCTGAGAACCGCAAACGGCGGCCGCAGCTGGACACCCGAGAGCCTCCCGATCGGGCTCACAAACGTGGTGGCCGCGGGTGCGGTGGATTACGCCACGGGCTTCAGCGGGAGCGCGGGCGCCCTGTTCGAGACGACCGACGGTGGGCTGCACATCACCCCCTCGACGCTGACGCTCTCGGTCGAGGGGCGGCGCAAGCTGAGCGCGGCGAAGCTCAAGAAGGCCGGCAACCGGGTGCGCCTGACCGGCCGTCTGAGTCCGGCGATCGGTGGCGAGACCGTCGTCGTGTCGTCCGTCACGGGCGGTGGCTCCTGGCGCTCCAAGAACGTCACGGTGACCTCCGACGGTACATTCGCGCTGACGGTGTCAGGCGTCAGGGCGACGACTAACTTCGTCGCCCAGTGGCTCGGCGACGGTCCCGAGAGCGGGGCGGGCACGCCGGCGGTCCAGCTCACGATCAGCCGTAGATAGCGAGCGGGATCCTCCTCGCCGCTCCAAACGTCTCCGAGGGCCGCGACCTCGCCACGGTCGAGGCGATCTCGCGGGCATTCACGGACGGAGGGGAGGTCCGGCTGCTGGACGTTCACTCAGACGGCGATCACGATCGCTCCGTCTTGACGCTCGCCGGAGAGCCTGGAGCGCTTGCGGACGCCTTGGTGCGGGGCGCCGCGGAGGTGATCTCACGACGGATCGACGTGGTCTCGGAGCGCGACGGCGGACGCGGAGAGCATCCCCATGTGGGAGCGCTCGACGTGGCGCCGATGATCTACCTCGAGGAGTCCTCCCGGGGCGTGGCCTGTGCCGAGGCGCTGCTGATCGCCGATCGGATCGGTGAGGAGCTGGGGGTGCCTGTCTTCCTCTACGGCGAGCTCGGCGGCGGACGTACCCGGGCGGACCTGCGCCGTGGCGGGATTGAGGGGCTCACGCGGCGCATCGCCGCGGGCGAGCTGCGCCCGGACTTCGGCCCGTCTCGGCCGCATCCGAGCGCGGGAGTGACGCTCGTAGCGGCACGCGCGCCGCTCGTCGCGTTCAACCTCCAGCTTGCCCCCCCGGCAACCGTCGCCGAGGCGCGGGCGGTCGCGGCTTTGATCCGCGAGGGCGGCCAGGAGGGCCTGCCCGGCCTGCGCGCGATCGGCGTGGGACTCGGCGGGGGGGTGGCGCAGGTGTCGATGAACGTCGAGCGTCCCTACGAGGTGTCGCTGGCGAGGGTCGTGGAGGCGGTGCGCCGTCACGCGGAGGTGGCGAGCGGCGAGCTGGTCGGGCTCGCACCGCGGGCGGCGTTGGAGGGTTTTCCCGAGGATCTGCCGCTGCCCGGGTTCGACCCGGCGAGACACCTGATCGAGAACGTGCTCGCCGGGTGAGGCTCGCGGCGAGCGCGTCCCGCGGCCGGGTGAGGCTGACGGCGAGCGCGTCCGAGGCCTTCGTGAACACGATGGCCGGATCAACCATCTAGGCTTGTAGGGAGGATGGCTCAGACAAAGCGAAAGCGCCAGACGAAGCACCGCGGGAACGCCGCCGGGGTGGTCGAGTCGCGGGGTCGCACCGGGCGCAAGCCGACGGCTGCCGAGAAGAGCGGTAAGGGCAACGGTAGGGACGGCGCGCGGAGCAAGGGGCCGCGGCTGCCCAAGGAGGATCGCCCGCCGACGTGGCTGGGCGCGTTCTACCGGTCGATGTTCGCCGCGGTGGGGCTGCTGCTGGTATGCCTGTTCCTGCTCAAACAGCCGACGGAGGCGATCGCCCTGTTCCCGCTCGTGCTGCTGATCTACGTGCCGATCAGCTACTACACGGACCTGTGGATGTTCCGGCGTCGCCAGCGCCGGAAAGCGGCGGGTGGCGGTGGGAAGGCCACGACGCGATGACGAGGATGAGGGTGATGGGCCTCGCGTGCGGGAGGATGCTGCGATGAGCGGGCTGGACGTGAGGATGTTTTCCGTCGGGCCGATCCAGGAGAACGCCTACATCGTGGCGGGCAGTGGAGCGAAGCGAGCGGTGATGGTCGATCCGGGCGCGGAGGCGGGGCGGCTGCTGGAGGCGGCAAGGGCGCAGGGAGTGGAGATCGAGGCGATCCTGATCACGCACTGTCACTTCGACCACGTCGGCGCGGTCGCCGAGGTGGCGCGGGCGACGGGTGCGCCTGTGTACTGCCCGGAGATCGAGCGGGGCGTGCTGGCGGACATCAACAGCTGGGTGCCCCCGGGGTTCGGGCCGTTTGAGAGCTACGAGGCCGATCACACGGTGAAGGGCGGCGAGCGTCTGAGCATCGCGGGCCTTGATATCGAGGTGGTCTTCACGCCCGGGCACAGCCCCGGGCACGTCACCTATGCGATCACCGCGCCTGCGCCTGCGCCTGCGCCCGCGCCCGCACCCGCACTCGCGTCCGCCGGTGATGCGGGCGCGGGCGCAGGCGCAGGCGCAGGCG
>DASRKZ010000108.1:0-2992 GCA_035648675.1 Solirubrobacteraceae bacterium
CCAGCCCAATCAAAAACCCTACACACGCCCCACGACCCGAGTCATAGATCGCCTCAGCCTCAAACCGCTCCACACCCCAACAATTCGCCGACCAACCCAAACGCACCTTGTTATGGAAAACCCGCAGGACTGAACGCCTACAAAAACCCGCCGATTTGCAGGCTATTCCAGAAATGGGCCGTGCAGGAATCGAACCTGCAACCTTGGGCTTAAGAGGCCCTTATAGGTGCCCCGAACCGCGCTGTTTCGGGCGGTTTGATCGCCTCAAACGTGGCTTAGACACATAGGTTTTGGTTGATTTGGTACCCAAAGTGGTACCCACGGCCGGGGTGGTACCCACGTGGTACCCACGCCGTGTAGACTCCCGATAGGCACCTGACAAAGAGCCCCGCGTGAGTGCCATCGCAGGGGCCGTGGACATACCGGAGGCCCGTCATGTCGACCAAGAACCCCAGTGCAGCGGTGGTTGTCCGCGAGCACAACGGGCAGCCCTTCTTCGAGGCGAAGTTCCGCTACCGCAGCCGGCAAGTGAAGCGCCGTGTTGGGCCGGCTTGGCTCGACCTTGACGCAGACACGGGCGGCTGGCGCCCACGTCGCGGACGTGTACCCGACGGCTTCTACGATCAGCGCGCGGCCCACGTCGCGGCGGCTTCCCTCGTAGCCGCCTACGTGGCCGAAGCAGACGACCGCGAACGCGCTGAGCGCGAGCGCAAGGCCCGCGGCGTGACCTTCCGTGAGGTCGCCCACGAGTACCTGCGCTGGCTCGAGGACGTGAAGGGCGCGAAGCCCGCAACGTTGCGCAACCACCTGAGCGTGCTCGCCGAGCCCGGCGTCTCGTACAAGCGCGGGAAGGGCACGATCACCGGTCACGTGATGACAGCACTCGGAGACCGACCCGCATCGAAAATCAGCACGCGCGACGTAGAGGAGCTGCTGGCGACGATCAGCGCAACCGATGTCTCGCCGCGCACCGTGAACAAGCACCGCGCGGTGGTCTGCGCCGCATTCAACTACGGCTGTCGTACCTCGACCTACGGGCTGGCAACGAACCCCGCCTCCGAGGCCGACAAGCGCCGGGAGCCGCTGCCGGGCGCATTGGTCTACTACTCGCCCGAGGAGGTCGAGGCGCTCGCGCGAGCGCTCGGCGACGGCCGGCACCGCGAGCCTTCGCGGCAGACCCTCGGCGAGCGGGAGGCGAGGCGTGCCGAGGATCAGCAGGACGCGGAGCTGGTGAGAGTCGCCGCATACGCCGGCCTGCGGCTCGGCGAGCTGCTCGCGCTCCGCTGGCGGGACGTGGACTTCGCGGGCCATGCCCTGACCGTGGGGCGCGCGATGAGCGCGGGCGTGGAGTCCTCCACGAAGTCGGGCAGGGTCCGTCGGGTGCCGCTACCTGACCAAGCCGCAACCGCCCTCGACCGCCTGAGCAGGCGCGAGGATTTCACCGGAGCCGACGAGCGAGTGTTCTGCAACGCGCTCGGGCGAACCCTCGACAGCTCCGCGTTGCGACGCCGCTTCAAGCGGGCGCGCGACGCCGCCAGCCTGCGGCCGCTGCGCTTCCATGACCTGCGCCACACCTACGGCTCACCGCTCGCCGCTGCCGGCGTGGACCTCGTGACGATCAAGAGCGCGATGGGCCACAGCGCACTCGCCACCACCGGGCGTTATCTGCACGCGCGGCCCGCGAGTGAGCAGGCGGAGGTGTTCACACGGGCGTTCGCTCCCACCACACCAGTCGATGCCGAGCCTACTATCGGCTATTCCGTCTGAGTTCTGTTTTGCTTCCGTTTCTTGCTACAGTAGGAGCATGAGCTTGGCTTACGCAGACGAGGCGATCAAGATCAGGCAGCTCGCGCCGCTGACCGAGCGCGACATCGCCCGGGCGACCGGGGCGGGGGTCTCGACGGTCAGTGCGTGGCTTCACCGCACCCGCGCGCCCACCGGGCGCCGGGCAGAACGACTGGTGGAGCTCTCGGCGATCATCGACCGGCTCGCTGCGGTGCTGGAGGCCGACTACGTGCCGGTGTGGCTGAACCGCCCGCTCACAGCGCTCGGACATCGCAAGCCGATCGACGTGCTCGCCGGCGGCGGCTATGAGGAGCTCTCGCGCTTGGTCGCCGCACTCGAATCCCCGACCTTCACGTAGCCCACCGTGGACGCGTCGCGCGCGACGCGAATGCCAGTGGCTGGCACGTGGCTGCGGCACATACCGGCCGGCAGCGACCCGCTGTACCGTCCACCCACACCCGCTGACGGGCGCTGGCAACGCGGCGCGAGCGTTGAGGGCATCTACCTGGCAGCCGAGGAGGCGACCGTGTGGGCCGAGTGGTATCGGTGGCTCGCGGAGCTCGAGATCGAGCCGCTGCGCGGACTGCCGCGCGAGCTTTGGCGCTACCGGGCAAGCCTGCCCTCGATCGCAGACCTGACCAGCGCCGAGACGCTCGCCGCCCTCGGACTGCCGACCGCCGAGCCGAGCAGAGACCAGTGGCCGGCCTTCCAAGACGTCGGCGAGCAACTGTACACGGCCGGCTGCGACGGCTTGCTGTATCACTCCGCTGCGCGCCCGGGCGGGTTGTGCCTGTGCGTGTTCCGCGCCAACGCGACCGCGGCATCGGGACGCCTTGAGCCGCTCGCGCGTGCGCGGCGGGTGAACAGGCCACCGGCACCACCGCGTGGACTGCGGACCTGATCCTCAGCCTTTACTCGTAATCACGGTCCCAGTGCGAGGCGTCCCTTGGCATATACCGCCGTTAAGACGGACCGGTTCGGCCCACAGGTGGCCCTATAGGAGACTCTCTACGTGTGGACCCGCATCCGCTGCGCGCGTTCAGCGGGTGCTACGCAACTGGCATAAAGGGCCTATCCGGATAACCCGGCAGGGGTTTGGGGGTGTGCTGTCGTAGCTGGAGTGCATGGATAACAACCTTGCAGCACCTCAGATGTCGGAGTCCGTCGGTGATGATGCGCCGTTGGGGGGTTCAGAGCACCGTACGAT
>DASRKZ010000109.1:0-2884 GCA_035648675.1 Solirubrobacteraceae bacterium
CAACACCGACACCGTCCCGCACTCGATCACGTCCCCGGAAGCTGGTGTGAGCATCATCGTATTGCCGGGTACGCACGACTACACACTGCTCGTCAAGCAGGCCGGCAAGTTCGAGTGGCACTGTGTCTTCCCGTGCGACCCATGGTCGATGGCACACGTTGGCTACATGCGCGGGTTCATCACTACCACGGCGGCCTGAGGGCCCCGAGGGGCCGCTGGCGAGTCACAACCTATCCTCGAACCGTGCCGGCCCTGCGGTCCAACCACGCTGGACGTAACCGTTCAGGGGGTCGGGTGAGTAGGAGTCCTGCTCAACACCGCCGGCTGCACGACCACCTCACCGCGCGATCACAGCCGGCGGCAGGGCCGGTGCCGTGGTACGCGCGCCTCTCACCGGAGCGAGAGGCTTCCCCACCTTGCGCAGTGGCTGTCGGATAAACACACGCGAAATTGCGTTGAGCGGTCAACGGTGGGACAAGCCGCCCCGATCCTGCCCTATTGACGGTTGTCGTCCCAGGAACCGCGCGATCCTGAAGAGATTCTGATGGTGGCGTCCCACGACCAATTGATGCACCGGAACGCTGAGTGGTTTTCCCGACAGCCACCGCGGAAACCGCGCGTGCCGCGGACGATCGCATTCGTCGTCGCGCGTATCCGACGAGACGCGATTGGTCTGGCGACACTGCGCTCGTCACGATCCGGCCCTGCCGACGCCGCTGCGCGCTATTGGATTCGCCCAGATCCGAGCGTGTGCGGCCTGGGCTCGGCGCGAACTGCTGGGAAGTTCGGGGCGTGGCTCGTGATGAGTGGCTTGCATGGGTGAACTACCGAGTCGGCGGCGTGGTTATGTCCGGATGTGCGCGGGTTGCCGGGCTGCTGGCATTATGCGATGTCCTGGATCTTCGATCGTCGTTGGGCGCTGGCTGCCGAGCGCGTGAAGCCCGCCGGGATCGTGGCGGCGGTGTCCTCGTTTCCGATTCGTCGGTCGATCGAGCAGCGGCGGGTGGTGCTGGTGGCTGCTGTGGCGATGTTCGCGGCTGTGGCGCTGTTGCGCCAGACTAGCTCGGACGCTGCAGACGTGGTCGCGCTTCTCGCGGTCGTTCCGATCGCGCTGGTGGCGCTTGAGTTCGGTCTGCTCGTTGGTGTCGGTGCCGCGCTCGTGGCGCTTGGGCTCGTTGGGGTGTTGGCGCTCGACGTGTATTCGGGCACGGTTGGCTTATCGACCGCGGCCGTCGCGTACCTTGCGATTGGCGCGATCGCGGGGCGCTTTGGCGATCGGATGCGAGACGCCCAGGCGCGACAGCATCTGCTACTGAAGTCAGGTTTGGCGTTGGCTCATCTGGATGGTGCGCAGGACATTGCGGCGACGCTCGCACAGCAGGCGCAAGAGGCGACCTACTCCCGGGGCGCTCGGGTCGAGCTGTCTGGCGCGCCGGCTGTCGAGTCTGGCGTCGTAGGCCAGGAAGGAGAGCAGGAGCACGTTGCGATCGAGCTGCATGGCGTCGGTTACGGAACGCTCGTGCTGAGCGGATCGCGAACTCTCACCGATGAGGATCGCGCGACCCTCGCGATCCTTGCATTGCAGGCGGGGGTGGCGGCGGAGAACCGGCGGCTGCTTGAGAGCGAGCGCGAGCGAGCGATGATTCGCGCCGAGCTCAAAGACGCCCGCCTTCACCTCGCCGAGCGGGGCGGTCAGCTGCGTGAGCTGATGGCTCGCGTGGAAGCCGAACGCGGCCAGGTAGCGCATGAACTCCACGAGGATGCCGCTCAGGTGCTCGCGGCGGTTCTGCTCGGACTGGGAGCGCTTGAGCGAGAGCTTGGCTCCGAGCTGTCGGCGCCCACGCTGGGGGAGCTGCGCTCGGATATCAATTCGACGCTGCAGTCGCTGCGCTCGCTGGCGGTCAGCCTGCGGCCGCCCGCACTCCAGCTGGGCCTGCGGGTGGCGCTCGAAGAACTGGGCGACCGGGCGCGTGCACGCGGCTTCGGGAAGGTCAGCGTCGCGCTGGAGGGCACAGAGAGACTCAGTCCCGAGATCGACACTATGGTCTACCGGGTCGTCGAGGAGACGCTAGAAGCGGTCGGAGCCGCGCGCGGGCTGTCGGTCCGGTGCGGGGCAGAGCGCGAACTCGTGATCGAGGTGCAAGGCGCCAGGCGCGAGATCGTTCCTGAGCGCCTGGCGATCCTCAGGGCACGGATCGAGCTAATCGGTGGAACCTTGGCGGCGACGGCTAGCGAGCTGCACGCGATCATCCCGCTGCCGGCCGGTCGCGGCGGGTTCGCAGCGGCGGCGTAGCCGGACGCGATCCTCGACGGTTCATGCCGGTTGCTATGTACGCGCGAAGTTGACGCTACGCGCGGATCCCGCACACCGCCGCAAGCAGCACCGAAACCGAGCCGGCTACGCGCGGCAGCGGGCCCGGGCGAGACGGACCAGTCTGCCCGAGGCACCCCCGGGCTGCAGCTTCTGCGGTGTCCACCGCGCGACTGGCGCTCCGTTTCGCCCTACAACCACGCGTCACGAATGCAGCCGCGGACGCTCGCAACCAACGCGGAAAGCATGCGCTGCCGCCGGTCGATCAGGCGCGTGCATTCGCGTGAAGGCGAGCGCCAGCTCCCCCGTCGCCGGACTTCTGCTTGCGCCCAATTGCGAGCGCGCCGGTCGGCGCGGCAGGGTCTACGTCTCAGTCGTGCGCGCCCAGGCTCCGGCCCGGTTGTGCTTTTGATCGAACCGGCGCAGGCGGCTCCCTTGTGCTCCCGCGTGCAACCAGCGGCGCCGACCGGTCTGCCGGCGCCGGGCTCGCCGCTTGTGCATTCGCCCAAACGCGAGCGGACCGGGAGCCCTCCGATTCGCCGAATGCAGGGCTGGCACCGCCGCGTGCAGAGT
>DASRKZ010000110.1:0-8903 GCA_035648675.1 Solirubrobacteraceae bacterium
GGAGGCTGAACGGCCCGTTGCACCGTCAAGGAGCCTCTGACGGGGAGGCGAAGCTGGAGAGGTGAGCTCTCCAGCGACCATCTCCCCTGCCGCGAGGACGAGTGTCGAGCTCGAGCGGCTGACGCTCGACTTCCTCGCCTACCTGGAGCTCGAGCGAGGCCTTTCGCGCAACACGCTCGAGGCATACCGCTCCGATCTACTCCAGTTCGGCGAGTTCCTCGATCGCCGCGGGCTGAACGTGATGGAGGTCCGCCACGGCGAGCTCGCTTCGTTCCTGTCGGAGCTTGCCGCGGGTATCGGCGAGCGTCCCCCGGTGGCCGCCGCCACGCTGCAGCGTAAGGCCGCCGCTCTGCGCTCGTTCTACCGCCACCTGCGGCGCGAAGGCATGATCGAGCACGACCCCACCGCCGATTTGCGCGGGCCACGAAAGACCCAGCGTCTGCCGCGGGTGCTCACACGCGAGGAGGTCGCGAAGCTGCTGCGCGAGCCCAAGGGGACCGAGCCGCCCGCGCTGCGCGACCGCGCCCTGCTGGAGGTCATGTACGCGTGCGGCCTGCGCGCCTCGGAGGCGACCGGGCTGCAGGCGGACGATATCGACCTCGACGAGGGGATGCTTCGCGCGCGCGGCAAGGGCTCCAAGGAGCGGCTCGTGCCGATCGGCCGCCAGGCGGTCGCGGCGCTGCTCGCCTACGAGCAGCGCGGACGTCCCGTGCTGGTGGGCCACCGGGTCGAGACCCAGCTGTTCGTCAACCGCCGCGGCGGCGGCCTCACGCGTCAAGGTCTCTACAAGATCGTCCAGGGCCATGCCCGCGGCGCCGGCCTGGAGCAGAAGATGAGCCCCCACACACTGCGTCACAGCTTCGCCACGCATCTGCTCGCGGGAGGCTGCGATCTGCGCTCCCTCCAGGAGATGCTCGGGCACGCCGACCTCGCCACCACACAGGTCTACACGCACCTCTCGGCCGACCGGTTGAAGGACGTCTACTTTCGGGCGCACCCGCGCGCGAAGGCCCCGAGCGCCGGGCGGTGAGCGAGCGGGGGGGCGGTAGAAGGATGGGAATCCCGCCCGCCCGGCGGGCGATCGTCGTGGTGATCGACGCATGTGGCGTGGGCGCGCTCCCCGATGCCGCGGAGTACGGCGACGAGGGGACAAACACCCTGCTGCACCTCGCCGAGGCGGTTGGTGGCCTGGAGCTTCCGACGCTGACCGCGCTCGGGCTGGGCAATATCGCACCGCTGCCCGGCGTCCCCGCGGTGGCGCGGCCGGCGACCCACGGCGCGCTGCACCCGCTCGGACCGGGCAAGGACTCCACGACCGGCCACTGGGAGTTGATGGGGGTGGTGCTGGAGCGTCCGCTGCCGGTCTACCCCGAGGGCTTTCCCCCGGAGGTGATCGAGCGCCTCGTCGCGGCGATGGGCCATCCGGTGATCTGCAACCGCCCCTACAACGGGATCGCGGCGGTCGAGGATTTCGGCGCCGAGCATCTGCGCACGGGCGCGCTGATCCTCTACACCTCCCAGGACTCCGTGCTCCAGCTCGCCGCGCACGATCGGCGGGTGCCCGCGGAGGAGCTCTATCGTGCTTGCGCCGCGGCGCGCGCGAGCATGACCGGCGAGCACGCCGTGGGACGAGTGATCGCGCGGCCGTTCACCGGCGAGCCGGGCGCATTCCGGCGCACCGAGGGTCGCCGCGACTTCGCCCTGCCGCCACCGGCCAGGAGCTACCTGGAGGAGCTCCTCGACGCGGGCGTGGAGGTGCACGGGGTCGGCAAGATCTCAGATCTGTTCGCCGGGGTGGGGGTGAGCGAGTCCCATCCGGGCGCCACCAACGCCCGCGCGCTCGAGCGCACCGCCGCGTTGCTCGACGAGCTCGAGCGGGGGCTCGTGTTCGTCAACCTGATCGATACCGACCAGGTGCACGGCCATCGCAAGGACGTCCAGGGCTTTCACCGCGCGCTCCAGGAGATCGACGCGTGGCTCGCCGAACGCCTTCCGCGGCTACGCGAGGGAGACCTGCTGATCCTCACAGCCGACCACGGGGTGGATCCGGCTCACCCGGGAACCGACCACACGCGCGAGTATGCGCCGCTGCTTGCCGTCTGTGGCGAGGGCGGCGGCGCCCGCCACGACGGCGGCGCCTGTCACGACGGCGGCGCCTGTCACGACGGCGGCGCTCGCCACGACGGTCCGCTGGCGGATGTCGGCGCGACGGTGCTCGACTGGCTCATCGCTCGCTCCGCCGAGGGACTCCCCGGGGAATCGTTCATAAGCTAGGGCGATGCCCGAGCTACCCGAGGTCGAGACGATCAGGCGTCAGCTGGCGCCATTGGTGGAGGGACGCAGGCTGGAGCGAGTGGAGATCCTCGACGCACGCTGGTCGCGGCCGCTTGCGCCACGGGAACTTGCGGACGCGCTCGTGGGGCGGAGAGTGGAGCGGCTCGGAAGGCGGGGCAAGTATCTGGTTTGGGAGCTGGAGGACGACGTCTACCTCGTCCAGCATCTGCGCATGACCGGCTCCGTCCTCTGCGATCCCGATCCGGAGCCGCCTCACACCCGCGTGCGCATCGAGCTCGGCCCGGCGGGCGGGAAAGGGAATCGCGCTCGGGGACGGCGTCTGGCGATCGTCGACCCGCGCCGGTTCGGCACCGGCGAGCTGATGCTGGGAGGGGAGGCGTTGGAGGTGTTCTTCGTCGCCCGCCTGGGGCTGGAGCCGCTGGACGAGCGCTTCACCGCGGAGCACCTCCGCGGACTCGCGCGGGGGCGCACAGCGCCGATCAAGGCGTTTCTGCTCGATCAACGTCGCATCGCGGGCGTGGGGAACATCTACGCCGACGAGGCCTTGTTCCGTGCGGGGATCCACCCGCTGCGTCCCGCCGGGCGGCTGTCCGGCGAGCAGTACGCACGCCTGCGCGAGACGACGATCGCCGCGCTCCAGGCCGGCATCGACGCGCGGGGAGCGACGATCGACGACTTCCGCCACGTCGACGGCGTCCGCGGATCCTTCCAGGACCAGTTCCTCGTGCACCGGCGCGAGGGAGAGCCGTGCGGGATATGTGGCACGACGATCCTCAAGATGGTCGTCGGCGGCCGCGGGACCTACGTGTGTGAGACCTGCCAACCGCGGCCGCGAGGCGCTCCCCGATCGATCAGGCGGCGAGCAGCTCGTCCAGGCGACCGCTCTCGGCCGCGGCCTGGACCTCGGTGAAGCCGCCCAGCAGCTCGCCGTCGACGATCACCTGGGGGAAGCTCATCATCCCCGTCCGCTTCGCGAGCTCCGTGCGACCCTCGGGGTCCCTCGAGAGATTGATTTCGGCGAACTCCACGCCGCGCGCCTTCAGGAGACCCTTCACACGGGCGCAGAAGGAACATGGATCGGTTGTGTATACGGTGACATCACTCATTACTTCATAAAGTATAGAAAGGCCGGGACGACCGTTCGCGGTGGGCGACCCATCGCTGGGCGAGGCCGTCAGGGGCATCCGGAGGATGCCCGCCGTCCGCGACCCTAGACTCGACTGAACGATGGCCGGACCTGTGAAGACGGAGGCGGTGGTGTTGCGCTCGATGCGCTACGGAGAGGCCGACCGCATCCTGCACGTCTACACGCCCCATCGTGGGCGGATCAGCGCGATCGCGAAGGGCGTGCGACGTACGCGCAGCCGCTTCGGGGGTCGCCTGGAGCCGTTCTTCCGCCTGCGGATGGATCTGCATGAGGGGCGTAGCGATCTGCTGACCGTCACGGGCGCGCAGACGGTTGAGGCCTACCCGAGCCTGCGCGGGGATGCCCGTGCGCTGGACGGCGCGGCGCGCGCGTGCGACGCGGTGGGACGGCTGTTCGAGACCTCCGAGCCGCATCCGGGAGTGTTCAACCTGCTGTGCCGCCAGCTCGCGCTGCTCGACGAGCAGGTCGCCGGTGGGGCGCGGGTCGCCGGTGGGGAACGGCCCTCGGGTGGAGAGCGGCCCGCAGGTGGATCGCCTACCGGGCGAGGATCGGCCGGCGGCCGGGCGGGGGCGCTGGCGTTCCGCTTGAAGCTGTTGCTTGCGGCGGGCCTTGCTCCCCAGCTCGGCGCGTGTGCCTGCTGCGGGGAGCGCGAGCATCTGGTCGGGTTCTCCGGCTCGGCGGGTGGGGTCGTGTGCGGAGCGTGCGAGGCGGCGTCGTTTCCCCTCGACGAAGCGGCGTACGGCTTCATGACCGAGGCGCTGGGCCGTTCTCTGACGGAGATCCCCGACGCGCCCGATCCGGTCCTCGGCCAGGTCGAGCGAGCGATCTCCGAGACGCTCGAGCACCACGCGCACCTGCGGCTGATGCCGGCCGCGGCCCGCGCCTGAAGAGGGCTCTGTATCGTGATCGCCATGGATGAGGGCCTGCCGATTGCATATGAGGTGCTCGACAAGGGCGTGCCGGTGCTCGCCTCGGACGCTCAGCAGGTGGGGACGGTCCACCACGTCGTGGCGGCGCCCGAGAAGGACATCTTCCACGGGCTCGTGATCACCACGCCCGCGCACGGACGGCGGTTCGTGGAGGCGGCTGACGTGGCGTCGCTGCACGAACACGGCGTGGATCTGCGGATCGACTCGGCGGCGGCGGCGAACCTCCCCGAGCCGGGCGGTGGCGCGCCCGTGTATGACGAGGACCCGGGCGAGATGAAGGGCTGGCATCACTGGGTGCACAAGGCGTCCGGACGGGGCGACTGGAAACGCGAGCCCTGAGCGACACGGTCGCGAGCGTCTTCGCCGAGCGCCGGCGCGAGCTGGAGGAGCTCACCCTGTCCCCGGCGGCGGCGCGCTCCTATCCGCCGCGACGCGCCCGGGCGGAGGAGGACTGTGCGCTGCGCACGCCGTTTCAGCGCGACCGCGACAGGGTCGTGCACTGCAAGGCGTTCCGCCGGCTGAAGCACAAGACGCAGGTGTTCGTGGCGCCCGAAGGCGACCACTACCGCACGCGGCTGACACACACGCTCGAGGTCACCACGATCTCGCGCACGGTGGCTCGTGCGCTGCGCCTGAACGAGGATCTGGTCGAGGCGATCGGTCTCGCTCACGACCTCGGCCACCCGCCCTTCGGGCACATCGGCGAGGAGGTGCTCGACAACTGCCTCAAAGAGCGCTTCGGGGTGGGAGCGGGCTTTCGCCACTACGAGCACTCGCTGCGGGTGGTGGAGCACCTGGAGCGCGACGGCACGGGACTCAACCTGACCGAGCAGGTGCGCGACGGAATCATCGGCCACTCCAGCCGCGCGCCGCTGCCGGAGACGCTCGAGGGGCGGATCGTGCGGGTGATGGACCGTGTGGCGTACATCAACCACGACATCGACGACTCCCTGCGCGCGGGGCTGCTGCGCGAGGAGGAGCTGCCGGAGGAGCCGATCGCCGTGCTCGGCTCGAGCGGATCGGCGCGGATCGACGCGCTGGTGCACGACATGGTCGAGCACTCCGCGGCGGCGGGCGACATCGTCCAGGGAGCGGCGGCGGGCGCCGCGATGGGGGAGCTGCGGGATTTCATGTTCGAGCGCGTCTACCTCGGTCCCGCCGTCCGCGCCGAGCACGCGAAGATCGCCGGCGTCGTGCGGAGGCTGTTCGAGCACTACGTAGAGCACCCCGAGCTCCTGCCCGTCCTCGGCGCCGCCCACGCGCAGGACGATCTGGCGCGGCGGGTGACGGACTACCTGGCGGGGATGACCGACCGGTATTGCATCCGGGAGTACACGGAACTCCAGGTGCCCAAAGCCTTCGCCCGCTAGCGTAGCCGAGAGTGGCGCTATACACCCGTGAGTCCAAGGATCGCGTGCGCGACGCGGTCGACTTCGTCGAGCTGGTCTCGGCGCGCACCGAGCTGCGTCGTGCCGGCCCGGCGCGGTATGAGGGACTGTGCCCGTTCCACGACGAGCGCAGCCCGTCGTTCGGGATCGATCCGGGACAGAAGGTCTACCACTGCTTCGGCTGCCAGGCCTCCGGCGACGTGTTCACGTTCGTGCAGGAGACCGAGGGGGTCGACTTCAAAGGCGCGCTCGAGCTATTGGCGGACCGCTTCGGGGTCGAGCTGCAGCGCGAGGAGGAGGACCCGAAGGAGGCCGAGCGCCGACGCGGGCGAGAGCGGCTGCTGGAGCTGCTCACGCGTACCGCGGCCTACTACGAACGGTGCCTGTGGGAGTCCGAGGAGGCGCGCGCCGCCCGCGACTACCTGGAGGCTCGTGGACTGGGCGAGGAGATCCTGCGCGAGTTCCACGTCGGCTATTCCCCGAGCGCCTGGGACCGCGTGCTGCTCGCCTCGCGCCGGGGTGGGTTCTCCGAGCAGGAGCTCTACGCGACCGGGCTGGCGCAGCGCTCCAAGGAGAACGGGCGTCCCTACGACCGCTTCCGCGGCCGGATCATGTTCCCGCTGGCGGATGTCCGCGGTCGGGTGCTCGGCTTCGGCGCGCGGGCGATGCGCGATGAGCAAAGGGGTGGGTGGGGTCCTAAGTACCTGAACACCTCCGACAACGACGTCTACCACAAGGGACAGCACCTCTACGGCGCCGACCTGGCCCGAGCCCACGCCGCGCGCGCCGGGCAGGCGATCCTGTGTGAGGGCTACACCGACGTGATCGCGCTGCACCAGGCGGGGCTGCGCAACACGGTCGGGTCGATGGGCACGGCGCTGACCGCCGAGCAGGTGGGCGAGCTCTCGCGTATGGCCCAGACGGTGCTGCTGGCGCTGGACGCCGATAGCGCCGGCCAGGAGGCGATGCTAAAGGCCGCGGGGCTGGCGGCGAAACGCAAGCTCGAGCTGCGCGTGGTGGCGCTCCCGCAGGGCACCGACCCGGCCGATCTGGTGCAGCGCGACGGGGCGGACGCGATCAATGCGGCCGTCGAGCAGGCGGTGCCGTTCGTGCGTTTCCGCGTCGAGCGCGTGCTCGCGTCTGGCGACCACGGCAGCCCGGAGGGCCGCGACCGGATGGTCGAGGAGCTGCGCCCGGTGTTCGCGATGCTCCCACCGAGCGCGATGCGCCTGGAGCTGACGCGGCTGGTCTCCGGACGTCTGGCGCTGCCCGAGAGCCTGATGGAGACGCTGCTTGCGCCCCAAGCGGGGAAGGGGCCGGGACAACAGCAGGGGAACGGGCCGAGGCCGGGGCAAGCCAGACGGAGAGAGACAGGCGATGCCACGCCCGCCCGCGCGGATGGGCTCTCGCGCCGGGAAGAGACCGAGCGGACGTTCCTGGCGCTGTGCATCGCCTCCCCGGAGGAGGGCGAGCAGGCGCTGGGGAGCCTCGAGGTCGAGGAGCACTTCACCAGCGGGCTGCTCCAGCGGGCGGCCAGGCATCTCGGCGCCGGGCATCTGCGCGACCCGATGGCCGACCCCGGGGGCTCGGAGGATGGGTTGGACGGCGATCCGCAGTTGAAGGGGCTATTGGCCGAGCTGGTCGTGGAAGCCGGGCGTGAACCTGTGCGCACGACGATGCTCGACGTGCAGCGCCTCCAGCTGGAGCTCGCGCGTGTGGATCGCCGGATCCAGCAGGCGCGCGGGCGGGAGAGCGGGGATGTGAGCGAACTGGCGGTACAGCGGGGCGAGGTCAAGCTCGAGTTCGACCGCGCCCAGGAGCGGGCCATGGAGGAGTCGGGGGCGGAGTCGGGCTGACCGGTTGAGGGTCTTTCGTGGGAGTGAGGTCAGGCCGGCGATGTGCCGGGTATGGAGGACACAGAATCGGCACGGAATGGGGCTTGGATTTGCACAGTGTCGGTCCCGGTATGCGAGACAATGAGATGCATGGATCGCGCTTCTTTGGAGCAGCTTTTGGGCCGGGGGCTGTCGCTCGCTGAGATCGGCAGGCGGGTTGGCCTGCACGAATCGACGGTGGGCTACTGGGTGCAGCAGCACGGGCTGCAGGCGGTGAACCACGAGAAGTACGCGGCGCGGGGTGGACTCGCGCGTGAGGAGTTGGAGCGACTGGTAGAGGAGGGTGCTTCGATCGCGCAGATCGCCGAGACAGTCGGGCGCAGCAAGGGGTCGGTACGACACTGGCTCGACAAGTACGCGCTGAACACGACCAACGCTGGCGGCGGGCCAAGTCGAGAGGGCGCGCGCGAGGCACGTGCGGCGGGGCTTTCTGAAACGGTTCTGAGATGTCCGCGCCATGGAGAGGTCGCGCATGTGCGTGGCTCTCGTGGATACTTCCGATGCCGTACCTGCCGAGTGGAGGCGGTCATACGGCGTCGCCGCAAGGTAAAGCACCTCCTGGTTGAGGAGGCTGGCGGACGTTGCCGGCTGTGCGGCTATGACCGATGCTTGGCGGCGCTCGAGTTCCATCACCTCGATCCGGATGCCAAGGAGTTCGGTGTTTCTCAACGCGGAGCTCGCAGCATTGAGCGCTTGCGCGCGGAGGTACGCAAGTGCATCCTGTTGTGCTCTAATTGCCACGCGGAGGTCGAGAGCGGGTTCAGCTCCATCTCCGGGGTAATCCAAGTGGACAGTCTGGGGTAGCTCAATTCGGCAGAGCAAGATCCTGTTAAGATCGAGGTTGTGGGTTCGAGTCCCACCCCCAGAGCTTCTTTTTGGCTCTAGAACGCCAGATCCTCAACAAGCACCGCCGCAGCAACCCCGGCGTCGTGCGACCCAGCCCACGCCGCCAACTCCCGCGCCCGCCCCCGAATCGAAGGCTCGCCAAGCGCCCGTTCGACCGCGAGCCGCAGCGGCCGGGGCGAGACAAACCGTCGCGGCACTCGCACCCCGGCCCCGGCCCACGAGACACGCGCGGCGTTCTCGTTCATATCGCCGACCGCCGGGCAGGCGACCACGGCGCACCCCGAGGAGAGCGCGCGCACGAGCGTGCCGTGCCCGGCGTGGCAGACGACGACGTCGCAGCTGGGCATCGTGCGCGAGTAGGAGACCCAGTCGACGATCCTTGCGTTCGCCGGCACGGGCAGGG
>DASRKZ010000111.1:0-15574 GCA_035648675.1 Solirubrobacteraceae bacterium
GGTCCAGGAGCCACCACCAGCAGACAAACAAAGCAAGCGACCACACCACACGACCACGACAAGCCCGCCGGCGACCGCCAACCCTCACGGATCTTCGCCGCCCACCCGCCACGTCAGCCGATAGAGACCCACGCTCCTAGCTCGCGAAGCGCTGTGAGACTGTCGCCGACATGCTCGTGATCGTGCTCGTGCTTTTCGATTAGCGGCTCATCGACGAGTGTGCCATCGGCCTCGAGCTTGCGGGCGGCCGGGAAGAAGATGCGCTCCTCCAACTCGAGGTGGGGCAAGAGCTCTTCGGACATCCCCACGAAGGTCCGCTGCAGATCCTGGAGTCCGGCATGCCCATGACCGTGCACGCGCACGACGGTGCGCAGCAGCTCCTCGATCCGCGGAAGCTCCCGCCGCAGCCCGTCGTGGTGACGTTCGACGATGTGGTCGCACAGCTCGCCGAGGCTGGCGTCGCGCCAGTCGAGTTCCTCGAGCTCGGGCGCCTGGGCCGGAGTCTCCTCGAGCGCCTCCAACACGGCACACACGGTGTGCTCATCGAGCCCCCGACGAGCACACGCCTCGGCCAGCGTCTGGGCGCCACCGCAACAGTAGTCCAGCCGCAGACGCTCCAGCAGCGACATGCAAGCCGGCTTCTCGTTGACGAGCTCCCCAAGTGTGATGTTCGCATCGATTGTGTTCATGAGACGCCTCTCGACGATCGCCTGTGTTAAGAGCAGTTTACACACTACAGATGGAAAAAAGCTCGGATGTCGCGTAAGCTCCCGATGTCGCTATAGCCCACCGGTTCCGTGCTCCCACCTGCTAGACGGCTCGGCGGCGCGTCGCGACGGCGGTGAGCGGCGGCGACCAGGTGCTCCAGCGCCGGCGCGACCTCCTCCCAGGTGCGGGTCTTCAGGCCGCAGTCGGGGTTGACCCAAAGGCGCTCGCGCGGGATATGCCGCTCGGCACGCGCCAGGAGCGCCGCGATCTCCTCCATGGACGGCACGCGCGGTGAGTGGATGTCGTAGACACCGGGACCGATCTGGTTGGGATAGGCGAAGTCGTGGAAGGCGTGGAGAATGTCCATGTTCGAGCGTGAGGCCTCGATCGAGATGACGTCGGCGTCCATGCGCGCGATGTGCTCGACGATCTCGTTGAACTGCGAGTAGCACATGTGTGCGTGCACCTGAGTTGAGTCGTGGAGGGCGGCGCACACGAGGCGGAAGCAGTCCACCGCCCAGCGTAGATAGGCGGGTTGCGCGGCGTGGCGTAGGGGCAGGCACTCGCGCAGCGCCGCCTCGTCGATCTGGATGATGCGAGCGCCGGCGCGCTCGAGGTCCAGCGCCTCGTCGCCGATTGCCAGGGCAAGCTGGCGGGCGGTGACCTCGGTGGGCTGGTCATTGCGCACGAAGGACCAGGCCAGCATGGTCACGGGACCGGTGAGCATCGCCTTGACGGGACGTGTGGTCAGGCCCTGGGCAAAGCGCCACCAGCGCACAGTGATCGGGTGTGGACGAGAGACGTCGCCGAACAGGATTGGCGGCTTCACGCACCGTGAGCCATATGACTGCACCCACCCAAACTCGGTGACAGCGAAGCCCCGCAGCTGTTCGGCGAAGTAGGCGACCATGTCGCTGCGCTCCGGCTCGCCGTGCACGAGCACGTCCAAACCAAGCTGCTCCTGGCGCTCGATCGTCGTGCGGATCTCCTGCTCTAGAAAGTGGTCGTACTCCTGGGGGTCGAGCGTCCCGTCGGCCCACTGGCGTCGCGCGGCTCGGATCTGTTGAGTCTGCGGGAAGGAGCCGATCGTGGTTGTGGGCAGATCCGGGAGCGCCAGTGCATGGGCTTGCGCCTGTGCGCGTTGCTCATATGGCGAGCGGCGCCGAAGATCGGCGTCGTGGACGTCGTGCAGCCGTGCCGCGACCTCAGCGTCGTGCACGCGGGGTGAGGCGCTGCGCGCGTCGAGCATCTTGCGGTTGGTGTCCAGCACGTCGCGCCAACGGGTCGGAGTTGAGGTGAGCGCCTCCTTCACCGTCAGCAGTTCGTGCAGCTTCTCCTCCCCGAAGGCGAGCCAGATCCTCAGCTCGCTGTCGAGGCGCAGCTCGCGCGTGACCGAATAGGGGATGTGCAGCAGCGAGCACGAAGGCGCGAGTCGCACGCGATCCTGGCCCAGCCGGACGAGCGTGGGCTCCACGAGACGGACGATCGCCTGCAGATCGCTGGCCCATACGTTGCGGGCGTCGATGACCCCGAGTGATAGGCGGGCAGTCGGCCCGAGCGCGTCAAGCGCCCGGTCGAGTTGCTCGGGCGCACGCACCAGGTCAAGGTGGAACTCGTGGGCGGGTAGGCTCAGCACGCGCTCCAGCGCCCCGTCAAGGCCGCCGAAGTACGTCGCAAGTGTGAGCTGCAGGGCGGGCGCCGCACCGGCCAGACGCGCCCAGGAGCGCTCGATGGCCACCAGCTGGGCGTCGTTCAGGTCGGTGACCAGGCAGGGCTCGTCGATCTGCACGGCCTGCACGCCGGCGGCGTGCAGGAGGCGGAGCAGTTGCTCGTAGACGGGCAGGAGATTCTCGAGCGCGTCCAGGGGCTGGGACTCCGGTCGCGCAGGCTTGGCCAGCAGCAGGAATGAGACCGGTCCGAGCAGCACCGGCCGCGTGGAGAACCCCCACTCCAGCGCCTCCCGGAAGTGCGCGAGCGGCTTCTCGGCACACAGCGCGAACGGCGTGTCCCCGGAGATCTCCGGGACGAGGTGGTGGTAGTTGCTGTCAAACCACTTCGTCATCGCCAGCGGACGCACGTCGTCCGAGCCTCGCGCCATCGCGAAGTAGCGCTCAAGCGAGGACATCTCCAGATCCACGAAGCGCTCCGGGATCGCACCCACCAGGACGCAGGTATCGAGCACGTGGTCATAGAGGGAGAAATCGTTCGACGGTAGGACGTCTATGCCTGCGGCCGCCGCCCCGCTCAGGTGTTGGCGGCGCAGATCGCTAGCGACACGCTCAAGCTCGCTGGCCGGTGTCCGTCGATCCCAATAGGACTCGAGCGCCACCTTCAGCTCGCGGCTCGCGCCGATCCGCGGCAGGCCCAGCACCGCGGTTGTGAGCTCGGACGTTGCCATTGGCCACAGGGGGCGCCGGCTAAGGCCCTGTCTCGACGGGGACTCCGACCAGGTTGCCCCACTCGGTCCAGGAGCCGTCGTAGTTCTTGACCAGATCCTCGCCGAGGAGCTCGTGCAGCACGAACCACGTGTGCGCCGAGCGCTCGCCGATGCGGCAGTAGGCGATGATGTCATCGCCGTTCAGCACGCCCTTGTCGGCATAGATCTCCCGCAGTTCCTCGGCGGACCTGAAGGTGCCGTCCTCGCGCACCGCCTGCACCCAGGGGACCGAGGCTGCGCTGGGGATGTGCCCGCCGCGCTGGGCCCCCTCCTGCTCGTAGCCGGCAGGCGAGATGATTTCGCCTGCGAACTCCGCGGGCGAGCGGACGTCGACGAGCTTCGTCGAGGCGTCGATGGCAGCGAGTACCTCATCGCGCCGGGCGCGAATGGTGTCGTCGCCGGGGTGCGCGGTGAAGCTCGCCGGCGCGTGGCTCGGCAGCTCCGCCGTAGTGGGGCGCCCGTCGGAGATCCACTTTTCGCGGGGCCCGTTCAACAGGAGGACCTGGTCGTGGCCGTAGTACTTCAGATACCAGTACGTGTACGCGGCGAACCAGTTGTTGCGGTCGCCGTAGAGCACGATCGTGTGGTCGCTTGACACTCCGTGCGTGGCGAACAGTTCGCCGAACGCCTGCGGGCCGAGAAAGTCACGGCGAATCGGGTCCTGGAGGTCCTTCTGCCAATCAAATCCGATCGCCCCGGGGATGTGGGCCTCCCCGTAGAGCGCTGGGTCCTCATCGACCTCGACGATGCGGATGCTCTCGTCGTTCAAGTGCTCTGACAACCAGCTGGCGTCGACGAGCACGTCCTTTGCGTAGTCGGACAAGGGAAGCCGCCCTTCGCTAGTAGTTGACCCTGATCAGCTTCAGGTGATTCGCAATCTGCCCGGGCGGAACGAGGTGGCTCCGAACGCTCATGAGCGGACCTGCTCGTAATAGGCGGCGTTCTTGGCGATGTAGTGATGCCACTCGTCCGGAACCGAGTCCTCGGCGAAGATCGCGTCCACCGGGCAGGCCTCTACGCAGGCGTCGCAGTCGATGCACTCCGCCGGGTCGATGTAGAGCAACTCGGCCGCGTCGTAGCCGGGCTCGTCGGGCGTCGGGTGGATGCAGTCCACCGGACACACCTCGACACAGGAGTTGTCCTTGGTGCCAATGCACGGCTCGGTGATCACGTAGGTCATCCGGCGAACTCCCTTCCAAATAGCTTCTCACATCGTCGCTGGAAGAAACCGTATCACGCACGGCTGGCTTTTCATAGTCCGTCTGTGTAAACTGGGTGGGGACATGATCGACCTGCCGCGCACCGGGAGTCCCGATGACGCGCTCTCCCAGCCCACGAGGGCGCGCCTGTTCACGCTGCTCGGTGAGCTGGGGCGGCCGGCTGGCACCGTTGAGCTCGCCGAGCAGCTTGGTCTGCACCCCAATGGCGTGCGCCTGCACCTCGAGCGCCTTCAGCGAGACGGGCTGCTCGTGCGCGAAAACGAACCCCAGTCGCGCGGAAGACCGCGCGATAGCTGGAAGATCGCGCCCGACGCACATCCCGGCGGACGCGCGCCACAAGCCTACGCCGACCTCGTGCGCTGGCTCGCCCGCGCGACGGGATCCGGCTCTCGCGGCCTGCGCGGGATCGAGGCCGCGGGCCGTGAGATCGGACAGGAGCTGGCCTCGAGCCAGGGCACGACCGGCGAAGATGCGTTCCAGACAACGCTGACAACGCTCGGCTTCCAGCCCCGAGCGCAAGCCCGCACCGGCAACCACGTCACGATCTGCCTGGCCAACTGCCCCTACCGGGATGCGGTCCGCGAAAACCAGCCGGTCATCTGCACGCTGCACAGAGGCATCACGCGCGGGCTGCTCGACGTGATGGCGCCCGACGCCAAGCTCGCCGCGTTCGAGCCGCACGACCCCGACCATGCAGGCTGTCTGATCAAGCTCACCGGGATGGCGGCTCGCCAGAGCGAGATGTGAGCGATCCGCCGTGAACGGGGCGCTTTCCGTGCCCGGCGGGGCGCGGGATCGTAGGTGCGCCTGCCGATCTCAGGCGGGCCGACCGGAGGATGCCTGGCGCTCAAGTGCGTGGCCCAGCGCGCGGGCGCTGTCGCGTGCCAGGCCAGTTGCGACGAGCGCCCACACAGCGAGTGCGACCCAGACCCATACACGGGCGAAGCCTGTGATCGCTTGCGCCGAGGCGACCTTGCCCACGACAAAGCTGCAGGCGGCGTACATCCCGATGGGGAACACGGTCGACCAGCGGCGCACGCTGTAGCGCCCGCGTGGCCAGCGCACCTCCGCGAACAGCAGTACCGGCAGCCACAGCAGTGTCAGCGCCCAAAGGACGAGCGCGATGTCCTTGAACACACTGACCGCGCCGGAGGATGACCACAGCTGCCCGCCGGCAAGCGCGATTCGTTCCGCGGCCACGGTCGAGATCGCAAGCGCGCCGCCGGTGACCCAGTGGTCGCCGCGCCCGGTGGCGAGCTGGCCGACCTCGAAGCGGCTCAGCACGAATAGATAGAAGCCGAGGCCGAGGACGAACGGAGGCAGCGATGCGATGAGCAGCCAGTCGGCGTGCTCCAGTGGCGCAGGACGGGCCCGATGAGGCCCAGCCACAGTCCGAGTGCGATGAGGAGCAGAGCGCCACCGGCCCAGTTCCAGCCCAGCAGTGTCAGGCGGGTGCCGAGCACCGCTGTACCCGCGACCGCAATAGCGTCGAGGATCGTCTCGGCCGAGACGTCACGCGGCTGCGACCGGCGCAGGACACGAGCGCCTCCCAACTGCTATTCTTACATTATGACTGGAAGAAAGAACGGCGGGAAGAACCCTCGCGATCGGTCGCCCGGCCATCATGGCGATCGCTTGAGGACTGCGAGGAGCGGCTCGGGCAAGCCCCGCGGCCGGGTACCAGCGAACCGGCGCGTCAATGGCAGCCGAAGGCCGCTGCCGGGCGCGCGGGCGCGACGGCGGATCGTGATCGCCGGCGGCGGCGTGGCGGCACTGGAGGCGTTGCTGGCGCTCCGCTCGCTGCTGGGCAGCATTCCGGCGATCCTGCTGCTCGCGCCACAGCCCGAGCTCGAGTACGCGCCGGTCGCCGTTGCAGCGCCGTTCTCAGACAATCGCCCGCGCCGCTTCCCGCTTGCAGAGATCGCGCGGTCGCACGGCGCCGACTGGGTACAGGACTCGCTGGTCGAGGTCGACGGCGAGCGTCGTCAGGTTCGCACCATGTTCGGGCAGCGACTCGACTATGACGCGTTGGTGATCGCCACAGGGGCGCGACGGCGCCCGTGGCTTGCCAACAGCATCGCGGTCCGCGGCGCCGGCGATGTTGACGCGATCCGCACGCTGCTGGCCGGCTTGGAACAGAGCAGGATCGACGAGCTCGTCTTTGCGGCGCCGCCAGGCGAGAGCGAGACGCTCCCTCTCTACGAGCTGGCCCTGCTGACGGCTGGATCGATCGCCGATCGTGGCCTTCAGGGCGTGCGCTTGACGATCGTCACGCCCGAGATGTCGCCGCTGGCGCTGTTCGGACCACCGGCCGGTGCGATCGTCCGGCAACTGCTGGCGGACCGCGGGATTCGCCTGGTCACCGGCGCCTATCCGACCGACCTCTCCGCTGGCGCGCTGCGGCTACGGCCCTCCGCGAGTATCCCGGCCGACCTCGCCGTCACGCTCGGCCGCTGCGAGGGCATGGGCATTCCCGGCCTGCCCCGCGATGCAGAAGGGTTCATCCCGATCGATCAGCACGCTCGCGTGAAGGAAGCCGATGGCGTCTATGCAGCCGGCGACGGGACGACGTTCCCGATCAAGCAGGGCGGGATCGCCGCCCAGCAGGCGGACGCCGCGGCCGAGGTGATCGCCGCCGCCTTCGGTGCCGCGGCCAAGCCCCGACCGTTCAAGCCGATCGTGCGGGACATGCTGCTGACCGGACTGGAGCCGATCTACCTGCGTGCGGACATAAGCGGCGGCGCCGGCGGCAGCTTTGAGGTCGACACCGAGCCGCTGTGGTGGCCACCGGCCAAGATCGCCGGACGGCACATGGGACCGTACCTGGCCCAGCAAGAGCCCTGGTTGAGCCCCATGACGCTCGCCGACCGGACGCGCCCGACCCTCGCCGAGGAGGGGACGCTCGCCGATCACCGAGGAGCGCGCGAGCTGGCGCTCGCTCTAGCCCGCACCGACGCCGGATGTCAAGAGTGTCTCGCCCTGACCCGCTAACGCGCCAGGGGAGAGTGAGCCGATGCAACCGGGCAACCCGGCAGCGGACAGCCTGGCCGCGACACGCGGGACATGCACTCCGACGGTTGAAACCGTTGGCTTAGCGAGGCTACGTGGGCGTGAGCGCGCGACGGCTTGCGCCGCGGGAATGATGTCGTGTAGCCGACGGGCGGTTTCCCCGGCGTACAGCGCGGCACGATCGACGGTGTTCTCCGGCATACCGGCCAGCGGGAGCGCCGGCGTGAAGAACGGCAGTCCGGGGCGCTGCAGTGCGACGAGTCTTCCCATCGCGTCGAGTGGCGCGAGGCGCCCGAGCGGCGTGCTTAGCCCGCCGCGAGGACCGGAGCGTCTCGGAGAATACGCGCGGCGCCATCATCCCAACCGTTCCCAGGCCTCCCACGGCCGATACCGCGCCGGCCAGGGCGTCGCCGGCGACGCCGCCACCCATCCCGGCCTGAACCACCGGGCATTCGAGCCCGAACCGGTCCACGAAGCCATCGGCACCAGGAGCTGTCATCTCCGTAGAGGCTTCATCTGAGGTAGGCCCGCACGCACGCGACGTATTGTGCTCAGTTGCGTGTCGTGATGCCGTAGTTGGCGTGTCCCGGGGGTCCCTCAGGTCCTTCATCGGCAGGTTCGACGTTGCCGGTGTGTGCGGGCTCGTGGTAGCCCAGACCTGTCAGGTAGCGGTCGACCATGCGCGCGCACTGGCGGCCCTCGTTGATCGCCCACACGATCAGGGACTGGCCGCGACGGGCGTCGCCGGCGACGAAGACGCCCTCGACGGACGTTGTGTAGGGCTTCACGGCCTTGACGTTGCCGCGCGGGTCCTTCTCGACACCGAGCTGTTCGAGCAGCGGCTGCTCGGGTCCCAGGAAGCCCACCGCGAGCAGCACGAGTTGGGCGGGCAGCTCGCGCTCGGTGCCCGGGACCGGCGCGAACGGAGGGGTCGGCTCGGCCTGGGAGAAGCGCAGACCGCTGACCGCGCCATCGACGCCGAGGAAGCGGGTGGTCGCGATCGAGTAGTCCTGCTCGCCGCGTTCCAGCTCGTGGGCCTCTTGCATCGCATAGCTCAGACGAAACTTGTCTGGCCACAGAGGCCACGGTGTGCGCTCGTCGGGTCGCCGGGGCGGCGGCTCGGGCAGCAGCTCCAGCTGCGTGACCGATGCGGCACTCTCGCGCAGGGCATTGCCCACGCAGTCAGCGCCCGTGTCACCGCCGCCGATGACCACGACATGCTTTCCAGCGACGGCTATCTCACTCGCTCGGGACGGGGCGGGGACGGCTGGCTCGGGCCCTTGTTGGCCGGCGACCCAGCGGTTGCGCTGATAGAGGTAGTCCATCGCGAAGTGGACGCCATTCAGCTCGCGGCCGTCGACCGGCAGGTCGCGGGGAACGCGTGAGCCGGTGGCGATGACTGTCGCGTCGAACCCCCTCAACAGCTCCGCGACAGGGCCATCGCGACCGACGTCGACCCCGCAGCGCAGCTCGACGCCCTCGTCGATGAGCTGCTGCACCCGGCGCTGCACGACGGTCTTTTCGATCTTGAAGTCCGGGATGCCGAAACGCAGCAGGCCGCCGGGTGCCTCGTCGCGCTCAAACAGCACGACCCCGTGCCCCGCCCGGCGCAGTTGCTGGGCGGTCGCCAAGCCGGCCGGACCCGAGCCGATCACCGCGACGTTGTGACCGGTCTCGAATGTGGGTGGCTGCGGTGTGACCCAGCCCTCCTTCCACGCGCGGTCGATGATCGCCTGCTCGATCTGCTTGATCGTGACCGCTTCGCCCTCCCGGATCTCCATCACGCACGCCGCTTCGCACGGCGCCGGGCACGCCCGCCCGGTGAAATCGGGGAAGTTGTTGGTCGCGTGCAGCTGGACTATCGCCTCCTTCCAGCGGTCGCGGTAGACGAGATCGTTCCAGTCGGGAATCAGGTTGCCAACCGGGCATCCGTTGTGGCAGAACGGCACCCCGCAGTCCATGCAGCGCGCGCCCTGCGCACTGAGCTCCGCGTCTGGGAGCGGCGTGACGAACTCTCGGTAGTCGCCGACGCGCTCACACGGATCGCGTTGCACGCTGCCCGACCGCGCGATCTTTAGAAAGGCGCCGAGCTCACCCACCGCCGGCCACCCTCACCAGGCAGGCATTCATGGCTTGAAGACCATCAGCACCAGGATTGCCAGGACGGCCGCCGCGGATGTGTAGTTGGCGGCGAGCGAGAGCCGGTCGTCGAGCAGCGCGCGAAGTTCGGCGCTGGCCGGCCCATCCTCGGCGGCGAGGCGTGTGGCCAGCTGGCGTGCCTGCTTGGGCCGTCGGCCGCCGATCGCGCCGAGTACAAGCGCGAGGAGGTACAGCGCGATTGCCGCGTCGACCCAGCCGGCGCCGTAGCCGAAGCCGCCGAGATGCACGAGCCACAGGCCGAAGCCGAGCACCAGCAGCGCGCCGATGCCGACCAGAACCACGCCAACCCGCGTGAGCCCCAGCAGCAGGGCGATATCCGCAGGCCGCTGCCTGCGCCGGGCAGCCTCGAAGGCGACTCCGGCCAGAATGATGCCGGCGACGAACAGCAGCGCGCCGAGCAGGTGGAAGAAGAGCGCCAGCTGATAGCGGGTGAGCTCATCCATGCGTCGCACCTTGGCGGATCTGCGATCGGCGCGCCTGTTCCCCAGGCGCTCTGCGGGCGACGCGGCGAGCGTGTAGCACCGCAAATGCGCTGACCGTCAGGAAGAGCAGGATCGCGACCGCGTTGAGCACGCCGCCCCACTGCCACGCCGCCAGGTTGCCGGCGAGGTCGCCGCCGAGCAGGCGCAGCGCCAGCGAGGCGTGCAGCAGCGCCAGGTGCGCGTAGAAGCCACGGTGAAACGGCAGCGACACGCGCAGCACGGCCGGGACGATGACGGGCGCGTGCGCGAAGACCATCGACATCACGAACCCGAGGAACACCGCGTGCAGTGACGCGTCGTAGGCGGGACCGTCGACCATCGACGCGTATGCCGTCCACAGCACGCCGGCCACGGCGAGCCACACGTAGCCGGCGAGCAGCGCGCAGGCCATGAACCGCGTGACGCCGCCCATGCGGACCGTGCGCCGCGCGACGTCATAGCGCGCCAGCCAGGCCGCCTGGCCGAGCAGCCCCACGCCCGCGATCCTCACGCCCAAGGCCTCGGCGGGCAGGGACACGACCAGGCCGGCGCAGAACACCACGAGCGCGATCGCCAGCAGTCCCCGGACTCGGGCTGAGAGACGCACGGCGCGTGTCAGCTCCAGCCGCTCGCCGACGATCGTCAGCACGAGAAAGCCGGCGAGCAGCGGCGCGAAGCGACTCACGTCGGCGCCCAGGAGCCACGCCACGGCGGCCGCGCACCACGCGAGCGCACCGAGCCCCATCACAGCGTTGTGCGCCGAGGGGGCCATGCGCTGCAGAACGAGGTGGTCCGCGAGCAGCACGAGCCCGGCGAGCGTCAGCAGCGCCGGCCCCAGACCGCCGGGAGCGCCGGCCAGTGCGACGAGCGCTCCCAGGCCCGCGGCCAGCGGCGCCGCGTAGGACCACCAGCGTCCCAGCGCGACCGCGCGCTCGAGGCTCACGAGCGTGCCCAGAAAGCCGAGCGCCATCAGCGGACCATGCACTTCGCTGGCGCTGGTCAGGCCGCTCGGCAGCGACAGGCCGAGACGTAGCAGCCCGCCCCAGAGCCCGGCGAACAGGGCGACGAGCGCCAGCGCCAACAGCGGCGCGCGCCGACGTCGCATGCGCCGGGCGCCGTTCACATCGATCGAAGCTCCTGAGATGCGCTGGACGCCGTTCACGCCCATCCGAGCTGCTCGCGCGCCGCCTCGCTCATCGCCGTCGGATCCCAAGGCGGCTCCCACACCAGCCTGACAGCGACGCCCCGCACCTGCGGCAGCTGCGCCAGACAGGCTCGTATCTGATCATCGAGGAAGCCCCCCAGTGGGCAGCCGGGCGTGGTCAGCGTCATCTCGACGTCGACACTGCCGTCCGCAGCGATGGTCACGTCGTAGACGAGCCCGAGATCCACGATGTTGACCCCAAGCTCCGGATCGATCACCGAGCGCAGCATCTCGAGCACCAGGCCCGCGTCGAGCGGGCGGGTGAGCAGGCCAAGCGCTCCAAGCCGATCATCCACGACCTTGATCTTTTCACACAAAGCCTGTAAAAACAACGAGGCCGTGAGAATCCATCCGACCGACGACGATGACGCGCTCAAGGCAATCACGCCAGTGCTCGCCGATGCGCTGCGCACGCTCGGCGAAAGCGGCCGGCCCGAGACCGCCAACCGGCTCGCCGGACGGGCGTGGGCGGCGCTGCGCCACCGCCATCCCACCGAAGCTCAGCGCGTCAACGCGCTGATGCACCGGCTGGCCCGGATGCCATCCGACCCCAACCACGACCAAGGAGCACCGCAATGCCTGACCCACAACTCGACGTCCGCACCGAGCCGCCCGCCCGCCGCCACGAGCTGATCTTCGACACCTACGGCCAACTCGCCGCGGGCACTGTGGCGCACCCAGGGCGTTAGGGTTTGCGGCGGGGCACGCTATCCCCTCACCTGACATGGAGGCCGCTTGAAAAGCTGGCAGCTCAAGACGCTTGACCTCAAGCCGCGACTACCGGAGATCCTGTCCTCGAGCGATGCCGCGCGCGCGATCGTGCTCGACCTCGCGGCCGGCGAGAGCCTGTCCGACCACGAGGTGCACGAGCGCGCGTGGGTCATCGTGATCGATGGCGCGATCGAGGTCACCACAACCGCCGGCGAGCACGCCGAAGGTGGGCCAGGGTTGCTCATCGAGTTCGCTCCAGCAGAGCGTCACGAGGTCCTCGCGTCCTCGAACGCGCGGCTGTTGCTGCTGCTGACCCCGTGGCCAGGCAGCGGCCATCCAGGTGCGATGACGATCCGGGAGAAGCTCTACGCGCGACGCCATGCAGCCAAGCAAAAGCGATGAGAGCGGGGAACTTGTTCGTCGGCCAAGCGCTTGAGCAGCTCGAGCAGATCGTGAGCGCCTTCCCGGCTCGCGGCGGCCTCCACGACTGACCAGCCCCACACGACGTCCCCAGGCCCCAACCCTCCATCAACCGTGATGGTCTGATGGCAGGAATACGGCAGGGTTCAATAACGCACCTGCGCCAGTTCGGCAAACGGTGCGCGCGCCCCTCGCTCTCCCCTCGATGAGGAGGCGAGCGAGGGGCTCGTCACGGCCTCCGCTGAACCGCACCGTGGGCTCGGTGTAAGCGTGGCCGTCGCCGTCGCCGCAGGACGATGCCCTCGACCGTGACACCGAGTCCGATGGGCACGTACATGACAACGAAGATCGCGATGTCGCGCCAGTGAAGCTCACGGTTCCACAGCCGCCAACCGGCGAGCACCACCAGCAAGCAGCAGCGGCACCACCGTGATCAGCCCCGTGACGGCCCTATCCACGTTCTCGAGGACGGGAGCCTGGATCTCCTCGGGCGACGGACCCTCGGGGGATCCCGCAACGACAGCCTCCGTCGGTCCCCCATCGGCAGGGGTCCGAGCCGGGGGGGCCTGGTCCCGATCGGGGTCGGCGAGAGCAGGGCGCTCAGACACAGAGACGGAGTCCGCGGAGCTCATCCCACCGCAGTCTGGCGGAACGAAGCCCCGCCGTCACTGAGGCCGGCCACCGAAAGGCAGCGGCTCTCCCCCCAGGCGAAGGGGTGGATAACCAGAGGGACAGGGCGAGCTCGGGCCCGAAATACGCGGCCATCGCGGCGAGCGTGGTGATTCGTGCGGAACGGGATCAGCCCCAGCGCCGGCGGCGCGCCTAGAAGCTGCCGGTGCCGATCGGTGTGCTCACGCCCGTGGGCCCGTCGTACCCGGGCGCACCGGCGCACATGATCGTGGCGCAGCTGCCGTTGGAGCCGCCCGTGACGTCATGCAGGAACGTCCGGCTGGCGTAGGGCCTCGACGCGGGGTAGGCGACGGTCGAAGCGTTGCCGGCCAGCGCGTAGACGCCAGCGATCAGCGGACGTCGCGCATGAGTTGCGCGCCCCGCTGGCCACCGTCGAGAGCTACCTGGAGGCGCTCACCGACGGCGTGCTCCCCGCAAACACCGAGAACCTGAACGCGAGCAAAGGAGTCGAACATAGGCGTGACGTTTGTCGGCAACCCCGAAGGCCCCGCCTCTCAGTTCCGCTGGAAGCTCTACGGCCTGCCCGGCTGGACGTGCTTCGGAGACGGCAGCGGCTTCCCCGGTCACGGAGCAGGCGGGGTCTGCACCAAGGCCGGCGCCACCGTCGAGTGGTATCACGCCTAGACCAACATCCAGGCCGACTCGTACTAGGAAGGGAGGTCGGGGTGGCGGCGCTTTCGCATGAGGCATGGCGCGCTCGGTGGCTCCCCGAGCTGGACCCGGGCATCGCACCGTATGGGATGCACTCCGCACTGAGACCCACCGCCTGAACCGGCTCGTCAACGACCTCCAGCAGGTCTCCCGCGCCGAGGCGCACCAGCTCGACCTGCACCCGACCCCCACCCAGCCGGCGACGCTTCTCGAAGACGCGATCAGAGTCGCAAGCCCAGCCTACGCGATAAAGGAAGTCGCGCTTGATGCCAAGATCGAGCCGGGCGTTCCTGCCCTCGAAGTGGACCGCGAGCGGATCGCGGAGGTCCTCGCCAACCTGCTCAGCAACGCTTTGCGCCACACCCCCACGGGCGGGCGCATACGGACCTCCGCTCGCCAAGACGGCGAGACCGCCGAGACCGCGGTAGCGGACCCCGGCGAGGGAATCGCAGTCGAACACCTCGACCGCGTGTTCGAGCGCTTCTACCGCGTCGACCCGGCACGCTCGCGCGCCAGCGGCGGAACCGGCATCGGCCTAGCGGTCCGGGCGCGCTATCGTCGCCTCCATGTTGAACCCGGTCGCCCGCGGCGGCCCTCTGGGGGACATCCGCCGATGCGCTTGAGGTTGGCTGGATTCGCGGTGGCTATCCTCGTCGTGCTCGTGGGGGCGCCCTCGCCGGCCGCGGCCGCATCCGCCACGGCAGGGCGGCTCTACGCCTTTGGCGACAACTACTGGGGGCAGCTCGGGAGCACGACCAACAACCAGGCCGAAGCGGCAAATCCGACGCCGACGGTCGTGACGCTGCCTGGAGCCACCGGCCCGGTGACCCAGATCGCCACGGGTAGCGCCGGCCTCGCGGTCACCTCGACCGGCCAGCTCTACGCGTTTGGCGACAACGAGTATGGGCAGCTTGGGAGCGCGACCAACAACGCCACCAACAACTCGAATCCCACGCCGACACTGGTGACGCTGCCGGGAGCCACGGGCCCGGTTGCCCAGGTCGCCACGGGCGCCTTCCACAGCCTCGCGGTCACCTCGAGCGGCCGGCTCTACGCCTTCGGCAACAACCGCCTGGGCAGCTTGGAAGCGCGACCCACAACGAGACCAACGAACCGAATCCGACGCCGACGCTGGTGACGCTGCCGGGTGCCACCGGTCCAGTGACACAGATAGCGGCAGGCTTCGGTCACAGCCTCGCGGTTACCTCGACCGGTCAGCTCTACGCGTTCGGCGACAACTACTCCGGGCAGCTGGGGAGCGCGACCAACAACGGCAATGAAACAGCGAACCCGACTCCGGCGCCGGTAGGGCTGCCGGCGGGCACGACGATCTCCACGGTCGCACGCGGACCAGAAGCTTCTCAGACGCTTGCGCTGGAAGCCCCCAGCGCCGCGATCCCGCCCACGATCTCCCCAGCGTTCCCCATCTGCGCCGTCTCGACCGGGGGATTCCCGGGCTGCCCTGGATTGTCCGTCCTCCCGCCACCGGGGCTCACCGCGGTCAGCCTCACCAACAAGCGCTTCCGCGTCGCCAAGCAGAGCACGGCGATCTCTTCCAAGAAGACCCCGCTCGGTACCACCTTCCGCTTCACATTGGGGGCGCCCGCGAAGCTCCAGATCACGATCACCCGCTCCGCGCCGGGACTCCGCCACGGCCGCGGTTGCCTCGCGCCGACCGGCAAGCTCAGACGGAAACACGCCAAGCGCTGCACCCGCACGCTCACCGCCGGCACACTCACACGCGCGAGCGAGCCGAAGGGAGCCGACAGCATCGCCTTCAGCGGACGCCTCGGCCACCGGGCGCTCAGCCCCCAGCCCTACAAGGCGGTGCTCGGCGCAAGCGACGCTGCCGGGCGCTCCGTGCCCGTCACACTGGCGTTCGTCGTGGTGCCGGCCCCCAAGT
>DASRKZ010000112.1:0-14146 GCA_035648675.1 Solirubrobacteraceae bacterium
GGACGGCCACTGACCAGCTATGAGACGATCATCAGCCTGATCGCCGCCACGAGCACCAGCACAGGCCTGAAGGTCTACTCCCGCCTCGACGAAGGCACCTACGAAAAGGGCATCAAAATCACCACCAAACAGATGGCCACCATCAACCTCCACCGCCACGACTTCCACGGCGACTGGAACTACACCATCAAACCGACACAACCCACCAACTCATAAAGTCGCGAGTCCTTAGCGTCGATAGCAGACGGGAAGTCGCCCGCCGACGAGGCGCCCGCAATGCTCGGCGAGCAACCGTGTTGGGGGTCGCGACAGCGAGGTCATCGAAAGATGGTCCTGTCGTATCTGACAGCGCTACGGGATGAGGACGATCTTGCCGTGGGTGTGTCGTTCTTCGAGCTCGGCGAAGGCGTCGCGGACCTTCTCCAGTGGGTAGGTCGCGGCGATTGGGATCTCAATTCCTCGTGAGGCGACGAGCTCGGCCATCTCCGCTAGCACGTCGGTCGTGGAGGCGTCCACGCTTCCCTGCGCCTGCGCCCCGAGCTCTTGTGCCTTCTCACGCGAGATGATTGTCTCGATCCGGTCGGGCTTCACCCCGAGGTCGACGGCTAGTTGCACGTACTCCGGGCCGAAGAGGTCGATGAAGGCATCGATGCCTTCCGGCGCGGCCGCCGTCAGGCGCTCGGCGAGCCCGTCGCCGTAGGAGACTGGGATGGCGCCGTGCCTCGTGAGCCAGTCGTGATTGCTCGGAGACGCGATGCCGAGCACGGTCACGCCCCTTATCCGCAGCAGCTGGACGACGACGCTGCCGACCCCACCGGCTGCCGCCGATACCGCGACCGTGTCGCCACGATCGGCGCCGACGGCCCGCACAGCGGCGTACGCGGTGCATGCGACGACGTAGAGCGAGCCGGCGACCTCCCAGCTCAACTCGGCAGGCTTGGAGATCAGCTGCTCGACCGGAACCGCGACATACTCGGCGTGGCTTGAGCGTCGCCATGACCAGCCGAGCACCTCGTCGCCGACCGCGAACTCCGTGACCCCGTCGCCGATTGAGCTGACGACGCCGGCCAAGTCACTGCCCTCGCCCGACGGAAATGTCGCCGGAAACCTCTCCGCCAGCGCACCGGCCCGGATCGCCGCCTCGCCGGGGTTGATCCCAGCCGCGCGAACCTTGACGAGGACCTCGCCGGCCGCCGGCAGCGGAACCTCGACATCGGTGACATAAAGGACGTCGCGATCCCCATAGTGGTCGAACCGTACTGCTCGGGCCATCGTGTCTCCTCTCTGGAGCGTCTATTTACTAGCAGTCCGTATGACACCTCGTAAGTATGGGCTTCGCCAACCCTTCCCGGCAGACGCCTGGAGAGGAGGACCACGATCCTCCCCTCCAGCCCCATCGCCAGCACCACCCTGGCGCAAGAAGCTGGAGCGCTACTCTCCGCGCTGGGTCAAGCTAGACAGCCAAGCGGTCTTGCGGTAGGGCGGCATCAGGAGCACCAGGACGATCAGGACGGCCGTCCCGACGAGGTACTGGAAGAGCTCGGCGACTGTCGCGAATCCGGCGGTGATGTTCTCGCCCCAGGCGATCATCGCGAAGGTGAACATCGACAGAGCAAGACCGCTGAGCAGAATTGGCTTGCGGCGGGTCGGCAGGAACTCACCGGTCAAGACGCTAGCGACGATCACCACGAACACAAGCGCCTCCAGCAAGCCGATCAACACCCAGGAGGTATTCGTTCCGGGGAACGACGCGACGAACGTGCCATGGAAGGTCTTGGCCAGAGGAGCCGGCATCGTCCCGCTGTTATCGATGAGCTTCTCCTTGGCGGAGTAGTAGAACAGCAAGCCGAACGTGAAGTAGATGCCCGCGCTGATCAGCCAATAGCTGACACGGTCGGCGAGATGCGTGATCGTGCTCTCACGGGTGCGAACCGGCACTGATTGGGTTGAGACAGCTGATGCCATGGGGATCCTCCTGTCGAGTTGTGTCTACGAAGAGGACGATAGGCTCGCCCCCCCGCGTCCTCCATCGGGACTTTGTGCCCCTTCTACTGCGGTTTTCTACTCAGTGCCGCGATAGAACGCTGCCCTGTGCAGAGATATTGAGTTGACTGGCTGCTACCGAGTCGGACACCTACGGTGCCGTAGGATTCGGCGCGTGTACAGCGAGATCGCCAGTAACAAGCGACGCAGCGTCATCTTCATTGTCCTGTTCTTCTTGATCTGGCTCGCGATCGGGGCTGCCTGCGGCTTCCTTTTCAAAGCCGTTGCTCACCCCGCAGTCAACCCCTCGGTCAACCCCGGCTTTGCAGCTGCCCCACAGACGAACTATGGCTGGAGCCCGGTCATCTTCGGCATCGCGATCTGTGCTGTCCTGGCCTTTGGCGGGATCGTCTACTCCCTAAACGCGGGAGCCGGGCTGGTGCTTCGGGTCTCGGGCGCCGTGCCGGCCGACCCAGCCCAGTATCAGCAGTTGCATAACTTGGTGGAGGCGCTGGCGATCGGTGAGGGAATCCCCAAGCCCGCGGTGTATGTAATCGATGACCCCTCGCCCAACGCCTTTGCCACCGGGGTTAGCCCCGAGAAGGCAGCCGTCACATTCACCACGGGACTTCTGGCGATCATGAACCGGGAGGAGCTCGAAGGTGTGGCCGGCCACGAGATGAGCCACATCAAGAACCACGACATTCGTCTCCTGCTCGTGGTGGGAACCATGATCGGCATGGCCGCGCTGCTTGCCAGCATCCTGTGGCGGAGCGTGTTCTTTGCCAGAGGTGGCGGCAGGGGCGGCGGCCAGATAGTGCTCGTGCTCTTCGCTGCCGGGGCGCTGCTCGCGGTAGTCGGCTTCATCTTCGGACCACTCATTCGCCTGGCGCTCTCACGCCGCCGCGAGTCGCTGGCAGATGTCAGCGGTGTGGCGCTGACCCGCAACCCGGCGGGGTTGCTGAGCGCGCTCAAGAAGCTGCAGCAGAACGACAAGCCGTTCAAGAACATGAACCATGCCACCGCGGCGATGTGCATCGACGACCCGTTGCAGCACCACGAGACCTGGTACCACCGCCTCTACGACACCCACCCTCCGATCGAGGAGCGGATCGCCGAGCTCGAAAAGATCGCCTCGGGCCAGTCTGTCTGACCCGCGCGGCCAACCGGCGCGGCGTGGTTTCAGCCGGCTGGCGGCGGGCCCTGGGTGCCAGCGGCAGGCGGAGAGCTCTCGGCGCCAGCGGCAGGCACGGGTGCCGGGCTGGCCGCGCCCGAGTTAGAACTGGAGAAACTCACCTGAGGCACGGCGCGGTCCTCCTCGTCGGCGCCGAAGAACGCCACCGCCTTGAAACCGAACGGCCCCGCGATCGCGTTACGGGGAAATGACTGCAGCGCGATGTTGTAGTCGCGAGCGCTGGTGTTGTAGTAGCGGCGGGCGTACTCGACCTTGTCCTCGGTGGCGGTCAGCGTCTCTTGTAGCTGCACGAAACTCTCGACCGCCCGCAGCTGCGGGTAGTTCTCGGCGACCGCAAACAGCGAACGCAGAGCCCCGGACAGAGCGTTCTCAGCAGGGGCGATTTGGCCCGGATCGCCCGTCGCGCCGGCGGTGACCGCGTTGGCTCGAGCCTGGGTCACGGCCTCGAAGGTCCCCCGCTCGTGAGCGGCGTAGCCCTGCACCGTCGACACCAGGTTGGGGATCAGATCGTGGCGGCGCTTGAGCTCGACGTCGATCTCCGACCACGCCTCCTGAGTCCTGTTGCGCTTTTTGACGAGACCGTTGTACCCGCCCCACAGGCCGAGGACGAGGAGCACGACGATAACGATGACGACGATCAACACAACCATTATGGAGCGGACCTCCTCCGAGCTTTGGTGCTGCGAACACTATCGGGTGTGCCCCCGAGCGACCAGCGATCAGGCTCGTTGAGGGTATGCATCTCTGGCATCTGGATCAGCAGCCTAGAATCGATGACCCGCCCGGTGATCGTGGGTATGCCACAACGGGGCTGCGTGGTTGCCCGCAAATGAACCTTCTGTGGCGGCTCACCACGCCTGTCTGATATGTCGTGGTGATGACGAGAAGCAGACCGCCGATGGCGAGAGCGATTCCCGCGATGATCGTCCTTGGAGTGCCCAGTTTGAGCTGGGATCGGTTACGTCCACGGGATGCTCTCGCCAGCCGAGGAAACCCGCCATCGCCGGCGGGAAACTACGTAACCGACCGCTGGGCTCACTCGGGGGGATCCTCGCCGTGGGCCAGCGTGTAGCAGGCTTGGTGGTAGCACTCGCCCACGGGGGGCGCGGTGTCCTTTTCGGCGGCTCTTGAAGTGTTGCGTGTCTGTCCGTCGGTGAGCACGATCATCGGCTCGTACACTCCGATCACATCCTGACAATGGTGGCACCTCGAGGTCTTGTCCATGGGCTCCTCCCGCGGGGAGGATAAGTTTGGGGGGAGAGCCGCTCATCCGGGGAAATCCACATTCTGAGCGCAGCCGACTACGCCGCGGGCGCACCATGTGAGAGGTTCAGGGATTTCTACCTATTGCGGCGTCCCATCGGGCTGCCGCGCGCGACTAAGCTCCGTGACGAATGAGCGCATCATCTGAGGAGCTGTGGATTCGTCGCCTGCTGGATGTGGGGCGGGCTTTGACGACGGAGCTCGATCAGCGGGTCGTGCTGGATCGTGTCCTTGAGACGGCGCGGGAGATCACCGGGGCGCGCTACGCCGCGCTGGGGGTCTTGAATGACCAGCACAACGAGCTTGAGCAGTTCTTGACCGCGGGTGTGGATGAGGCTACCCACCGGGCGATCGGGGAGGAGCCACGCGGACGGGGGGTGCTGGGCGCGCTGATCGAGCACCCGCAGCCGTTGCGCCTTGCGGATGTTGGCCAGCACCCGTCGAGCTACGGATTTCCAGCCGGGCACCCGGTGATGCGCACCTTCCTGGGGGTGCCGGTCGTGATTCGCGGGCAGGTGTGGGGCAATCTGTACCTGACCGAGAAGGTGGGGGGCGAGTTCACCGAGCAGGACGAGGAGGCCGCGGTGATCCTCGCCGATTGGGCGGCGATCGCGATCGACAACGCCAGATTGTATGAGGCCAGTGAGCGTCGCCGCGAGGAGGCAGAGAAGGCGGTTCGGGGCCTCGAGGCGACGCGTGATGTGGCGGTCGCGATCGATGGGGAGATCGAGCTCGAGCATGTGCTGGAGCTGATCGTCAAGCGTGGGCGTGTGCTCGTGGGTGCCCGGAGTGTGGTGATCATGCTGCGTGACGGTGAGGAGCTGGTCGTGCAGACGAGCTCCGGTCATGTCGAGGAGGTGCGCGGTACGCGCCTGTCGATCGCCGAGTCGACATCCGGGCAGGTGCTGGAGCGGCGTCGTCCCGAGCGGATCACCGATGTCGCCGCGAGGCTGCGGATCGCCCCCAGCGAGTTTGGGGTGCCCGACGCGCAGACGGCGTTGCTCGTGCCGATGATCTATCGCGGCGAAGCCGTGGGAGTTCTGGCGGCATTCGATCGCGAGGACAACGGCGATGAGTTCAGAGAGGAGGACGAGCAGATGCTGCGCACGTTTGCGGCGAGCGCCGCGACCGCGGTGGCGTTGGCTCAGAGCGTGCAGGCCGACCGGCTGCGCAGCTCGCTCGCCGCCGCTGAGGCTGAGCGGCGCCGCTGGGCGCGGGAGCTGCACGACGAGACGTTGCAGGGTTTGGGTGGGCTGCGCCTGCTGCTCTCCTCTGCGCTGCGTCGCGATGACCTGCCGTGTGCGCAGGAGGCGATGCGCGAGGCGGTGGAGCGCATCGAGCGTGAGGTCGAGAATCTGCGGGCGATCATCACTGAGCTGCGCCCCGCGGCGCTTGACGAGCTCGGGTTGCGGAGCGCGATCGAGGGGCTGCTCGACCGCCACCGTGAGCAGGGCGGCTTCCAGATCGACGGCGAGCTTGCGCTGGCAGGACCCATGGCGGGGGAGGTCCGTCTGGACGAGGAGCTCGAGGGCACCGTGTACCGGCTGGTGCAGGAGGCGCTCACGAATGTCGCCAAGCACGCCCGGGCGAACAGGGTGCGCGTGGCTGTCAGCGAGGCCGACGGCGAGTTGCTGGTCGAGGTGCAGGACGACGGCGCCGGCTTTGACCCCGACGCTGGGAGTCACGGGTTCGGGCTGGCGGGGATGCAGGAGCGGGTGAGCCTCGCCGAAGGCACGCTGAGCATCGACTCCGGCGAGCAGGGCACCCTTGTTAGGGCCTGCCTGCCGGTACGCCACCGCGGCGGGGCTGGGAGTCCTGTGGAACGCTCAGGTTCTGAGCAGACCGCGTCCTAGCGCGTAGCGGACCAGCTCGGCCCGGGTGGTGAGCCCGAGCTTCCCGTGTATGCGGGCACGGTGGGTCTCCACTGTGCGCGGGGAGAGGTGCAGCTTGCGCGCAATCTCAACGCTCGTGTGGCCGAGCGCGATCAGCCGCAGAACCTCGACCTCACGCGAAGTCAGCTCATCGTCGGTGAGCGCCCGGTGCAAAGCGTCCAACCGGGCCGCCACCCGCGGGCTGACGTACTCCTCGCCCACTGCGGCGGCGCGAACGGCCTGCGGCAGCTCGCTGTCGGCGAGATCCTTCAGGACGAACCCGAGCGCGCCGGTGGCGAGCGCGCGCTGCGCGAACACGGGGCTGTCGTCCATCGTAACCACCACGACCTGAGTGTCGGGCGCTCGCTCGCGCAGCTTACCGATCGTCTCGATGCTGGAACCGCCGGGCATGCCCAGATCGAGCACGAGGACATGCGGCTGGTGGCCATGAACGTGGCGCACGACAGACGCCAAGTCGCATGCTTCGGCGATCACCTCCACACCTTCCTCGCCGTCGAGCAGCAGCCGCAGACTGCGGCGCATCAGCGCATGGTCGTCGGCCAGGACCACGCGGATAGGCGACGCGGCGCGGACGGGCGACGCGGGGCGGATGGGAGATCCGGTTCCAACGGGGCTGGGCGCCAGGTGCAGATGGCTGGACATGGTTTCAAGCTAGCCTCCGGCAGATCGCTCAGCCTCCGTGCAAACACCTGGACCTGCTGCGGGAAAGCACGGATCTCTCCGAGGTGCCGACGGCGCGGTGGACGCAGTGCTCGGCGCCGCAGCGGCCACCACCCGGCACGGCCCTTGGCGGGCAAGCTCTAACTGGCGGTGATGTAGCCGCTCATGTAGCCGGGGTGCTGCATCGCCCATTCGTCACACCGGAAGGCGCAGAACCAGAGAAACACGCCCGCATGCCTCACGAGCAGGGTGTAAGTATGAGTGCCGGGCATCAGCACTATGTTGACGCCGGCTCCCGGCGAGGTAATGCTGTGTGGCACCGTATCGGTATTGTCGATCCTCAGCTGTTGGGGCTGGCCCACCCGCACGTTGAATTCGGTCGTGGTGAAGGCATCGTGCTTTTCGCCTTCCGGACCGAGCTTGCCTTCCGGAATGATCTTCAGAACCACCACCTTTGCCACCGGCGGTAGCGCGGCGGCCTGCGCAGCGGCGATCTGGGATGCCGCGCGTGCTTCGTCTCTTTCGCTGCTCTGGACCAGCGCGACCATCGACAGCAGCACTGCGGCAAGGATCCCCACACCGGCCAGCGTCTTCAGCCCGAACTTCCTGGCGGCCGCCTCACCGAATTCCTGCCGGTATCTCGCCTCGGTGTCCTCGTCTGGCTCCTGCGCGGCGGAGCCGGGCTCGAAGACGAGATGACGAACGGGCACGGCGAACCGTTCACGCACGAGACCCGCGAGCCGCGGCTCGAGCCCGCTGGCGGCCCGCTCCCAGCGAGTGGAGACGATGACTTCATCCGGCGCGAAGGTGGCGAACGTGTCCTCGATGGCTTCGAGCGGGTCTGCCTCTGAGATCTCGCCCGCGACGACGAGGCCGTGGTCGCCGGCGCGGTCGAGGGCCGTCTTCAGGCGGACGCGCGCTTGGTCGCAGAGACCGTCGATCGCGCCGGTCAGGCGGGCTCCGGTGGTGATCAGCGCGGGCACGAGCAGGAGCAGGTGCGTATCCGGCACACAGGCCAGCCTCTCGACTTCGCTGAGGAGCGCCTCCTCGTCGAGCGTGTCGTTGGCGACGACGAGGACGCGGCGCTCTGCCGCCGAGCCCACGTGCGGCGGGGCCATCTTCACGGACAGCTCGAGGCCGCGGACCTTGCGCATGCGCCGCTGCGCCACGCGCAGAGCGAGAACGCCGAGTACGACCGCAAGCACAACGAGAGCCAGCCACGTCGGGCCGAGCGCCGCGGCGAGCACGATTGGGATCAGGGCGAGTATCAGTAGCAGGAGAAAGCGAAAGGCCTCCTGCTCGCTGTGAAATGGGCTACGCACCGGCGAGGCCCTCCTCGGCGACATGCCCGGACAGGCTCTGGACCGTAGCCACGATCTGCTCGGGCGTCGCCGGTGCCGGCAACGGGTGGCAGCCGTCCAAGAGCTCTCGCAGTTCCGCGTCCATCTCCGACGGCACCTCGACCAGAAGCGGGGTGGCGGGGTAACGCGTGTGGAGTTCGCGCAAGACCTCCCGGGCCGCCTCGCGCTCGTAGCCCAGGGAGCAGACGACGAGGTCGGCGTCGTGAGCGGGGGCGCACCCCGCTGGCCCCGTCAGCGGACACTGCCCGTGTCCCCGCGGGCCGGGACAGACGGCGACCGCGTAGCCGGCGAAGCGCAAGCCGGAGGCGATCGCAAGGCCGGCCGCCTCGTCCGGGTGCTCGACGAGCACGCGCGGGTGGCCCCACCGCCAAGGTCGCGGGTCGATGTCTACTGCTCGCGTGCGGGCCGCGGAAGCTCGTATGGGCGTCTCTTGGCGCCCCTTCGTTGCCACTGTCGGTGAGCGGTGCATGGAGCCTCTGACGATAGGCTCGAGGGGAGAGTCTCACGTCGTGAGAAACCCGCAATCTGGCTGGGGGAAACTACGGACGCCAGCCCAGGCCGAACTTGCGCCTGCTTTCTGCGGAGGAGCAAGTGCGCCCGCGGCTGATACGTGCGCGAACTTGCGAGCGAGACCACTTACGTCACCTGTCGAGGTCGATCACCGCGGCGCCCTGGAAACGTCCGGCGCGCAGATCCTCAAGGGCGCGGCCCGTGTCCCCCAGCGTGTAGGGGTGCACGTCGGTGCGAACCGGGACGCGGGGTGCGAGGCTAAGGAACTCGCGGGCATCCTGGCGGGTCAGGTTGGCGACCGAGCGAACGGTCCGCTCGCCCCACAGGGTGTCGTAGGGAAAGCTCGGGATGTCAGACATGTGAATCCCTGCGCACACCACGGTTCCACCCTTGGCGAGGGCACGCAGCGCCGCAGGGACAAGCTCACCGGCAGAGGCGAAGATGATCGCCGCGTCCAGCTCCTCCGGCGGCGCCGAGAGCGAGTCCCCCGCCCACTCGGCGCCGAGCTCGCGCGCCGAGGTCTGTCCGGCCTCGTCTCCGGGACGAGTGAAGGCGAACACACGCCGACCCTGAAAGCGGGCGACCTGAGCGATGATGTGCGCCGAGGAGCCAAACCCGTAGAGGCCGAGCCGCTCGGCCTCTACGGTCATTCCCAGAGCCCGATAGCCGATTAGTCCCGCGCACAGCAGGGGGGCGACCTGAAGGTCGGAGTAGCCCTCGGGCAACGCAAAGCAGTAGCGCTCGTCGGCCACCGTCATCTCCGCGAAGCCACCGTCGATGTCCCGTCCGGTGAAGCGCGCGAGATCGCAGAGATTCTCCCGCCCGCTGAGGCAGTACCGGCAGCGACCGCAAGTCCATCCAAGCCATGGAATGCCGATGCGCGTTCCCGGCTCCAGCGGCTCACCGGTTCCTGTTCGCTCGCCGGTGGCGATCACGGTTCCGACGATCTGATGGCCGGGAACGATCGGAGGTTGGGGAATCTCGACCTCCCCGTCAAGTAGGTGTAGGTCGGTGCGGCAAACGCCGCATGCATGCACTCTCACGAGGACCTGGTTGGGTCCCGGCGTAGGCTCGGGCAGCTCCACCGAGCGCAGCACGCCGGGGCGCTCTATCTGTATCGCCCGCACCGCCGGATCATTCCACGCCGCCGAGAAGGACCGATCGCCTCACCAGACCGGCTCGTTCTCGCTGCGGCTTTTCCCTGAGTCCTGGTGCGGGCGAAGGCTGATGCTCGCTGGCACGAATCGCAATAGCCTGCCCACATGATGTCCCACATCGGCAAGGTGACTTCGTGAGACCCGCGATTCACACGGAGGGTCTCTCCAAGCGCTATGGAGGCACGCTCGCGCTGGACCGGCTCGACCTGACGGTGGGAGAGGGCGAGGTGTATGGGTATCTCGGCCCGAACGGCTCCGGCAAGACGACCACGATCCGGCTGCTGCTGGGGCTGCACCGCCCGAGCGACGGGCGTGCGGAGCTGTTCGGCGTCGACGCGTGGGGCGATCCGGTGAGAGCGCACCAGCGCGTCGCGTATGTCGCGGGTGAGCCATTCCTCTGGCCTTCTTTGACCAGCGCCGAGACGTTCGAGTTCCTCGCGCGACTGCACGGCGGAACCGATGTCTCCTATCGCGATGTGCTTGTGGAGCGCTTTCATCTGGACAGTCACAAGAAGATCCGGGCGCTGTCGAAGGGCAACCGCCAGAAGGTGCAGCTGATCGCGGCGCTCGCCACACACGCGGAGCTGCTGTTGCTCGATGAGCCGACGAGCGGCCTGGACCCGTTGATGGAGGTGGCCTTCCGGGATTGTGTTAAGGAGGCCAAGGGGCGCGGGCAGACTGTCTTTCTCTCCTCGCACATCCTCAGCGAGGTGGAGGCGCTGTGTGATCGGATCGGGATCCTCAGAGAGGGAAAACTCGTTGACGAGGGAACGCTCGAGGAGCTACGCCACCTCGCTGTGCAGACGGTCGAGGTCACGTTCGTAGGCCAGGCGCCCGAGCTGCCGCCGCTTGCGGGGGTGCACGTGCAGAGCGCGGGCCCGAACGCGCTGCGCTTCGAGGTCACGGGGAGTGTCGGCCCGCTGATCGCCGCGCTCTCCGGGGTGGGTGGGGATTCGATTAAGACGTTGAGCAGCCGTGAGCCCTCGCTCGAGGAGATCTTCCTGCACCACTACGACGGCTCCCACGGCCGTGCCGAGCGCTAACGGAGCGCTCACGGCGCCGAGCCGCACCGGTTCGAGCACCGGCGTGGGCCTGGAGCCCGCGCGCGCCCTCGCCCGGCGGGCGTTCCGTGACGCGCGGGTCCGCACGATCTCCTTCGGATTCCTGTTCGCCGTGATCGCCTACATCCAGCCCGTCGGCTACCGCGACGCCTACCCGATGCTGTCGAGCCGGCTCGCATTCGCCCATAGCTTCGCTGATAACAAGGCGATCCGTCTGTTCTACGGGGTCCCTCACGACCTGCTCACCGTCTCCGGCTACACGGCTTGGCGCGTCGGCGGGACGCTGGCGATCTTCGCCGCGGTCTTCGGACTGCTGGCCGCGGTACGGGCGCTGCGGACCGAGGAGGACACCGGCCGGATGGAGCTGGTGCTGGCCGGCTCGGTTGGGCGAGGGACCGCGTATCTCGCGGCGATGGCCGCGATCGCGGCGGGCGCCTTGATCATGGGGCTCGCCGAGTTCGCCGGGTTGCTCCTGGCTGGCCTGCCGGCGGGCGGGTCAGCCGATCTCGCCCTCGCGACGGCCTCGGTCATGCCGGTGTTCGTCGGGGTCGGCGCGCTCACGAGCCAGCTTGCCTCGACACGCAGGATGGCGCTCGAGCTCGGCGGTGCGGCAGTCGGGTTGTTCTTGGCGCTGCGGGTCATCGCCGACACCTCCAGTGGCGCCGGCTGGCTGCGCTGGGCGACGCCGCTCGGGTGGGCGGAGGAAGTGCGCCCGTTCACCGGCGCCCATCCGATTGTGCTGGCGCTCCCCGCCGCGGCAACCGTGCTGCTGCTCGTGATGGCGGCACACATCGCCGCCGGGCGCGACATCGGCACCGGGGTCCTCCCGGCCCGTGAGAGCGCCGAGCCACATCTGGGTCTGCTCTCCTCGCCGATCGCGCAGGCGCTGCGCTCAGAGCGCGCCAGCTTGATCGTGTGGCTCTCGAGCGTCGGTGCATTCGCCTACATCACCGGCGTGATCGCAAAGAGCACCTCAACCGCGGGAATCTCCAAGAGCCTGCAACAGGAGGTCGCAAAGCTCGGCACCGGCTCGATCGTCACGCCCACCGGCTACCTCGCGTTCGTGTTCATCTTCTTCGTCCTGGCCGTCAGCCTGTTCGTCTGCGCGCAGATCGCCGCCGCGCGCCACGAGGAAGCCGATGAGCGACTGGAGACGCTGCTCTCCCTACCGGTCAGCCGCCGCGGATGGCTGGGCGGACGGCTCGTGCTCGCGGTCGCCGGCGCCACGGCCATCTCGCTGACTGCCGGTCTGCTGACCTGGGTGGGCGCCGAGTCGGGCGGCGTCAGCGTTTCCCTGGCGGGGATGCTCGAAGCCGGCCTGAACTGCCTGCCCGTCGCGCTGATGTTCCTTGGCATCGCGGCGCTCACCTACGCGATCATCCCCCGAGCAAGCGCCGGGCTCTCCTACGGGCTCGTTACGGTCGCGTTCCTGTGGGATCTGTTCGGCTCCCCGCTCGGCGTGCCGAAGTGGCTCGTGGAGGCAACGCCGTTCGCGCATGTCGGGCTCGTGCCCGCGCAGCCCTTTCGCGCCGCCGCCGCCGTCATCATGCTCGGGATCGCAGCGGCATCAGCGCTCGCTGCGGTGTGGATCTTCCAGCGGCGCGACCTGACAGGACCTTGAGGAGAGAGAACCAGTGTTGCAGAAGGTGACAGTGGGACGTTGGTCGCTCGATGCCTATGACGGGCTAGCTCCGGATGGGATCATGCAGGAGCTGCGCGAGCACGCACGCGCGCTCAAGGGCGCGCGCATCCTGAATGTCAACGCGACGTCTTATGGCGGTGGGGTGTCCGAGCTCTTGCGTTCGAGCGTCCCGTTGCTGCGCGACCTCGGTCTCACCGTGGACTGGAAGGTGATCGGCGGCGACGAGGATTTCTTCCACGCGACCAAGGCGCTGCACAACGCGCTGCAGGGCGCGCCACGCGGGTTGAGTGACGCCGAGCAGGCCGTCTACAGGCAGTGCATTCAGGAGAACGCGGCGACCCTGGACGGCGGCTATGACTTCATCGTTATCCACGATCCCCAGCCCGCCGGGCTGCTGGAGGCGCACGGTAAGGGCGACGCGCGCTGGGTATGGCGCTGCCACATCGACACCAGCGAGCCCAACCCCGACGCGTGGAGCTTTATGGAGCCGCTGCTGGGCGGGTTCGACGCGGCGGTCTTCACGATGCCCGAGTTCGTACCCCCCGACTTTCCGGTGGACCGGGTGGAGGCGATTGCGCCGGCGATCGATCCCTTGAGCCCCAAGAACATCGACCTCGATCTGCGCATGGCCGGCCAGATCCTCGACTGGATCGGCGTCGAGGTCCCGGGACGGCTCGTGACCCAGGTATCGCGCTTTGACCAGTGGAAGGACCCGCTTGGCGTGATCGCGGCCTACCGGCTCGTGCGCGAGGAGATCGGGGATCTGCAGCTCGCGCTCGTCGGCTCGATGGCCCTCGATGACCCCGAGGGCTGGGATGTGTACCGCCAGGTCTCGGAGGTCGCGGAGCGTGAGGAGCTGATCCACGTCTACACCAACCTCACCGGGGTCGGCAACGTCGAGGTCAACGCGTTCCAGCGCCTCTCCGAGGTGATCGTGCAGAAGTCGATCCGCGAGGGCTTTGGGCTCGTCGTGTCTGAGTCGCTGTGGAAGGGCACGCCAGTCGTCGCCGGGCGCGCCGGAGGCATCCCGCTTCAAATGCCCGATGGGACCGGCGGGGTGCTGGTGGAAAGCATCGAGGAGTGCGCGACGGCGATGTTGAGACTGCTGAATGACCGGGAGTTGGCCGAGCACCTCGGCCAGAGCGGTTGCGAGCACGTGCGCGAGCACTTCCTGCTGCCGCGTCTGCTGATGGAGGAGCTGCGCCTGCTGGCAACGCTTGACTCCGGCGGCGCGTAGTACCCCGGTATGAGCTTCCGGGGTTTTCACGGATGCCCGGCCGGCGACGGGATGCGATCTTCCCAAGCATGGCGCGCACCACCTCTCGATCGGGTCCCGCCCATGTGCTGATCGCGGGCGGCGGGTTCGGCGCGGTGGAGGCGATGCTCGCCCTGCGCGCGCTCGCGCCCGAGCGTGTGCGCGTG
>DASRKZ010000113.1:0-4899 GCA_035648675.1 Solirubrobacteraceae bacterium
GGGCTCAGCTGGGGAGGGCTCAGCGGGCTGGCTGGAACCTCCTGGCGGGGCTGCCGCCCCGGCTTCGGCCCGCGCCCGTTTCTCGTCGCGGCGCGCGACGAACGACGCGACGAGGATGCTCAACTCGTAGAGGATGTACAGCGGCACTGTCTCCAGGATCAGCGTCACGGCGTCGCCCGGCAGGAAGGCCGCCATGCCGGCGCACGCGACGATCGCGTAGCGGCGGTTGTGGCGCAGCTGCTGGGGCGTGACGATTCCGACGCGCGTGGCGGCGAGGATCGCGACGGGCACCTGGAAGACGAGCCCCATCGCCAGGAGGATGGTTGCGACGAATTTGTAGTACGGACTGGCCTGCACGAGGACGTTGAACTCGCTGCTGTTGAAGTTCTGGAAGAACCGCAGCGCGGCCGGCAACACGACGAAGTAGCCGAACGCGACGCCGAGCACGAACAGGAGCGGGATCGCGGCGAGGAGCGGCATCGCGATGCGTCTCTCTTTCGGGCTGAACGCGGGCAGCACGAACCCGTACAGCTCGAACAGGATCACCGGCAGTGAGATGACCAGGGCGAACATGAGCGTCACCGTGATGGTGGTCGTGAACGGCTCGCCGATGCCAAGCGTCACGGGCTTGTTGCCTTCCGGAACCGGGGGGATCTTGGCGACGGCGGCGCGCAGGCTGGGGATCTCCCGGGCGAGCTGCGCGCGCGTGGCGGCCGGCAGGCCACTCGCCGGGGCGCTCAGCGCGAGCACGATCGCCTCGGTGTCCCGCGCGACTTTCAATACCCCCTGCTGCGCGAGCGCGGTCTGACCGAGCGGGCCGTTGCCTTTGGCGACCTGTTTCTCGGTCTGCTTGCTCAGCGGCGCATTGATCAGGTGCAGCAACGCGTGGTTCTGCCACAGGCAGAAACCGAAGGCGATCGCAAGCGCCACCGCGCTGACGATCAGGCGGGTGCGCAGCTCATCGAGATGGTCCACGAGGCTCAGCCGATCCTCGTGCCCGATCGCGCGGATCGTGGTGGCCATAGCTCATATCAACCTACCACCGCGCTAAAGGCGGCTGTCCCGGGAGTCGATGAGGTCCGAGACCAGCCATGCAACCCGACCGAAGCCATCACACCCGTCACAACGTGCGGCTACCCAGCGGCAAGCAGATCGAGGTCGTCTATCGCGACCAGCCGGCGGCCGCTCCCGCTCCCGCCGCCGGGGAGAGCCCCGGTGCGCCCGATCCGCTGCACGTCTGCTTTCACTGCGCCGGGGAGCTCGCATATCCGCTGGACTGGGTCGAGGAAGGCCCGCGGCACTGGCGCATCGTGATGCGCTGTCCCGAGTGTGAGGCCCGCCGCGAGGGCGTGTTCGAGCAGGCGGCCGTGGAGCGGCTGGACGAGGAGCTCGACCGCTCGGCCGCCGCGTTGCTGAGCGATCTGAAGCAGCTCACCCAGGCGAACATGGAGGACGAGGTCGAGTTCTTCATCCGCGCGCTCGACGCGGACCTGATCGTCCCCTCCGACTTCTACCTGTAGCCGTCCCCTCGACCCGCTACCTGTAGCGCTCGACCACCGCGTCGGCGACCAGGTCCAGCAGCGTCGCGCGGCCGGCCGGGAGACTGGCCGGGAGTGCCTGCTTGGCCTCGTCGACCACCGCGAGCGCCCGCACGCGGGCTTCCTCGAGTGCGCCCGTGGCGGCGATCCGGTCACAGAGCTCCTCCGCCTGGCGCGGACCCTCCAGCGTGGCGAGGTTGACCTCGGCGAGCTCACTGTCGCGCTCACGCGCGAGGATCAGCGGCAGTGTGACGGTACCGTCGAGCAGATCTGTGCCACGGGACTTGCCGGTGCGCTCGACCGGCCCGGATACGTCGAGCACGTCGTCCAGCATCTGGAAGGCCAGCCCGATCCGCCGAGCGAAGGCGCCGAGCGTGTCCGCGAGGGCGGCCGACCCGGCGACCGCCACGAGCGCTCCGAGACGGCAGGCGGCTTCGAACAGCGCGGCGGTCTTCAGCTCGCAGCGTCTCAGGTAGCGCTCGATCGCGACGTGCGAGGCGTAGGCATCCTCGCGCTGGAGCAGCTCGCCCGCGGCGAGCGCCGAGCTGGCATCCGAGAGCGCGCGCAGTTGGGCCGCGTCGCCGTTACGCGCGAGCTCGGAGAACGCGCGCGAGAACAGCAGATCGCCGGTGGCGATCGCCACCTCACGCCCGGCGAGCGCGGCCACCGTCGGGTGCCCGCGCCGCAGTCGGGCGTCGTCGATCACGTCGTCGTGTACGAGCGTCGCCGAGTGCACCAGCTCGACTGCCACCGCCGCCCGGAGCAGACCCTGCTCACCCTCGGTGCTCTCCGGCGGCCCGCCGGCCGCTTCGGCGGCGAGCACGACGAGCAGCGGGCGCAGCCGCTTGCCGCCGGCCTTGATCGTCGTGTTGGCATGGACTGCGAGCGGGACGCCGGCCTCCGCGGTCACCCCCTCCAGGTAGAGCTCGGTGCGAGTCATCCGCTCGCGCAGCCCCTCACCGCCGCGGCGCATGATCGCCTCGACGGCGTCTACGTCCTCGGTGGCGTGCTCGGCGACGGGACGGCTCACCGCGCTGCTCACGCCCCCCGCGAGGGCACCGTGCCGCTGTGGATCACGACGATGCCCCCGGCGGTGAGCAGGTAGCTGATCTCCCGCAGACCGGCCCGCTCCAGCTCCGCCGCCAGCGCGGCGGGCGGTGGGAAGCGCTTGACGGAGTCGGGGAGGTAGCTATAGGCCTCCGGATCTCCCGCCAGGCGTCCAAGCAGCGGCACGACCCGATCGAACCAGAGGCGGTAGAAGAGCGACAGCGGCGGCCGCGAGGGGGTTGTGAAGTCGAGTACCACCACCCTCCCCCCGGGGCGCACGACGCGCGTCATCTCCTCCAGGCCACGGGCGAGGTCGGCGAAGTTGCGAGCCCCGAATCCCACCGTGGCGGCGTCGAATGCCCCGTCGGCGAAGGGCAGCTGGAGCGCGTCGCCCCACTCGAAGCGCAGCTCGGCGCCCGGCGGCTTGGGCTTGGTCCGGGCCCGCGCGAGCATGCTCTCGGCGAAATCGCTGCCCACCACCTCCCCTCCGGGAGCGACGCGTCGCGCGAGCTCGATCGCCAGGTCGCCGGTGCCTGTCGCGACGTCGAGCACTCGCGCGCCCGGGCCGACGCGGGCGAGGTCCGCCGCGCGCTCCCGCCAGCGGTGATGCAGGCCGGCGGTCATAACGCCGTTCAGCAGGTCATAGACCCCTGCGATGCGGTCGAACATCGCCCGTACCTGGGCTGCCTCGAGCGTCCCCGGGGGCGGATCGGGCGAGGCCTCCCGCTCCGGCGAGGACCCGTTTGCGCCACCGCTCGGAGATCGGCCGGCACCGGTGCTCGCCTGAGCTGGCACGACTTGCCTCCTACTTCAGCTGCGTGAGGAAGGCGACGACCGCGTTGAACTTCTGCGGCGGCAGGTTCTTGAACGAGGGCATCGGCGCCGTGGGATTCACGAGCGTGCGCGCGATTCCCTGGGCGGGCAATCGCGCACCGATATGCGTCAGTTCCGGCCCGGGTCCGCTGTTGCCGTTGTCGCCGATCTTGTGACAAGCAAGGCAGCCCGACTGCGCGACCACCTGCTTACCGGCTTCGTATTCGGCGAGCCTCGTTCCGCCCGCTTGCGTGACGGCGGGTGGAGTGGCCATTTCGATCGCCGTCGGCGAGCCGGCGTTGGCGCCGGAGTAGGTCAGAAACGCCATCACCGCGATCACCACGATGCCCGTGATCGTCGCGATCGGACGGTGCTCCGGGCGGCGCTCGGGACCGCGATCGTAGAACGGCAGCAGGAACAGCAGGATCATGCCGATCGTGGGCACGCCGATCGTGGCCAGCGGCACGAGGCTCGGCGGCTTGATCACGCGGAGGACCTCGAATAGGAAGAAGAAGTACCACTCGGGACGCGGCACATAGGTGGTCGTCGTCGGGTTCGCCTTCGAGCCCAGCTCGGCGCCGAGGATCAGCGACATCGCGATGATGCAGGCCATCACGACGCACGCCATCACCGCGTCCTTGGTTACCGCGTAAGGGAAGAACGGCTTGCCCTGAGCCTTCAGGATCCCGTACTCGCGGAGGTACTCCTCCTTCTCGCGCTGATTCACGCGTCCGCCTTGCGCAGCTCGGGGTTCTGCTCGGCCTTGATCCACGGTGGCGCGGTCGTGCCGAGCTTCGCCACCAGGTACAGATGCGCACCGATCAACGCGACGAGCGCGCCGGGGATGAGCAGCATGTGGATCGCGTAGAAGCGCGACAGCGTGGTGGCGCCGAATTCGGGGCCCGCTCTGAGGAAGTCGCTCAGGTAGGGACCGATCAGGGGGCCGGTGCCGTTGATGTTTACGCCTACGATCGTCGCCCAGTAGGCGCGCTGGTCGAAGGGCAGGAGGTAGCCGGTGAAGGACATCACCATCGTCAGGATCAGCAGCACCACCCCGATCACCCAGTTGAGCTCGCGTGGGTACTTATAGGCGCCGAAGAAGAACGTGCGACCCATGTGGAGGAACACGAGGATCACCATCACGCTCGAGCCCCACTTGTGCATGCCTCGCACGAACTGGCCGAGGAACACATCGTTGGTCACGTAGCGAATCGATTCATACGCGCCGCCGGAGGCGTCGGGGCGGTAGTACATCGCCAGGAAGACCCCCGTGACCGCCTGCGAGAGGAAGGCGAACATCGTCGCCGAGCCGAGCGTGTAGAACCAGTTGGTGCCTTTCGGCACCTTCCGGAACATCAGCCAGCGGGCGCCGCCACTGAGCGACGTGCGCTCGTCGACCCAGTCGACGACGTTGATCCCGGCCGCCTTCGCCTCCTCAACGGGGCCGGACTTGCCGTTGCCGTCCCCGGGGCGCGGGGGAGGCGCCTTCAGCGGTGCGGGG
>DASRKZ010000114.1:0-32426 GCA_035648675.1 Solirubrobacteraceae bacterium
CTCAGCCTCCAAATGCACACGCAAACGCTCAGCCTGTGCCATAAGCGCCCCCCCACTCGACGCCGAAACCAGGAACGGCAACAACTCCGGCCTGGGAGCAGGCGGCGCATCCACACCCGGCTCCTTTGCGCGCGGAGCCTCCTCCAAGATTATGTGCGCGTTAGTGCCACTTACACCAAAAGAGGAGACCCCAGCACGACGCGGACGCTCACCCGCAGGCCAAGGCACCGCTTCACGCAGCAGCTCAACCTCGCCCTCCGACCAATCCACATGAGGGGAGGGCTCATCCACGTGCAGGGTCTTCGGCATGAGCCCGTGGCGCATCGCCTCGACCATCTTGATCACGCCGGCCACACCAGCCGCAGCCTGGGTGTGGCCCAGGTTCGACTTGATAGAGCCCAGATATAGGGGACGCTCTCCAGGACGATCCTGCCCATAGGTCGCGAGCAGAGCCTGAGCCTCAATCGGATCACCCAGAGTGGTGCCGGTGCCGTGTGCCTCCACCACGTCCACTTCGGACGCCGACAAGCCTGCGCTCATAAGAGCCTGGCGGATGACCCGTTCCTGAGAAGGACCGTTGGGAGCCGTCAACCCATTACTCGCACCGTCCTGGTTCGTGGCACTTGCACGCACCAAACCAAGCACCCGATGACCATTGCGCTGAGCGTCGGAAAGACGCTCCAACACCAGGAGACCCACACCCTCTGACCAACCAGTGCCATCGGCCCCAGCCGCGAAGGACTTGCAACGTCCATCGGGCGACAGGGCACGTTGACGGCTGAAGGCGACGAACACGCCCGGACTCGCGAGCACCGTCACGCCGCCAGCCAACGCCAGAGAGCACTCGCCAGAACGCAACCCCTGGCAGGCCAAGTGCATCGCCACGAGCGATGACGAGCAGGCAGTGTCCACGCTCACCGCTGGCCCCTCGAGGCCGAGGACGTACGACACCCGTCCCGAGACGACACTGGCCGAGCTCCCGGTCAGCCAGAAACCCTCGAGCTCGTCGGGACCCAAGAACTGACGCCCGTCAGGGGTGAATACGGAGATGACGCCCGCGAACACCCCGGTCTGGCTGCCGCGCAGCGATGTAGGGTCGATCCCGGCGTCCTCGAAGGCCTCCCAGGCGCCTTCCAGGAGTAGCCGCTGCTGAGGGTCCATCGCCAGCGCCTCACGGGGGCCAATCGAGAAAAACCCGGCGTCGAACTCCCCAGCGTCATAGACAAAACCGCCGTGACGTGAGTAGCTTGTACCCGGGTTATCCGGATCGGGGTCATAGAGAGCCTCCAGGTCCCAGCCACGGTCACTGGGGAACTCGCCAATCGCGTCACGCTCGCTGACGAGCAGCTTCCACAAATCCTCACGCGAGCGCACTCCGCCCGGGTAGCGGCAGCTCATTCCCACAATTGCGATCGGCTCGTCGGACTGCGTTGCAGCGCGCCTCATAACCGCCGCGCCACGCTCTGCTCCTTCCACCTTCAAGCGCAGGAGCTTCGCCACGGCCGCGGGCGTCGGATGATCGAAGATCAGCGTCGGTGCCAGCCGCAGCCCGGTCGCCTCGCCAAGACGATTGCTCAGCTCGACAGCGCCCAGTGAGTCAAGGCCGAGCTCGTTGAAAGCGCGATCTGGCTCCACCGACTGCGACGACAGATGCACGAGAATGGCCGCCGCCTGCGTTTGGACCACCTCTAACACAACTGCGTCCCACTCCGCCTGTGGCATCTGGGCAAGACGATCGGCCAACGCCCCTCCCACAGCCCGCTTGGGCTTGGCTACGGTATCCGAGCTGGTCAGGATAGAAAGTGGCCCATCCACCGCGCCGCCCTCAATGGAAGGTTCCAACCCGCGCCCGTCAAGCGTTTCCTCGGTGGACGCTTCCGCCTCACGCTCGAAGTGCTCCTTGAGCTTGCGGCGATCGATCTTGCCGTTCAGGTTCTTGGGGAGCGTATCCAGCGAAAGCCAGTACGAGGGAAGCATGTAGGAAGGGAGCTGCCGAGCAAGGCGTTCCCTGAGCTCCACATGTGAGACGTCGTCGCGATCCGACGGGGAGTAGGCACAGCAGATCGCTGTCCCCACGAACCCCCCCACGCACACACCCACTACGGCACATTCCTTGAGAACAGGCTGGGCGTTGAGCGCCGCCTCGATCTCCCCCAGCTCGATCCGATAGCCGCGGCTCTTGATTTGCGAATCGACCCTACCGAGAATGTAGACCAGTCCATCCTCGCCGACGTATCCCAAGTCGCCAGTCCGGTACAACCGTGTCCCGTCTTTGTGCGCATTCTCGCGCAGCCGGAAGGCAACGGCGGTCTTCTCCGTGTCGCGCCAGTACCCCGGGCTGAGCCCGGCCCCACCGATATAGATCTCGCCAGTCTCCCCGGGAGACAGCGGCTGCAGCTTGCTGTCCAGCACCGCGAGCTCCTCGCCCGCACAGGCTTCACCGATGGGTATCGCGGCCGTCGGGTCCGCGGGGATATTGGTTACCCTAAAGTAGCTTGAGGCGATGGTCGCCTCGGTGGGCCCGTACAGGTTTGTGAAATCAACATGCGGGAGCCGGCGCATCCACTCGATCAGAGTGGGGGTGGGAAGCACCTCACCACACCAGATAAGACGCTTCAAATGCGGGAAATCACCTTGATGCACCGTGCCATACTTGGCCATGAAAGTGAGTGCGGAGGGCACCGAGAACCACTGGGTCAGCTCGCCCTCGCGGATGAAATCCACGAGGGTATCGGGCTGGAAGTTCGCCTCCGTTGGGACCAGGTGAAGCTCGGCTCCGGCCAGGAGCGTCCCGTATATGTCAAAAGTCGACAAGTCGAAGTGAAGCGGCGGGTGACCGGAGATCCGGTCCGAGGAGGCGGTCCCGAAGTAAGAGGTGGCCCACTCCACGAAGTGGATGACGTTGGAATGACTTATCATCACCCCCTTCGGCACACCGGTCGATCCCGAGGTGAACAGGATGTGCGCCAGATCCTCCGAGGAATTCCCCGATTTAGGCAAGTCGGCGCTCGAAGCCGCCCAGTCCGCTTGGTGGAACACCGGCTCAAGCGATTTGGGACCCGCGGAGCCGTCGAGCAACCCGACTCCCATGCTCAGCGCACCACTGAGCGAGAGCTGGTCCGTAAGCTCTGCGGTCTCCCCGCACGCCAACACGAGCTGCGGCTCGCAGGCACGAATTATGCTTTCGACCCGCTGTGCAGGAGAGGAGACATCGATTGGCACATAGGCAGCGCCCGCCTTGAGTATGCCGATCATCGCCGCAATCGCAGTTGGAGACTTGGGCAGCAGCAGACAGACACGGTCCCCACTGCGGCAACCATTTTCGGCGAGAAGCCACGCAAGCCGGTTGCTTTCCTGCTCAAGCTCTCCGTAGGTGACGCGCTCCTCGTCCATGACCACCGCAATCTTCTCCGGATGGCGCTCGGCCGACCGCGTCAGATATTCCTGCAGAAGCGAGGTAGTGGTTACGCGGCGAGCCCCCGATCGAGGGGCACCCGATCGCGTGAGCGTGTCACGCTGCGGGAGCATACTCCCCAGCTGAGAGTGATCGAGCAACGGGGAGTCCTCATCGCGCGGCGCGCGAGCGCCCTGCTCAGAGACGCTGTACAGCCGGTCCCCATCCCGCAGGACCTCCGCCGCCGCGATCTCCTCCGCGGAGACCTCGACCTCGTCCACCTCGACCCAAGCGTCTGCGGCAGCGACCAGAACGCCTCCGCCGCCCGCGCTCCTCACGGTTCCGGGTGCTGCATGAGGCTCACCTTGGTGCCGTGGGCCGATCCGCGCTTGCAGCACCCCTAGGTCCAGCCCTCGCACCACGCAGCGCGGAGCACCCCACGGTGACGGGAACGGCCGATAGTCGCAGGCGCGCACGAAGTCCACGACCTGCTGCGCAGGCCGATCCCAGTGAAGGCGACCGTCCTGCGGCGGCCCCGCGCCGAACCAGCGCCGGCGGTCGAGCTCCTGGGGCTGCGCGGGAATCGCATCACCCAGCTCGGCTAGTTCCAGCAGCCGCTCGATCAGTCCCACGCCACGCTGCACACACTGCGCCAGCACCGAGAGGCCAGTGTCGCTGGACTCCAGTTCGAAGCGATCGGCAAACGCTATCGGACCCGCATCCATTTCGGCCGTCATCCGGTGCAAGGTGACACCGTGGTGTTGTGCGCCTTCGTAGAGAGCCCAGCTCGGAGGATGCAATCCCGCGCACTCAGGGAGAGGGCCGGGGTGCAGGTTGTACGCGCCAATGGTCGGGGCCTCAAGCAGATCAGCGTGCATCTTGTATCGGCAGTGGACGCTGAGCAGGAGATCGATCTGCTGTGCACGCAAAAACGCCACCGGCTCCGGCCCGCGCACCTCCGACGCCGCGCGCGTCGCGATGCCCAATGACTCAGCCAATTTGGCGACTGACGTTACCGACCCGCCACTGCGGTCACCGGCACTTGTGAACACTGTCACAACGCGATGCCCCCGCTCCGCCACATGCCGCAGAACCTGAACGCCGGCAGCATCCTCAGCGGCCAATGCAACCCGGAGCAGCCGCTCCGGTTGCTGCGATGGCGCTTCTGCCGACCGCGAGCGAGCGCGTTGGGCGATTTTCACGCGTGCAACTCCAGTGCTCGGATCAGACGCTCGCGCGTCTCCGAAGGCAAGACGATCTCGTCGACAAAGCCGTCGGCTGCCGCGACGTCCACTGCGAGATGCATCGATGTGTAACGCTCCTTGAGCTGCTCGACGTCGGAGCCGGCGGCGATCGCACGACGCTCGGAGATTGCCACAGCCTGGGCTGCGCCCATGATCCCAATCCGTGCCCGCGGCCAAGCAAGGGTGAGATCGGCTCCCAGGTCTCGTGAGTTCATCACGATGTGAGCGCCTCCGTAAGCCTGGCGCAGGGTCACGGTCAGCCTCGGCGTAGTCGCCCGCGCAAACGCGCGCAGCAGAGCGGAACCGTAACGTATGACCCCAGCTCGCTCTTGGTTTGTCCCTGGGAGGAAACCGGGCGTGTCCACCAAGACCACGAGGGGCAGCGCAAGACGGTCGCAGAGATCGACGAACCACGATCCCTTCTCAGAAGCCGCGCTGTCAATTGTGCCTCCGAGGTGACGCGCCTGGTTGGCGATGACACCAACCGGACGGCCGTCAAGGCGAGCGAGCATGGTGACCATGTTGCGCGCCCACCGAGCCGCCAGCTCCAGATACCGTCCCCCGTCGACCAGCGCCGCAATCACGTCGCGAACGTCGTACACAAGACGTGTGCTGGCGGGCAGATGATCCGCCGGGCATCCGGCCGGCGGATCGATCGCTTCAACGAACGGCAGCACTCCGCCGAGGGTCGATGGCAGGTAACCCAGCAGCTCGCGTAACAGCTTCACGGCCGAGCGATCGTCGTCGGCGATGAGGTGGGCCACACCGTTTGCGGCATGGATGCGCGGCCCGCCAAGATCCTCGGCACTGATCTGCTCACGTGTAACCTGCTCGACGACCTTGGGACCGGTCAGAAATAGGCGGGCATCGGGACCGACCATCACGACAAAGTCCCCGAGCGCCGGCGAGTAGGCGGCTCCACCGGCGCAGGCACCCCCGATCAGAGTTATCTGTGGCACGCGCGCAAGCGCCTGCTCGCGAAAGATCGCCCCGTACGCGCTCAGTGCGCCGACGCCCTCCTGCAGGCGTGCCCCGCCCGAGTGCGGCAGGCCGAGCACCGGCACGCCGGTGCGGTTTGCGTGCCGAATCGTGCGCGCGATTGTCTCGCCGCCGGCGCGACCCAAAGAGCCGCCGCGGTGACTACCGTCCTGCGCCCACACGCACACCGGGCGACCGTGCACTCGCGCTGAGCCGGCAATCACACCATCACCTACCGCTGAGCGCCATGACTGAAATGTGTTGTCATCCAGCAACGCCTGTAGCCGCACAAAAGCGGCGCTGGCCGTTTCAGGTACCAGCTCAACTACAGCGCTATCACTGAGCGTCTTTTCGTTCAGGCCACCAGACTCAGTCGGAGGGAACTCGCCCGCTTTCACGTCGGGTCGCAGCGCGTCGTCTGGAACACGAAACTAACGTCAGGTTGGGTTGTCGCCAGTGTGGCAGTGCGTGCCCAACCCGGTGGCCGACCCAGCCTGAACCAAAGCAACTCCCGTCGGCTCTCCAGCTTGCGTCTCTGAATCGACTGTCCGATACCTTGAGGCGCACTGTCCAGTGCTCCTACGAAACCTGTGGGCAATCCCTCCGAGAGGATGTAGGACTCCGCCCAAACCGAGGACTCCGCCCAAACCACGGGTGTCGAGTCGGTAGTCCTCATCGTTACTTGCCGGCGGAGACACTCCGCGGCCCCAGCTACGTCGAGATAGCGTGCGGCTTGCACGGAAAGCCGAGTTCGTGACTGCTCAATTACGTCGACCGCCACGCGACACAGTGTCTGTGCTTCTAGCGCGCGTGTCACCGTGCCATCGGTGAACAGCAGACCTCGCAGTAAGGAGCCCAGAGCCACAACCTCCAGGCTAGGCAGCTCCGCTGTGTTTGCACACTGCATTGTGAAGTGACGCTCGGCCAAGCGATCGGCGGCGACTCCATCCGTGTCGCTCGGATGCCCCTCTCCCATCAGTTGCTGACTTCTATTACCACGAACTGCATCAGTCGTTAAAGCAGCGGGCGGTGAACCACCGCCTTGTCCACATAGCCAAGCACTGGGGCGCACGGTAGCTCCTGGAAGATTCTTCCCTACGTTACCCAACAGAAGGAAGGACCGCAGGCGATATCCCATTTTCACCTACGACACGGTGGTGTGAACATCGAGACCGTAGACCTTGCTTTCGCGTAAATATCATTAAGAAGGTACTTTGTAAGATTATACTAGCCCGACGTCGAGCCGTGGCTGACCAATGTGCTCAGGGTCGCCATCGAAGATTGCGCAGATTGCTCAAGTGGGTCACCGATAACCTTGCTCCTGCGCGCATCCGACCAGTTCGCTGCTAGAGGTTCCAACTTTTCGGTGTCGGTAGCGTTGCCGAGGGCCTCTAACCGCAGTGCCACTTCGAGCTGTGCCGAGCATGTATGGAGCGGCCGGCCAAGTCGCTCCTCGATCTCGCGCAGACGACTTTCAACCGTGTTCCGAACCACTCCCAATCGGTGGGCGGTGGAGGAGACATTGCGCTTGGCTTCGAAATAGGCATACAGCGTGTCACGCGCCGTCTGGCCGCGATAGCCCAGGCCGTCGAGCGGCGATAGGAAGGTCTCTACCAGCGAGGTGGCCAGAGCCTCCTGTTGTAGCAAGGCTGCCTCGAGCAAGACATCGGAGCACCGTGTCAGGCCCGGCGGCTTGTGCCGCGCGACCAACAACGCTGCCTGTGCTTCCTGATGTGTCAGACGCCATCCCTCAACTCCCCTTCGTGGCTCACCCATCGCAAGCGAAACGCCCGTAGGCCGCTTAACCGACAAGCGCTTAAAGTCCGCGGCCGTAGGCTTCCGTTGGCGGCCAAACCAGACCCACGTGGTCCTCTCGTCATGCAAGATGGCCAAGCGCTCACAACCAAGAGCCGCCTGCACACCCCAGATGTACTCAACGACGCTTCCCCCCGTGGCGATCACGCCGATGTGCCAGGCGTCAAAATCGTAATCCAGCTTTGCCGGACTATCCGCGTCGAGTTGCTCATCCGCGAGCAGTTTTCGCACGAGTTCGGCACGGCGTTGCTCAGGCGAGCGCTCCACCTGTTCCAACTCTAGATTGTACTCCTCGACGATTGAGGCCGTGAGGCGTTCAAGCAGCGGAGTCTGCGTCATGCGCAGTTCGTGGCGCAGCACAGCCTCGTTGCCCGAGAGGCCGCTGCGATCGGCCTCCTCCATGATGAAGTCCGCCAGGAGTGCATGTCCAGCGATGTAGCGGCGAAGCACGGTATCCAGGCTCACGCCGATGCGTGCTGCGCGGCGTGCCTGCTCGACCGTCACCGATGGGATCGGGTCCGCCGATTCCTCTCCCTCCCCTCGCTCGATGGCCGTGACACCGAACTCCACGGCCACAGCAACCGCGGCGCGTAGTCCTGCCAAATACTCGGCCTCCCCAGCTCCAACACGACCAAACTCCACCTCGCGGACACGAGCGAAGATCGTCTCCTCGATCTCCGGGCGCCGCGCTCGCAACCGCTCGGCGACGCCGGCGCGAACCTCGTCAAGCGATCCCCCACGGCTGTGCGTGACCCGGCTCACAAGCTGCCTCCACGACGTTCGGGTGATCCCGCTCGCAGCAGCTCCAAGACGACGGCGGGGTCCGATCCTTTCGACACCCGCCAGGACGTCCCGACGATCGTTATCGCCAAACCGTCACGCATCAACCGCATCTCCCCTGATACGGCTCATGCCGGCAAAGCGATCCCACTCTTCCGATCCGGTGCAAACGGCCCACGCGATTCTGGCCCATGCGATTCTCTCCGCCTCCCCAAAACCGATCATTTCGCTCGTCGCGAGACGCCCTTCTCCGAGCTAGTCAGAAACATGAGTGATGATATTAGAACGAGATTACTCTGTTGTCAACCTACTCGCCAGGCCATATCTGACGGGCTCTAAAGCATCTGCTCAGGTCCAGCTGGGCAACCACCACCTCGGCATACCCGGTGTTCACGGACCTCACGAGCCCGCAAAGGTCAGATCCGCCAGTCCATCCGCCAGCCGGTCGATTAGAGCCCCCGCTCTCGCGATCGCTCGATCCGTCAAGAGAAAGCCGTGCATCTGATCCCCGGCGTGAAGATGCTCTACCACGACACCGGCAGCCTCCAACCTCTGCGCATACGCGATACCCTCGTCGCGCAGGGGGTCGAACTCGGCCGTGATGACAAGCGCCGGCGCGAGGCCGCTGAGATCCGGCGCCGCGAGCGGGAGCAGGTACGGATCATCGAGATCCTGCCCGGTGGGTATGTAGTTGCCCCAGCACCACCGTAGAAACGCCTGGTCGAGCGTATATCCAGTACCCCGCTCCTGGTATGAGGGCCAGCGGCCATACCTGTCGGTCAATGGATACGCAAGTATCTGCAGGACCGGCATCGGCGCACCAAGGTCCCGTAGAAGCAGCGCCAGGCATGCGGCTGTCGTGCCTCCAGAGCTTTCGCCCACAAGAGCCAAGCGCGATCGGTCGCCTTCAATACGATCAGCATTGTCCAGCAGCCAGCGATATGCGATGTGGGCGTCTTCGAGCGCAGCCGGATGTTTGTGCTCGGGCGCCCGGCGATAGTCCAGTGAGGCCACAAGCCACTTCGAGCGCCGGGCGATACGCCGGCACAGACGATCGTGCGTATCGAGATCGTTGAGCGTCCAACCGCCCCCGTGCAGGAACAGCGCGATCGGAAGCACGCCCTCGGCGGGACGGTATAGCCGCAGGGACAATCCCCCGTGGGGCGTGGGCAGCAAGCCATTCTCAACGCGGCACAGGGCGATGGGCTCGCCCTTCGTGACGAGCGCCGCCCTCATCTGCTCACGAGCCTCCTCTACTGGAAGCGTGTAGGGCTGCGCTGTGCCTGCGGCGCGCATCACTTCCAACAACACCTCCGCCTCTGGGTCAAGCTGGGCGATCATCGGCGCAGAAGCATGCCAGATGGTCTCAACAGGCGCCCACGGCGATAGCTGTGACGATGATCCCGTCGCGAACCATCCACCTACCCGAGAATCCTCGCAGTGGCCCGTCCGCCAGTGACGGGCCCGAGACCAAGAGATGGGCTGTGAACGCCCCCACGCTTGGGTCGACCGCGATCACGGCGTCCTCGAAGCCGAGCCACCGTTTGGCGAGTGGGAACCACGCCTTGTAGACGGACTCCTTCGCGCTGAACAGCAGCCGATCCCAGTGCACCTCCGGCAACTCCAGTTCGAGCCGGCGCAACCACGGCAGCTCCTCCGGCCTTGCGATATCGCCCAGCAGGCCATCGGGAAGCGGGATGTTGCGCTCCGCATCGATCCCAACGGTCACGATCTCGCTCGACCGGGCAACCGCGCACGCCCGATACCCGGCGCAGTGAGTGATGCTGCCCACTACACCGGCTGGCCATTGTGGCGCGCCTCGCTCGCCTGTGAGAATCGGCATCGCGGGAAATCCGAGCTTTCCAAGCGCCGCCCGAGCGCACATGCGTGCGGTTGTGAACTCTCGCCGTCGCTTCTCCACGGCTTGCCCAAGGGCGATCTCCTCCTCGGGGAAGAGCTTCACATCCAGCTGATCGTGCCGCGCCTCGACAGCGATGACGTCGGCCGGCAGGATCTCCTCGATCACAGTGTCTCCGGGGCTGGCATTATCCGTCGAAGGACCTCTCTACCGGGCTTCCGACGATGCCACTCCCGCGGATATCCCATTGAGACCTCCTCGAATCTGACACCGTCGTACCAGGTGGTGCGTGGAATGTGGAGATGACCGTACACAACCGCGGCGGTCCTGAAACGACAGTGCCAGTCCGCGGTCCGAGTCGTACCGCACCACTGCGCAAACTCGGGATGCAGCAGCACCTTCGTCGGCTCGTCCACCAGGGGAAAGTGATTGATCATCACGATCGGGGTGTCCTCGTCACAGCTTTCGAGTCTCTCTTCTGTCTGCTGGACCCTCGCGTGACACCATTCCTCGCGGCTCGCGTACGGATCTGGATGCAGTAGAAACTCATCGCTGCACACCACGCCCGCCCGATTCGCGAGCGCTAGTGATTGAGCCTTCGTTGGAGCGATGTTGCGCCCGAATGAGTAGTCGTACAGCAAGAAGAGAGGCGCAATCGTGAGAGGACCGCCCTCGCCCTGCCACACCGAATAAGGGTCCTCAGGCGTGAGAACACCGATACGTCTGCAGATCTCCACCAGATGGCGGTAGCGCTGCTCGCCGCGCAGTTTCACGCGCTCGTCCGGAGGCGTCCAAAGCTCGTGGTTGCCCGGCGTCCAAACGACCGTGGCGAATCGCTGACTGAGTAGGCCGAGCGTCCACTCGACGTCGGCGATCGTCTCGCTCACGTCGCCGCACACGATCAGCCAGTCAGTGTCGCTTTTCGGGCGCAACTGTTCGACGATCCTGCGGTTCTCCGGGTGCGTGACGTGCAGGTCGCTGACAGCGAGCAGCTGTCCGCGAGCACCGTTTGGGTCCGTCATCGGCGCGATAGCACCGTTTGGGTCCGTCATCGGCGCGATGATACCTACGACCTGTCAAGCGGCGGGCGCGCGCCATCGCCTGTCCTTCTGGAGGCCGCCGCCCTCGCGGAGACCTTCCGCGATACTGTCCGGCGGGCTCCATAACGTGGCATCACAACGTTGATGCCCAGGGAACGATTGAGAGGTCGCGTCTCACATGCCGCCGCTGATAACCCGTGAGGAAGCCCTACGTCTCGGCGAGATCGAGGGCTACGCCGAGATCGAAGCGCTGATCCAGCGTGCCTGGGAGGCGCGCGTGGAGCGCTTTGGCGACTCGACCGACATGTGCTCGCTGGTCAACGCCAAGTCGGGCGGCTGCGCCGAGGACTGCGGCTTCTGCGCGCAGTCGCGCTTCGCCGAGTCCGAGACGCCGCTGCACGCGATGATGGAGCCCGAGCAGGTGCTCGAACACGCGCGCGCCGCCGAGGCCGCCGGGGCACACCGCTTCTGCATGGTCACCCAGGGCCAGGGCCTGAGTAAGCGCGACTTCGAGAAATACCTGGAAGGCGTCCGCTTGGTGGTGGAGCACACCAATCTGAAGCGCTGCGCCTCGGTCGGGCACATGTCCGCCGCCCGCGCACAGGCGCTCAAGGAGGCGGGCATCCAGCGCGTGCACCACAACGTCGAGACGGCCGAGAGCTACTACGACGAGGTCTCCACCACCGTGCGCTACGAGGGGCGGTTACGCACTATCGAGGCGGTGCGCGAGTCGGGGTTGGAGACGTGCGTGGGCGGCATCCTGAACCTTGGGGAGAGCCGCGAGCAACGCGTGGAGATGGCCTTCGAGCTGGCCGCGCTCGACCCCACGAGCGTCCCGATCAACATGCTGAACCCCCGTCCCGGCACGAAGTTCGGCGACCGCGAGTACATGGATCCGTGGGAGGCGGTGAAGTGGATCGCGATCTTCCGCCTGATCCTGCCCGCAGCGCTCTTCAGGCTATGCGGTGGACGCGTGGAGAACCTCGGTGAGCTGCAGTCGCTGGCCGTGAAGGCGGGCATCAACGGCGTGATGATGGGCAACTTCCTGACGACGCTCGGGAACGAGCCCGAGGAGGACCGGGCGATGTTCGAGGAGCACGGCCTGAACGTGGCGCGCCAGGCCGACAACGGCACGAACCCGCGCCCGGACAACCGCTCGGGCTGGCTGGAAGGTGAGACGCCGGATGTCGTCGAGGAGCTGCTCGACGCCTCGCCGGCCGCGGCGGGGATCGACCTGGAGATAAGGCTGTGGGATCCATCGAGCCAACTGAAGTTCCGCGCCAAGCGCACGGTGCCGACACGCCCGGACGGCGCGCCGAACAGAGTGCCGGTCGGCTAGGCGGCTCGAGCGAGATGAACGAGATCGAGGAGCGCCTGGCGGAATTGGAGCGACTCGGTCTGCACCGCCGCCTGCGGCTGGTGAGCGGGCCTCAGGGTCCACGTGTGCTGCTCGACGGCAAGCCGGTGCTGTTGCTGTGCTCGAACAACTACCTCGGGCTCGCCGACCACCCCCGCGTGCGCGCGGCGGCGGCGGATGCGGCGATGCGCTGGGGCGTCGGCGCCGGGGCGTCGCGGCTGGTGAGCGGGACGATGACGATCCACCGCCGCCTGGAGGAGCGTCTGGCGGCGTGGGAGGGCAGCGAGGGGTGTCTGCTGTTCGGGTCCGGCTACCTGGCGAACATCGGCACGATCGGCGCGCTCGCGGGCGCGGGCGACACGGTCTTCTCGGACGAGCTGAACCACGCTTCGATCGTCGACGGCTGCCGCCTGTCGAGAGCCGAGATCGTGGTATACCGCCATCTCGACACCGACCACCTCGCCTGGAGCTTGCGCCGCCACGGCGGCGGCGATGGGCGGCGGTGCCTGATCGTCACCGACTCCGTGTTCTCGATGGACGGCGACGTCGCCCCCCTTGAGGAGATCGTCGAGCTGGCAAAGGAATACGGCGCGCGGGTGATGGTCGACGAGGCGCATGCCACCGGAGCGCTCGGGCCGGACGGGCGCGGGGCGGTGGCGGAGGCCGGGCTGGAGGGCGAGGTCGACGTGGTCGTGGGCACGCTCGGGAAGGCGCTCGGCTCCTACGGCGCCTACGTGTGCGCGGACGAGGAGATGATCAGCTACCTGATCAACACGGCGCGCTCACTGATCTTCTCGACGGCGCCCGGACCGCCCGCCGTGGCCGGAGCGCTGGCCGCGCTGGAGCTGCTGGAAGAACGTCCCCACCGCGTGGAGCGGCTGCGCTCGGCCGCGCGCACCCTGCGCGGCGCCCTCGCGCTCGAGGGCTTCCCGGTGGCCGCGGGAGAGATGCAGATCGTGCCGCTGGTGGTGGGCGAGGAGCACGCGGCGATGCGCCTATCGAAGGAGGCGCTCGAGCGGGGTGTGTTCGCCCAGGCGATCCGCCCGCCGACGGTCCCCGCGGGCACCTCACGGCTGCGGCTGGCAACGATGGCCTCCCACACCGCCGAGGAGCTGAAGAGCGCCGCGCGCGCGCTCGGCGAGGCGGCCCGCGCGCTCGGACTCGACCCGACCGCGATGGGCCGAGGCGGGGTGACTGACCGGAGGAGCGTGGGCGAGCGCGAAGCAGAGGAGCCGGCGGACGCCCCGTTCGACGTGGAGCGCGAACGCTCCGTCGCCCGCGCGGCGTAGTCGTTCAGCGGAACGCGCGCATGCGAGGGCTGTTCGTCACCGCGACCGACACCGGCGTCGGCAAGACGATCCTGAGCGGTGCGCTGCTCGCGGCGATGGTCGCCGCAGGCGAGCGGGTACGCGCACACAAGCCGGCGATGACCGGACTCGACGACCGATCGAAGATCGGCCGTCCCGATGCGTGGCCCCCCGACCACGAGCTGCTGGCGAGTGTGGCGGGTATGACGCCCGAGGAAGTCGCGCCGCTGCGTTATGGCCCCGCCGTCTCCCCCCATCTTGCCGCGCAGCTCGCGGGTGAGCGCGTCGACCCGGCCGACATGGTGACGCGGGCAAGGGAGATAGGCGATGAGGAGACGTCGCTGGTCGTCGAGGGCATAGGCGGCCTGCTGGCACCGCTCAGCGACGACTACACGGTGCGCGACTTCGCCGTCGCACTCGGGCTACCCCTACTGATCGCCGCGCGACCCGGCCTGGGCACGATCAACCACACACTCCTCACACTCGAGGCCGCCCGAGCCGCAGGGCTCGAAGTGCGCGCGGTCGTGCTCACGCCGTGGCCGGAGCAACCATCGCCGCTGGAGCACTCCAACCGCGAGACGATCGCACGAATGGGCAAGATCGAAGTCACGGGACTGGGCCATGTGCAGAGCCCCCCTGCGGCCGATCTCGCGCGTGCGGGCGACGCCCTACCCTGGCAGCACTGGCTCTCGACTTAAGCCCTCACGGCGTCCACAACGGCCCCGGTCACGCGCGCCAGATCCTCCTCGGCGATCACGTACGGAGGCATCGTGTAGATCAGATCGCGAAACGGCCGCAGCCACACCCCGCGCTCGACGGCCGTGGCGGTCACCGCGGAGACGTCCACCTCGTCGTGCAGCTGGACCACGCCGATCGCACCCAGCACACGTACGTCGGCGACACCCGGCAGGTCCCGAGCGGGCTCCAGTCCCGCGCGCAGACCGTGTTCGATCGCGGCCACGCGCTCGCGCCAACCACCGCTCATGAGCAGGTCGAGCGACGCGAGCGCCACGGCGCAGGCGAGGGGGTTGGCCATGAAGGTCGGGCCGTGCATCAACCCGCCGCCCTCGCCGGAGGAGACCGCATCGGACACCGCCCGCGTGCAGAGCGTCGCGGCGAGCGTGAGGTAGCCGCCCGTGAGCGCCTTGCCGACGCACATCACGTCGGGCGCCACCCCGGCATGCTCACAGGCGAACAGCGCGCCGGTGCGGCCGAAGCCCGTGGCGATCTCGTCGAGCACGAGCAGCAGGCCGTGCTCGTCGCATAGGCGCCGCAGCAGCGCGACGCACTCCGGCGCGTAGAACCACATCCCCCCCGCCCCCTGTACGACGGGCTCCACGATCACGGCGGCCAGCTCGTGCGCGTGCCGGGCGACGAGCTCGCTCACCTGCTCAGCCCAGGCCTCGTCGAGACCCGCGTCGAAGCCGCCGGGCGGCCGCGGGGCGAAGACGTGCTCGGGGAGCACCCCGGTGAACATGCCGTGCATCCCGCCGACCGGGTCGCAGACGGCCATCGCGCCGAACGTGTCGCCGTGGTAGCCACCGCGGACCGTCAACAGCCGTGTGCGCTCAGGCCGTCCGAGCGCTCGCTGGACCTGCAGGCACAGCTTGATTGCGACCTCCACCGAGACCGATCCGGAGTCGGCGAGGAACACCTGCTCGAGCCCGTCGGGTGCGATCTCCACCAAGCGCTCCGCCAGGCGCACAGCCGGCTCGTGCGTGAGCCCGCCGAACATCACGTGCGCCATCCGCCCCAGCTGCTCGCGCACGGCGGCGTCGAGCGCGGGATGGCGATAGCCGTGGATCGCACACCACCACGACGCCATCCCGTCGATCAGCTCGCGCCCGTCCGCGAGCTTCAAACGGACACCCTCCGCCGAGACGACCGGCAGCGGCGGCAGCGCGCCGGGCAGCGCGCCGTAGGGATGCCAGACGTGCTCGCCGTCGAACGCGAGGAGTGCCTCCCAATCGGTCATCCCGTTCCCGATCTCAAATAGCGCCGCCGGGGCGGCGTCCCCGACTAGCCCTCGTAGAGGACGAAATCGCGCTTACGCGCGCCGCAGACAGGACAGAACCAGGTGTCGGGGATGTCCTCGAAGGCCGTCCCCGTGGGAATGCCCCCGTCCGGGTCGCCCTCGTCGGGGTCGTAGATGTAGCCGCAGGACTCACAGATCCACTGCTGGAGGGTCTTCGTCGTCATCGCATAAAGACTACCGGCCGCCTGCCGCGGCGGTAGGGTCAACCGATGAGCACGCGCGGGGAGAGCGGGCCTCCTGGAGCCGGCGAGGAGCACGACGAGCGGGCGGGCGCCCAAGGGCGGTCGGACACCCCAATCCCTCCCCGCCAGGCGGCGACGGTGATCCTCTTGCGCGGCGGTGCCGAGGAGCTCGAGGTGCTGCTCGTCAGGCGCACGCCGCGGGCGCGCTTCATGGGCGGCGTATGGGTGTTCCCCGGGGGTGCGGTCGATGCCGGTGAGGGCGACGGCGACGACGCCCACCGGGCGGCGGCGATCCGCGAGCTGCGCGAGGAGGCCGGGATTGTGCTCGAGGACCCCGGCGAGCTGGTGAAGTTCTCGCGCTGGATCACACCCGCGGAGGTGCGGACGCGCTTCGACACCCACTTCTTCCTCGCCCCCCTCCCCCCCGGCCAGGAGCCGAAGGTCGACGGCGAGGAGTGCGTCGAGCAGGGCTGGTTCACGCCGGCGGCGGCACTCGAGGCCCACCGCGCCGAGCGGATCGTGCTCGTGTTTCCCACGATCAAGCACCTCGAGCAGCTCAGCGCGTTCGCGTCGGTCGAGGAGCTGCTGAGAAACACCCGCGGCCGCGACGTCCAGCCGATCCAGCCGCGAGTCGTCGTCGACGGCGAGGTCGCCCGCGTGCTGCTTCCCGGCGAGCCTGGATACGACGATCCGCAGCCGGGCCCTGCGATGCGCTAGAACGGGAAGATGCCCACCGCGGCACGCGCATCCAAACGCTCGAAACGCTCCGGACTGACGGTCGCCGTGACCGGACCCACGGGCGAGATGGGTCGGGCGGTTGTGGAGGCGCTCGAGCGCTCCGCCGAGGTTGGACGTGTGCTCGGGATGGCGCGACGGCCATTCGACCCCACGGCGCACGGTTGGAAGAAGGTCTCCTATCGACGCGGAGACGTGCTCAGCCCCACCGCCGTGGCCGACCTGGTGCGGGACGCGGACGTGGTCGTCCACCTCGCGTTCCTGATCATGGGCAGCGCGCGGGAGACGCGCGCGGTGAACCTGGAGGGCTCGCGGAACGTCTTCGAAGCGGCCGTCTCGGCCGGGGTGAAGCGCCTGGTCTACGCGTCCTCCGTCGCCGCCTACGGATTCCACGGGGACAACCCCCAGCCGCTCGTCGAGGAGGTGCCCGCGCGCGGCACCGCGCGCCACTACTACTCCGCCCAGAAGGCCGAGGTCGAGGCGACGTTGGACGAGGTGCTGGGCGGCGGCGCCACCGCCGCCTACGTGCTGCGGCCGTGCATCGTCGGCGGCCCGAACGCGCCGCTGTTGATCGACAGCCTGCCCTACACCCAGATCTCCGAGCGCCTGCCGGGGCCGGTCCTACGCCTGCTCGACGGCGTGCCGATCCTCAGGCCGGTGCTCCCCGACCCGGGCGTGCCCTTTCAGCTCGTCCACCACGACGACGTCGCGAGCGCGATGCGCGCAGCGGTGCTCGGCCGCGGCGCTCCGGGTATCTACAACATCGCCGGGCCCGGCGAGCTGACGGTGAAGGACCTCACGCGCGAGCTCGGCTGGTACTCGATCCCGGTGCCCGAGCTCGCAATCGACGCGGTCGCCGAGATGGTCGGTCGGTTGGGCTTCCTCCCCGCCCAGGCCCAGTGGGTGGCCGCCTTCCGCGAGCCGGTGATCATGGACGTCTCCAAGGCTCGCCGCGAGCTGAGGTGGCGCCCCAAATACGACGCGCTCCAGACGCTCCGCGCGACGATCGCCGCCGACCGACTGGATCGCCTCGTACGCTGAGCAGTGCCTCGTACGCTGAGCAGGGCCTCGTACGCTGAGCAGTGCCTCGTACGCTGACGAGTGCCTCGTACGCTGAGCAGGGCCCGTACGCTGAGCGGCGGCTCAGGCGGCCGTCTGCGCCTCGATCACGTGCGTGACGGCGTTGATCAGCGCCAGGTGCGTGAACGCCTGCGGGTAGTTGCCGAGATGGCGGCCCGAGGATGCCTCGAGCTCCTCGGCGTAGAGGCCGAGGGGTGAGGCGTAGGAGAGCAGCCGCTCGCAGAGGTGCTCGGCCTCGCGCCGCTCGCCGATCTCCGACAGCGCCGAGACCAGCCAGAACGAGCAGATCAGGAACGTCCCCTCCTCGCCGCTCAAGCCGTCGTCGGTCTCGTCGGTGCGGTAGCGCAGGACGAGACCCTGCTCGGTCAGCTCCTCGCGGATCGCGTTCACGGTGGCGCACACGCGTTCGTCATCCGGCGGGAGAAAGCGGAGGAGGGGGATCAGCAGCGTGGAGGCGTCGAGCGCGTCGGTGTCGTAGTGCTGACGAAACACCCCCCGCTTGTCCACGCCGTGAGCGAGGATGTCTTCGCGGATCTCGTCGGCCACCGCCTGCCAAAGCTCTGCCTGTTCGTTCTCGCCCCGCCGTTCGGCCAAGCGCGCCCCTCGATCCATCGCCACCCAGCACATCAACTTCGATGAGACGTAGTGGCGCGGCTCTCCGCGCGCCTCCCAGATGCCTTGATCCGGCCCCCTCCAAGCCTTTTCCGCGCACCGCACCTGGTCGGTGAGGACCGGCCATAGGCGCTCGGGAATGTGGTCGCGCTGCTTGGAGTGCAGGTACACCGAGTCGAGCACCGCTCCGAACACGTCGTTCTGGCGCTGGTTGTAGGCGCCGTTGCCGACCCTCACCGGACGCGCCCCTTCGTACCCCTTGAGGTGTTCGAGCGTCGACTCCTCCAGGTCCCGGTTGCCTGTGATCCCGTACATGATCTGCAGCGAGCCGTCCTCGTTGCGCCCGAGGTCGGCCACGTATTGGATGAAGTCGTCGGCCTCCCAATCCAGCCCGAGCGCGTGCAGGCCCCAGAGCGTGAACGAGGCGTCCCGCATCCAGCAGTAGCGGTAGTCCCAGTTGCGTTCCCCGTGTCGCGTCTCGGGCAGCGAGGTGGTGGGCGCCGCGACCAATGCCCCGGTGGGCATGAACGTGAGCCCCTTCAGCGCCAGCGCCGAGCGCTCGAGGTGATAGCGCCAGGGGTGATCCGGGTAGGTGCCGTCGGCCAGCCAGCCGCGCCAGAAGTGGCTCGTGCGGGTCAGGTACTCATCGGCCTGCTCGATCGTGCGGGGGCCGCCGAGCCCCTCGGTCCAGGAGATCGCGCAGAAGCGCCGCTCGCCTTCGGTCATCGTGTGGCGTGCGTGCACGCGGTTGCCCTCGATTCCCATGCGAACGTCGCTGAACAGGCGAAACTCCGTCCGCCCGTCGCTGGCGTCGAGCGCGTGGCCGCCCTCCTCGCCGAGGTCGGCAACGCTCCACTTCGCCGGCGTACTGCCGTATTGGAGCATCGGCTCGCACACCATCTCGACCTGCACCTCACCCTGGATGCATTCGATCACCCGCACCAGCAGGTGATCGGCGTCGAAGTCTGTCGGTGCCCGCGTGTGGCTGGAGCCCTCCTTGTTGTCGTGCCATTCGCCGATCGTCAGTCCGTCCACAACACGCAGCCACCCCTGCGGGGTCATCCAGGTCGTCTCGATCAGGTTCGTGCCCGGGATGTAGCGCCGGCCCGCCGGCACATATACGCCGTAGGGGCCTACCCTGAAGCTCCCGGCGCCACGGTCGAGTATCGCCGCGAACACGCTCGGGGAGTCGAAGTGGGGCATGCACATCCAATCGATCGACCCGTCGGAGGCCACCAGCGCGCCGGTGTGGCAGTCCGACAGGAAGCCGTAGTCGGCGATCGGCGGGAAGGGAGAGTCAGGTGAGAGCGGCCCGGGACGCGCCGCGGAAGACTTCGGGCGCACCGCCGGTGGGGGCTTGCCCTCCTCCGTCGGGGCGGCGACCTTCGGTGCGGGGCTGTTGGTGATCGCCGAGCGAGGAGGCATCGTCATCGAACCGTAGCGTGAGCGCCCGACCGCTCACCAGTCGGCGTCGACGAAGATCGGTCGCTCGACCCCGTCCGGAAGCACCCGCTCGTCCTCGAGCTTGTCGAGATGAGCGGCGAGCGTGACCGTGGCGAGCGGGCGCAGCGCCTCGTGGACCTCCGGCCAGACAGTGTCGAGCAGCTCCTCCACGGTGCGGTTGCCTCGGGCGAGCGCCAGCATCAGGCAGTGCTCACGGTCGATGCGGTGGCCGAGATACTCCTCGAGCTTGGCGTGGGCGTCCCATACCGGGGGGCCGTGGCCGGGGCAGATGACGTTGAAGTCATCGCGCAGGCCGAGGCGCGTGAGGGCGAGCATGTAGTCGGCCATCGCGCGGCGATGGGGAGCGATGTAGACGCTCCCCTCCCCGAGCACGGCGTCGCCGGTGAAGCAGGCGCCGGCGGCCACCAGCGCGAAATGGTCGGGCGAATGCCCCGACGTGGCGACGACGTCGAACGGGCCGAAGCGCTTCCCCTCGGCGAGCGTGAAGTCGGCCTCGCCGCGCCCGGCCGCGAGTGGCGCCGGATCGTGTTTGCGGATGACGTCGACGGCTTCCGAGTGGTCGTAGTGGTCGTGTGTGAGCACGACTCCCCCGAGCCCGCCGCGCGCGTCGATCGCCGCGAGCACACGCTCGACGTGGGAGTCGATCAGGGGACCGGGATCGACGACGTAGGCGGGCCGGCGACCGACGACCCAGGTGTTCGTGCCCGACAGCGTCAGCAGCCCGGGGTTGGGCGCGCGCACGCGCAGGATGTCGTAGTTGAGCAGCAGGTCCTTCTCGGACTGAGCCTCGGAGCTGGGATCGGCCTCGGAATCGGGGGGCGGCATGATGTTCACTCGCGCGACCCTAACCGAGCGCGCCCCGCGATTGTCTGGACCTCCGATCGGTCCTGGAAATCCGACCTCCGATCGGCCCTGGACCTCCGATCGGCCCTGGACATCTCATCGACCCTCGTCGTAGGCTGCATGGTGGGAATGCGTCTCCAGCTCCAGAACGGATCAACCGCGGCCCGTGAGCGCCGCAAGGCGCCGTTCGCGCGGCCCGAGCCGCTGGTTCGCGAGCTCGAGCGCGCGCTCCCGGTGCGTCCGTTCGCGCTCCGCTTCTGGAACGGTGCGGAGCTCGCGCCGACGGCGCCCGGGGGACCCGTCTTCACCGTGCGCTCCCCGGCGGCGGTCGCCCACCTGCTGCGCGCCCCCGGGCAGCTCGGGCTGGGGCGCGCCTATGCCGCCGGCGAGCTCGAGGCGGACGATCTCGACCTGGTGATCGGGCTGCTGGACACGTTCGAGGCCCCCGCGATCGCCCCGAAGACACGCCTGCGCCTGATGGTGGCGGCGATCCGCGCCTGCGGTCTGAGCGCCCCGCCGTCGATCCCCGCGAGCGAGCTGAGCCCGCGCGGGCGGCGCCACAGCCGCGAGCGCGACGCGCGCGCGGTGCGCCACCACTACGACGTCTCCAACGATTTCTTCGCGCTCCTCCTCGACGAGTCGATGACCTACAGCTGCGCGCTCTTCTCGCGCGGGGCGCGCACGCTGGAGGAGGCTCAGGTGGCGAAGCTCGAGCTCGTCTGTACGAAGCTCGCCCTGAGGGAGGACGAGCGCGTGCTCGACGTCGGCTGCGGCTGGGGCAGCTTCGCGCTGCACGCCGCCTCGCGTCACGGGGTGCGGGTGGTGGGCATCACCTTGTCTCCCACTCAGGCCGAGTTGGCCCGCCGGCGCGTGATCGAGGCGGGGCTGGAGGGGCGCGTGGAGATCAGGATCGCCGACTACCGCGACATGCGCGACGAGCGCTTCGACGCGATCGCGAGCATCGGCATGGTCGAGCACGTCGGCGCCAGCCAGATCGACGTCTACGCCGCCCAGCTCGCCGCCCTCCTGGAGCCCGGCGGGAGGTTGCTCAACCACGGCATCGCCCGCCTGCGCCACGGCGAGGCGGAGGCGGGCCCGTTCTCCGAGCGCTACGTCTTCCCCGACGCCGCACCGCTCCACGTCTCGCGCGTGATCCTCGCGCTCGAGCGGGCGGGGATCGAGCCCGTGCACGTCGAGGGCCTCCGCCGGGACTACGCGGAGACGCTCAGCCACTGGATCGAGCGTCTCGACGCCAACCGCGCGCGGGCCGAGCTGCTCGCCGGCCCCGAGCGCGTCCGCGTCTGGCGGCTCTACCTACGCGCCGCCCGGAACGGCTTCAGAACCGGCTTCACCTCAGTCTTCCAAATATTGGGAACCCGCCCACCCCGACGAGCTTGATCTCTTGAGGGGCCCGGGTCGCATGCGACCCGGGCGCAACGGCCGCATGCGACCGTTGCCGGAGGCGCGCATGCGCGCCTCCGCGAGCGGTGCATGCACCGCTCGAACAGCTACTCGATCAGCGACGCCCGGTGCGTGCGGCGCCGCTCCTGTTGCCGGAGCCTGAGCCACCGGAGCCTGAGCCACCGGAGCCGGAACCGCTGCGTGCGGAGCCCGTCCGCGGCGAGCCCGAGCCGTTGCGTGCGGGGCCACCTCGGCCGCGATTGCGCGACGCCCGTGTGCGCTGCTGCGAGCCGCCGGAGCGCTGACCGGTGGCGTCGCTCGGGAGGCCTCCCTCCTCGAGCTCACGGTGGAGGCCGAGGTCACGAACCATGCTCACCATTTCGCGCGCCTGGTCGTGGACGACGAACGTGACGCCGGTGCCGCTCGCGCCCGCGCGCGCGGTGCGCCCGATGCGGTGGACGTAGTCCTCACGCGAGCCGGGGATGTCGAAGTTGATCACGTGCGTGATGCCCACCACGTCGATCCCGCGCGCGGCGACGTCGGTGGCGACGAGCGTGTCGACGGCGCCGGACTCGAAACGGGCGAGCGCCTTCTCGCGCTGGGACTGGGACTTGTCGCCGTGCATCGCCACCGCCTGGACGTTGCTCGCCGCCAGCCGTTTGACGAGCCGGTCGGCGCCGCGCTTGGTACGCACGAAGACGAGCGTGAGCCCGCGCTCGGAGTCGTTCAACTCGGAGACCAACCGCGCGACCTTCCCCTCGTGGGAGACCGACACGAAGCGGTGCTCGACTTTCACTTCGGATGACTCGCCCCCGCCCACCCCGGCGTGCTCGTGGCGGCGCGGGTCGGTGGTGTAGGCCTTCGCGATGCGCCCCACCTCGCCCTCGAGCGTCGCCGAGAACATCAGGGTCTGGCGGTCCCTCGAGGTCAGCTTTACGATCCGGTCGACGACCGGGCGGAAGCCCATGTCGAGCATCCGGTCGGCCTCGTCGAGCACGAGCAGCTTGACTTTGCTTAGCGACACCTCGCGGCGATCGATCAGGTCGAGTAGCCGTCCCGGCGTGGCGACCAGGATGTGGGCGCGCGCGGCGATCCGCGCCTGCTTGACGATCCCGGCGCCGCCGTAGACGGCGGCGATCGAGAGTGCGCGGGAGTGCGCGATATCGCGCAGGTCGTCGACGATCTGGATCGCGAGCTCGCGCGTGGGCGCAAGCACGAGCGCCGAGGGACGCACGTCGGTGCCCTTCAGGCGCTCCACCATCGGGATCCCGAACGCGAGCGTCTTGCCCGATCCGGTCGGTGACTGGGCGAGCAGGTCGTGGCCCGCTAGAACGTCGGGAATGACCATCTTCTGAACTGCGAACGGCTGGGTGATCTCGCGCTTGGCGAGCTCACTCGCGACGACCTCGGACACGCCGAGATCGGCGAACGTTTGATGCTCCATGTTGGTGTTGCTCCTTCTCACGGCCCTATGGCCGCTGTTACGGATGGAGATTCGACTGACCCCATCCGCGCAACTAGAAGCGCCAACAAAGACAAAGAACCTCGCGGGCGACGTCGCCGCCCGGTAGGGGGACCGTAGCAGGCAAAGCGCTGAAGACAAGCACGGAATGCCGCACGCCGCCCATCTCAAGGACCGAAACGCGGCCAGGCACCGCCCATCAGCCTCCTGGAGGGATGGGAGATGTCTTGAGAAGCTCCGATAGATTCACCGGGGCCGTAAAGGCGTATCGCCGACCCCGGCGGCGTTGTTCTAGAAACCCCATCTCAACGAGTGGAAGCAGGTCGTTCCTTGCCGTCTCGTGGGTTACGCCGTGACTAGACGCGTGCGTTTGGAACGTGTAGCCAGCGTCTTGCGTCCTGAGCGCGTTCCCCAGCAGGGCAAGCTGTCGGTGGTTGAACTGGTTCGATCCCCTGAGGAGCTTTTCGACGTCGCGCAGGTCCTTAATCTTCTGCCGAAGATACTGATGAAGCTGTTCGACGGCCCGTTGGATGACCTCCAGCTGGTAGACGATGAAGTAGGTCACGTCTCGTTCGTCTGTCTCCGTAAGCATGAATGACCGCGTGTACTTAGCAGGGGCATCCCGAAGTATCTTCGAGATGGACAGGTACTCAACGAGCCAGTATCTGCGCGACTTCATGTACCAATAGAACAGCGCGCGTGCGGTTCGTCCGTTTCCGTCCTCGAACGGGTGATCGTACGCAAGCCAGAAGTGGAGCAAGATCGCTCGCACGACGGGGTGAATGAATCGATCTGGACTCTCACCTTCGTTCGCGAAGTCGCAAAGAGCCTGTAGCCGCTCCGGCAACTGATCAGCCGGAGGCGGACTGTGGATCACGCTTCCGTCCGTGCTATCCACGACGGCGATCCGCACCTCGTCGGGGCGCTGGAGTCGGCCCGCGGCGTCGGGGTTGTCCAGCGTGCCGTCGGTCAGGATGCGCTGCAGCTCCAGGACGGTCCCTGGCGTCAGCTCATCAGGCATGCCGTCGCGCATGTATTGCAGCGCTCGGTAGTTGTTGAAGATCATGCGCTCGCTCCGGTCTTTCGGCTCCCGGCCCGACCGAAGCAACTCCTTTGCGACCCGTCGAGTCGTGGTTGCGCCCTCCAACTGGCTCGACCGAATCGCCTCCTCCATCAAGGAATTGACGAGATAGTGCTGTCGCGCCTGCTCGTCGGCCGTCACGACCTCCGACATTGCGACCTCTCCGCTGCACCGCTGATCCACGTAGTGGAGTCGGCGAGCGACGAGATCGGGGACCCCGTAGACGAAGTGGACACCGGAAGGGTCGGCCAGCGGAATGGCGCGCTGCACTGACTGGCGACCCCACTTGATGAGGAACCACCACTCCTCGTGGTTGAGGTTCCCCGGAGGCTTGAGTTGGCGGAGCTTGTCCCAATGGACATAGTCGCGACCATTCTCCGCGACCCCTAGCTGCATGAGCTCCAAGAGGCGCTGGGAACCGAGTCGCGTTATCAGGTTGCTGTAGTCGGGGGGTGGGGCTACGTATGTGGTCATCCAAATTGCTCCAAATTAGTCCAGGGATTTGGAGCTTAGCAGAACTCCAAGGATTTGGCACAATTTGGAATAACTTGGATCAAGGCTAAAGCACCTCCAACTTCACCTCAGGACAAGTTCGCCATCACGTGCTTGACCACTGTGTAGTCCTCCAGCGAATACACGCTCAGATCCTTGCCGTAGCCGGAGTCCTTGAAGCCGCCGTGGGGCATCTCCGAGACGAGGGGGATGTGGTCGTTGATCCACACGCAACCGAAGCGCAAGGCCTTCGATACGCGCAGGGCACGGCCGACGTCGCGGGTCCACACCGACGATGCCAGGCCGTAGCGGGTGGCGTTCGCCCACTCGATCGCCTGGGCCTCATCGGAGAAGCGCTGGACGGTGATCACGGGGCCGAAGATCTCGCGCTGGATCAGCTCGTCGTCCTGCTCCAACCCGGCGATGACCGTCGGCTCCAGGAAGAAGCCGGCCCGGTCGGGCTGCCCGCCGCCGGTGACGATCTCCGCGTGGGATGGCCTCCGCTCGAGGAAGCCCTCCACCCGCTCGCGCTGGCGCGCGGAGTTGACCGGTCCGAGCGTCGTCTCCGGCGCCAGCGTGTCGCCGATCACCAGGCCCCGCGCCTGCCCCGCGAGGCCCGCGACGACGTCGTCGTAGACCTTCGCCCCCGCCAGTACCCGGGTGGCCGCCGTGCAGTCCTGGCCGGCGTTGTAGTAGCCGGTGCCCGCGATTGTCTCCAAGGCGCTCTCCAGGCTGACGTCGTCGAACACCACCACCGGCGCCTTCCCGCCGAGCTCGAGGTGCACGCGCTTGAGGCTCTCGGCGGCGGTCCGGGCGAAGTGCTTGCCCGTCTCCACCGACCCAGTCAGCGCGAGCATGTCGACCTCGGGATGGTTGATCAGCGCCTCGCCCGTCGGCTCGGCGGGACCCATGACAATGTTCAGGACCCCCTTCGGCAGGATCTCGGCGGCGAGCTCGGCGAAGCGGACGGTCGTCAGCGGGGTCGTCTCCGCCGGCTTCAAGACGACCGTGTTGCCCGCCGCCAGCGCCGGTCCGAATTTCCAGATGGCCATCATCAAGGGGTAGTTCCACGGCGTCACCTGCCCGATCACTCCGACCGCTTCGCGGCGTGTGAACGAGGTGTAGCCCTCCATGTACTCCCCCGCCGCGCGTCCCTCCCCACAGCGCGCCGCGCCCGCGAAGAAGCGCAGGTTGTCGGCCATCACCGGCAGCTCGTCGCCCGTCACCGCCGCGATCGGCTTGCCCGCGTTCAGCGCCTCCAGCCGCGCGATCTCCTCCGCGTGCTCCTCCACCAGATCGGCCAGGGCGAGCAGCGCCTGCGAGCGCTGGGCGGGCGTCGTCTGCGACCAGCCCGCGAATGCCCTCCGTGCGGCTCTCACCGCGCGGTCGACATCCTCGGCGGTCGACCGCGGCGCCCGCGCCAGCTCCTCCCCGGTGGCGGGGTTCAGGACGGCTTCGCTGTCTCCTCCCGTGGAGGGGACGCGCTCGCCGTCGATGAAGTTCTCGAGCGTGCCTATCGCCGTCGCCATGTCAAGCTCCCCTCTCTCGGCTGCGTCTAACCATCGTTATACGCCCCTCCCGTTTTGTATACAAACATCCGCCCGCTTTAGGTTCGGGGGTCGGGCTTCCGCACGCTTTAGGTTCGGCGTCGGGCTCGTCCTCATCAGATCGGGGCTTGCCCCGATCGGGCCGGAGCAATCCACCGCCACCTCAGACACCGAGCGCTTCCGCGACGGCGGGGTAGGTGATCTCGCCGCCCCGCACGTTCAGGCCCATGCGCAGGCCGGGATCGTGCTCCAACGCGTCCTCCACCCCATGTTCGGCGAGCGCCAGCACGTAGGGGAGCGTGGCATTCGTGAGCGCGTAGGTCGAGGTGATCGGCACCGCCCCCGGCATGTTCGTCACGCAGTAGTGGGTGATCCCCGCGACCTCGAACGTCGGGTCGGAGTGGGTGGTGGGACGGGAGGTCTCGAAGCACCCGCCCTGATCGATCGAGACGTCGACGAGCACCGCGTGGCGCTTCATCAGGCCGAGCTGCTCGCGCGTGACCACGTGCGGTGCGCGCCCGCCGTGGATCAGCACGGCGCCGATCACGAGGTCGGCGAGCGGCAGCATCTCCTCGATCGCGAGCGTCGAGGAGTAGACGGTCGACGCCCGCCCGCCGAACGCGACCTCGAGCTCGCGCAGGCGGTCGATCGAGCGGTCGAACACGAACACGTCGGCCTGCATCCCGATCGCGATCGTCGCCGCGTTCGCCCCCACCACGCCGCCGCCGATCACGAGCACCGTCGCGGCCGCCACACCCGGCACCCCACCCAGCAGGATCCCGCGCCCGCCGAGCGGCTTCTCGAGCATGAACGCGCCCGCCTGCGTGGCGATCTTGCCCGCCACCTCGCTCATCGGCGCCAGCAGCGGCAGCCGCCCGCCTGAGTCCTCCACCGTCTCATAGGCGATACACGTCGCCCCGGATTCCCGCAGACACTGCGCGAGCTCCGGCTCGGCCGCCAGATGCAGGTAGGTGAACAGCGTCTGCCCTTCCCGCAGCAGCCCCACCTCCGCGGCCTGGGGCTCCTTCACCTTCAGCACCAGCTCGGCCTCATCGAACACCGTCTCGGCGTCCGTCACGATCCGCGCGCCCTGTGCCCGGAACTGCTCGTCCGCCATCGCCGAGCCCTCGCCGGCGCCCGCCTGCAGGAGCACCTCGTGTCCGCGCGCGCTCAGCTCACGCACCCCCGCGGGGGTGATCGCCACGCGGTACTCGTCGCTCTTCACCTCGGCCGGGACTCCGATCCTCATCGTCGCCTCTCTCCTGCGTCGTGGGTCATCGCGCCAACTCCATTCCTCGCAGCCCATCCTGGGCACGCAGGGCAAGCTGGGCAAGGACGCAGGGAGCGTGGCGTGCTATGCACGCGAGCGACCGAGGACGCCGATCCAGCGCCGCCATGCGTGCTCAGGATCATCGCGCGAGCTCTCGTCCTCGCAACGCCAGCCAGAACTCGATCCGGTCGCGCGCCTGGGAGAAGTCGCGCCCGGTCAGCTGCTCGACGCGGCGGATGCGGTAGCGCAGCGTGTGGCGGTGGCAATAGAGCGCGCCCGCGGCCTTCTCCCAGTGGCCGTTGTGCTCGATGAACACATCGAGCGAGCGCAGCAGCTCTTCGCCATAGTCGCCCTCACCCTGCTCGACCGGGCCGAGGACGCCGCGACAGTAGGAGATCAGCGCGTCGTCGTCCTGCAGCGAGAGCAGCAGCTGGAAGGCGCCCAGGTCCCGGTAGGAGGCGACCTCCGGCGCATCCCCGTTCTGCAGCCGCACGGCCTCCAGCGCACAGCGCGCCTCATGGAAGCTGAGCCGCAGCGAGTGCGTCGGGGCGGCGCGACTGGCCGCGGCCCCGACCTCACCGAAGCGCTCGACCAGCTCGCCGCGGATCTTCCGCGCCAGCTCGATCGAGTCCTGCCCGTCCGCGTCGATCACCGCGCACAGCAGCCCCGCGCGAATCGCCACCAGGTTGTGCACCTGCTCGCGCTTCAGGATTCGTTCCAGCAGCGCCGCCGCGGCGCTCGGGTCGGGCAGCGAGAAGGCCAGCACCGCGACCTGCTCGCCGATCCCGAACGGGCGCAGCCGCGCCTGGAGCTCCTCCGGGTAGAGGTGGCCGGTGAGGGCCTCCGCCAGCACGTCGCCCACCATGTTCCGCTGGAGCATTTCGTAGCGCTCGTTCACCAGCTGCGCGAACGCCCGCTCGGTGATCGCGATGAACGGCAGCTCGTAGGGAACCTCGAACAGCGGGAACGAACGCTTGCGCGCGGCGGTGACGAGCGCGGCCGGCAGCCGTTTGTGGGTGAAGCCCGTGCCGAAGCCGAGGCCGACGATCTCGTGATCGGCGAGGCGATCGATCAGCTCGCGCTGCGCCTTCGGTCCGTCCAGCTGGATGCCCATCGTCAACAGCAGCTCGCCGCCCTTCAACCACGGCGTCGGATCGGTCAGCTCGGTGCTATGCACCCAGCGCACATGCGCCTGGGCCGACTCCTGCCCGGAGACGAGCGTCAGCCCGAGCTCCGCGATCAGGCTCTCTACTGTGAGCTCCATCTCCCCATCCGTTCCCCCGCCTCGCTCAGTACGGGGCGCAGGATCGACTCGATCTCCGCGAACTGCTCCTCGCCCGCGATCAGCGGCGGCGAGAGCTGGAGCACCGGATCGCCGCGGTCGTCGGTCCGGCAGATCAGCCCGCGACGGAACAGCTCACCCGAGAGGAAGCCCCGCAGCAGCTGCTCTGACTCCTCCGGGTTGAACGTCTCCTTCGTCTCCCTGTCCTTCACGAGCTCGATCGCCTGGAAGTAGCCGGCGCCGCGCACGTCGCCGACGATCGGCAGGTCGCGCAACCCCTCGAGCATCTCCCTGAAGCGACCTTCGTTCGCGCGCACGCGCCCGCAAAGATCCTCGCGTTCCATCACGTCGATGTTCGCCAGCGCCACCGCGCACGCCATCGGGTGCCCGCCGAAGGTGAAGCCGTGGGTGAAGGTCTCCGTGCCATGCAGGAACGGCTCGGCGATGTGATCGCCGGCGAGCACCGCGCCGAGCGGCGCGTAGGCCGAGGTCAGCCCCTTCGCCATCGTGATCATGTCCGGCCGGTAGTCGAAGCGTTCGCACCCGAACCAGTACCCGAGACGGCCCCACGCGCAGATCACCTCGTCGGAGATCAACAGCACCCCGTGGCGATCGCAGATCTCGCGCACCCGCTGGAAGTAGCCCTCCTGGGGCACTAAGCAGCCGCCGCTGTTCTGCACCGGCTCGAGGATCACCGCCGCCACCGTCGCGGGGCCCTCGAACAGGATCGCCTCCTCGATCGCGTCCGCCGCCCACAGGGGATCGCGATCCTCGCCCCAGCGGTATGAGTTGGTGTTCGGCACGTGGTGCCCGCCCGGGGTCAGCGGCTCGAACGGCGTCCTCAGCGCGGGCACGCCGGTCGCCGTCAACGCCCCCATCGAAGTCCCGTGGTAGGCCAACCGGCGCGAGATCAACTTGTGACGGGTCGGCTCGCCGCGCGCCGCGTGGTAGGACTTCGCGAGCTTCCAGGCCGACTCCACCGCCTCCGAGCCGCCGGAGGTGAAGAACACGCGGTTCAGGTTCCCCGGCGCCAGCTCGGCGATCCTCGCCGCCAGCTCGATCGAGCGGGGGTGGGCGTAGCTCCAGTTCGTGTAGAAGCCGAGCTCCTCCGCCTGCCTCGCGGCCGCCTCCCCGAGCTCGGCGCGGCCGTGGCCGATGTTCACGCAGTACAGCGCCGAGAGCCCGTCCAGGTAGCGTCTGCCGTGCTCGTCGTACACGTAGCACCCCTCGCCGCGCACGATCACCGGGACCTCGCTGTCCGCGTAGGTCCCCATCCGCGTGAAGTGCATCCACAGGTGGCGCTTCGCCAGCGTCTGCAGCTCGCTCTCCGAGCCACTCCCGGAGCTCGCGCTACCCGCGCCTGAAATCGCCGTGGGCACCTCGCCGCGGGCTTCGCCAACGGTGCTTGTCGGTGTGATTGCCATCGCGCACTCTCCTCTCGAACGCGTCACATGCAGCTAGACACTCAGGACAACCGTACTCCGCCAAGATGTCCAGCTCAAGGCGCCTCCCGGTCAACAAGCGTCGTACCCATTGTACAAGATGGACAACATCAGCCGTACGTTTTGGGGATCGCGCCCCTTGCCCGCCGCCAACGGAGGACGTAACTTCTGTCACAACCAGCCGAGAGGAGCAGGGGAATGGCCACCGTCGCAGCCACACCGGGAACGCCTGAGCGAGAAGGCGTGATGGACAAGGGGTTGAAGAAAAACGCGATCGGCTACGTCTCGAACATCGTGATCGGCGTGGCCTCGACGGCGCCGGCCTACTCGCTGGCGGCGACGCTCGGGTTCATCGTCGCCGTCAAGGGCGTCGGCGTCCATGCCCCCGCGGTGATGCTCGTCGCGTTCATCCCGATGCTGCTGGTCGCCTCGGCCTACAAATACTTCAATCGCGCCGACCCCGACGCGGGCACGACGTTCGCATGGGTGACGCGCGCCTTCGGTCCGATGACCGGCTGGGTGAACGGCTGGGCGATCTTCCTGGCGGACGTGATCGTGATGGCTTCACTGGCCGACATCGCCGCGATCTATACGTTCAAGCTCTTCGGCTTCACGGCACTCGGCGAATCGAAAGCCGCGATCATCATCGCCGCGGTCCTGTGGATCGCGATCATGACCTGGATCTGCTACCGCGGCATCGAGCTCTCGGCGCGCATCCAGCAGGTGCTGCTCAGCGCCGAGGTGCTGATCCTCGGGCTGTTCGCGGTGGTCGCCTTCGTCAAGGTCTACGGCAGCCACCCGCCCGCCGGCTCGATCAAGCCATCGCTGTCGTGGTTCAACCCATTCGCGATGAGCCTCCCCGACTTGGTCGTCGCGCTGCTGCTCGCGGTGTTCATCTATTGGGGCTGGGATTCGGGCGTCTCCGTCAACGAGGAGTCCGAGGACCCGGCCGAGGGTCCGGGCAAGGCCGCGGTCGTCTCGACGATTCTGCTCGTGCTGATCTACGTCGTCGTCACGGCCGGCGCCCAGGCCTTCCACGGCACCGGCTTCCTGACCAACGAAGCCAACCAGGAAGACGTCCTCAACGCGCTCGGCTCGGGCGTGCTCGGCAGCACTTTGAACAAGCTACTGGTGATCGCGGTGCTCACGTCGGCCTCGGCCTCGACGCAGACGACGATCCTGCCGACGGCCCGCACGACGCTGTCGATGGCCCACTGGAAAGCGGTCACGAACCTGCTCGCCCGCGTGCACAAACGCTTCCTGACCCCCACCGTCTCGACGCTCGGCTTCGGGGCGCTCTCGATCATCATCACGATCATCCTTCTGCTGCTCTCGGAAAGCGTGCTCGCCGACTCACTCACGGCGATCGGCTTCCCGATCTGCTTCTACTACGGCTTCACCGGCATCGCCTGCGCGTGGTACTACCGGCACGAACTCGGCAAGAGCGCGCACAATTTCCTGCTCCTGGGCCTTGGCCCGGTGATCGGCGGGCTGATGCTGTTCGGCATCGGCGGCTACGCGGCCGTGTACTACGGCCACGCCGAAAACGTCGAATCCAAGCCGATCCTCGGCATCACGCTGCCGCTGTGGATGGGCATCGGCGGCATGGTCCTCGGCGCTGTGATCATGATCATCTCACGGCCCTACTTCAAAGAGTTCTCCTCGCGCAAGACCGAAACCGCGCCCCCGGGCGTCCTCGACCAGCCTCCCCCGCCGGTCCTGCCA
>DASRKZ010000115.1:0-3352 GCA_035648675.1 Solirubrobacteraceae bacterium
TCTCCCCGGCGCGTCTCCCAGTCACGTCCACCCGCCCCCACCGATCCGCCCCGGAGCACTCCGGTGGGCGCTACGGTCCGCACTGACGCGGCGACTCGACAGGCGGAGCGCCTGGGCGCCGAGTCGCGCGCGCGGCGTCCCGATCCAAGGGGGGGCTCGCCCGCTCCCCGTCGCTCCCCGGCCCGCGCCACCGCTCTGATCGTCGGCGGGGTGATCGTCGTGGTGGCAGTCCTCGCGGTGGTTCTCTCCTCGGGCGGTGGCGGGAAATCGAGCAGCCAGGGATCGACTGGCGGACAGACCGCCGTGAGCACCGCCGGCGCAACGCACACCCACAGGCAGCCGAGCTCTCATCACAGCGAAACCTCCTCGGCGCCGGCGGCGGCGAGTCCCGCGTCGACGTCGGTGGCGGTGCTGAACGGCACGAACACGACAGGGCTCGCTCACGGTCTGTCGAAAGCTCTGCAGCAGAGCGGCTACTCGCAGGCGACGCCGCTGAACGGGAGCCCGGCCGGAACACATGCGACGACAGTCGTGGAGTACACGAGCGGGCACCGCGCCGACGCGCAGGGCGTGGCGAGCGCGCTCGGCGTCACGCAGGTGCAGCCGATGGAAACCGAAGTGGCGTCGCTCGCGGGCGCGGCGACGGTGGTGGTTCTCGCCGGCGCCGACAAGGCCTCGGCGGCCGGCGGATGAGCCCTCGCCCGTGCGGCTAGCCCACTTCCTCGACCTCCCCGAGCGCTCCGAGAAGCCCCGCGAGCGCGGGCTGACGCACGTGATCGACCGGGGCCTGTCGCTCGCTGAGGTGGACGGCCTGCTGGAGGTCGCGGGAGAGGCGGTGGATGTCGTAAAGCTCGGCTGGGGCACGGCGCTGGTGAGCGCCAACCTGAAGGGAAAGCTCGAGCGTTACGCCGCCCACGGGATCCCGGTGGTGCTCGGGGGTACGCTCACCGAGCTCGCGATCCGCCAGGGAAAGGTCGAGGGGATGGTGGCCTGGCTGCACGAGCTGGGCCTGCGCCACGTGGAGGTCTCCGACGGCACGATCGAGCTCGACCCGGATGTCAAGCACGGGCTGATTCGGAGGCTGGCGAGCGAGTTCACCGTGTTCTCGGAGGTGGGGAGCAAGGACGCCGAGTTCATCATGGCGCCGTATGTGTGGGTGGAGCAGATCGAAGGCGACCTGGAGGCGGGCGCGTGGAAGGTGATCGCCGAGGCGCGGGAGTCGGGGACGGCCGGGATCTACCGCGCCGACGGCGAGGTGAGGACGGGCTTGATCGAGGAGATCGCGCACAGCGTGGACACCGACCGGCTGATCTTCGACGCGCCGCTGAAGCAGCAGCAGGTGTGGCAGTTGCAGCGCTTCGGCACGGAGTGCAACCTCGGCAACATCGCGCCCGAGGACGTGATCTCGCTGGAGACCCTGAGGCTGGGTCTGCGCTCGGACACCGTTGAGCGCTTCGCGCTGGGCGAGGGCGATTGAGCACCACCGTGCGGGCGCCGGCGGACGGATCGGCGACAGGGAGGCTGGCGGGGGTCGTGTTCGCACTGCTGGTGCTGGCGTGCTTCGCGGCATTCATCCTCACGCAGCGGCTCAAGCACACGCCGACGGCGGTGCAGAGCTTCAAGTTGACCCCGATCTTCTCCCCGACCCCCTCGGGGCACATAAAAGAAGAGCAGATCTCGTTCAAGCTTGCTAAGGCCGACGCGGTGACAGTCGAGATCCTCGACCCGGAGGGCGACGAAGTCGCCACGCTCGTGCGCGATCGACCGGTGGTTCGCTACAAACAGTTCTCGCTGCGTTGGAACGGCCGGCGGGGGACGGCACACCGTTACACGGTCCGCGCCGGCTCCGATGGCAGGACGATCGTGGTGCCCGTCAACACCGGTGCGCCCGCCCCCGCGGGTGAATATCGCGTGCAGGTGCACCTGCACGAACAGAACCGCTCGGTGCGCTCACCTGGTGGCTTCACGCTGGTGAGAAAATGAGTGGAGCCGGGACATTGACGCTCGCGACGAAGCTGCCGAGCGCGGGGGTGATAGCTGGAGCGCTCCTCGCCGCCGCGGTGGTGATCGGGGCGCTTTCACTGTTGATGTACCGCCGCGGCGACGCGTTCCCGCTGCTGGCGATCTTTGCGCTGCCGTTCAGGCTGCCGATCTCCGTGGACGGGAGGACGGTGAACCTGTTGATTCCCCTCTATCTGGTGGTCGCCGCGGGGACGCTCACCCACCTCCTGCCGCGGCTGCTGAGGAGCCGAGACGCCGAGACTGAGAGACGCTCGCCGATGACGTTGGAATGGCTGCTGCTCGGCGCCGTCGTGCTGTATGCGCTGCAGGGCATCTATTCGACGGACCATGCGAAGGCCGCGGAGAACATCGCGTTCTTTTACTTGCCCTTCGGGCTGCTGTTCATGCTGCTGCGCGACGTGCGCTGGACGCGCGAACTGCTGCTCGCGTGCCTCGGCGTGGCGGTGGCGCTGGCGGTGGTGTTCGCCGGCGTGGGGTTCGTGGAGTACTACCGCAAGACGCTGTTCCTGAACCCGAAGGTCGTGGCGGCGAATCAGTACGGCAATTACTTTCGTGTTAATTCACTGTTCTTCGACCCGAGCATCTACGGACGGTTTCTGGCGATGGTGATGATCGCGGTGACGACGGTGGTGTTGTGGAGCGGCCGCCGGCGCGAGGTGCTGCTCGGCGCGGGCGTGCTCGCGTGGCTGCTGGCGGGGTTGGTGACGAGCTTCTCGCAGTCGAGCATCGCGGCGCTGCTGGTGGGACTGGCTGTGCTCGCCGCCTACCGCTGGGACATGCGGGCGACCGTCTACGTGACGGGCGCGCTGCTGGCGATCGCGGCGGTGGTCGTGCTGGTGGCGCCGCCGAGCCTGCACTTCGGCCTGAGCGGCTCGGGTGGCTCGACCAGCAACGCCACGAGCGGACGCACGAAACTGGTCTCCGGCGGCCTCGAACTGTTCGGCGAGCGCCCGCTCTACGGCTATGGCTCGGGCTCGTTCGAAACGGAGTACAGGCGTCACGGGAACGCGACCGCGGCGAACGCGACGTCGGCCTCGCACACGATCCCGGTGACGGTCGCCGCCGAGCAGGGCATCCTCGGCCTCGCTTTGTACGTCGCGCTGCTGCTCGCGGCGTTCGCGGTGCTGTTCACGGGGGCCGGCCGTTCCCCGCCAAGACCGAAGCCGGGAGACGCTCGCCTCTGGCCGGCATCCCCGTTTCGGCTGGCGATCGCGGCGTGCTTCGCGGCGCTGGTGCTGCACACGTGGACCTACGCGGACTTCCTCGAGGACCCGATCACGTGGACCCTCTTAGGCATCGGCGTGGCCCTCGCGCGCGGGGAGGGGGAGGG
>DASRKZ010000116.1:0-8061 GCA_035648675.1 Solirubrobacteraceae bacterium
TGGGAGACGCGCGCCCGCGTCAGGCGGCCGCCGCAGTGCTCCCATGCTCACTCGCGGCGGCCATGGCCTGGACGTTCTCCATCGGCGCGCGGATCGGACCGTCGACCGACGTGGGCGGCTTCTGAATCCGCTGCTCGCAGAGCTCGCGCTTGCTCTGTGCCATCAGACCGCGGCCTCCAGCCATCCCTTGCACAGCCGCACCGCGGCCTGGGCATCGGCGCCCCACTCGTCAGCGCCGACGAACTTGCAGACCTCGCCGTCGACCGGTGCGCCGCCAATCATCACCTTCACCTTGTCGCGCAGCCCCTGCGCCTCGAGCGCGTCGACCGTCTCCTTCATCGAGTCAAACGCCAGCGTCAACAGCCCCGACATGCCGAGCACGGGTGCGCCCGTCTCGATGAGCGCCTGCACGAACTGCTCGGCCGGCACGTCCACACCCAGATCGGTGACCTCCAGGTTGGCCGACTTGAGCATGTTCACCACGATGTCCTTGCCGATATCGTGGATGTCGCCCTTGACCGTGCCGACGACGACCTTGCCGCCCGTGCCGACCCCGCCCGCCGTGAGGTTCGGGCCGAGCAACTCGCCGACCTCTTTGAAGATCTCGCCCGCCATCATCAGGTCCGAGACGAAGTACTCCGCCCGCTCGAAGCGCTCGCCGACCTTGACCATCCCCTCCTGACAGGCGGCCAGGATCTCGTCGGCCGGCGTGCCCGCGGCGAGCTCCTGCTTGACCAGCTCGAGAACCTTGTCCTCCTCCAGATCCGCCAACGCGTCAACGATCTCCGACGGCATGCTCACCTCCACCTGTAGGGGTCCCGGCCGTAAGCATCTCAGCCCGCGGCGAGCTCGTGGCGCCAGCACCGAAGAAGTCCTCGAACTTGACCGTCCCGCCGGGCTCGACCACCACGTAGCGGTCGTCCCACGGGCCATCGAGCAACTGCTCGAACAGGGCGGTCGTTGCCTCCCGCTCGACGAAGCGAAGGCCGAGCCAGTCCGCCGTCTCGCGCGCCATGACGCGCTCGCGCTCGAAGTCCGTCCCCGTCCCGATGAACACGATCCGGGTGTAATGGCGCATCATCGAGCGCACGAGCCGCTCGGCTCGCTCGGGCCCCCAGCGCGCCGCGACCCGCGTGTAGGCCGCCAGCGGCCCGGTGGCGCCGGTCCTGAGCCAACCCTTGGTCAGGAAGTACGTGCCGGGTTCCGCCGCAAGCTCCTTCTGGCGCAGCTCGTGCGATCCGAGCAACATGCTGATGCAGTCATCTGTCCGAGCGATCACGAGACGGCACCCGTTGGCGCGCAGCCCGACGACCGCCTGGGAGCACAGGCCGTACGCCAGCGCCAGCGTGTCCCAGCTGCCCGCCGACGCATCGATGATGTCCTGCAGGTGCTCGCGCAGCTTGCCCGGCCGCTCGTGCAGGCTCATGTCGACGATCTCCCTGGGGATCTCCGGGCGGAGGCCGCCCAGGTCCTCAATGACCGCTTCGCAGGCGACCAGCTTCATCCGCCCCGCCCTGGCGGCGCGGGTGCCGGAATCCGTCATGTCACCGACGCCATCCCTCATCGTTGTCCACCCTGGTCATTCGTCCCGAAGGCCGGCAACTCAGTGGCTGAGACGTTACCCCATGGCCAAACGTCGTGGCGCCGAGCGGATCCGGGGGTCGGAACGGAAGCACCTGGCAGATCTGGCGCTGAAGCACCGCCGGCGGGGAGCGCTCGCGACGGTGGTTGAGGAGGGCCGTGACGAGCACAAGCTTGAGCTCTGGCGGGAGCGTGACGAGCGCGTACAGCGGGCGCTCAGTTACGAGCCGGTCGACAAGGTGCCGTTTGCGTTCGCGGGCGCCGCCTTCGCCCCGATCTCCCAAGACGTGCCGTTCTCACACTTCTGCACCGACGCCGACACTGCGATCGAGGTCACACTTGACTGCATGGACGAGCTCGGCGACGTCGACGCGACCTGTATGACGGCCTCGGGGCTGCTCCCGTGCCATCTCACCAACCTCTGGCTGTCGCCCGTCCATCTCCCGGGGCACGAGCTGCCCGCTCACAGCCTTTGGCAGGAGCAGGACTCCGCCGACATGTCCGTCGAGGACTACGAGATCATCCTGAGCGACGGCTGGGAGGCGTTCCTCGCGTACTTCATGCCCAAGGTCCACAACCTGGAACTGCTCGAGCGCCACGACAAATGGATGGCCGAGAACCTCGACGACGCGCCGCGGCGCTACCACGAGCGCGGGTACGCGACGCTCGCCTCAGTGGCCGCGACGATCCCATTCGAGGCGCTCTGCGGCGCCCGCTCGATGGCCGAATTCGTCCTCGACCTCTACCGCATGCCGGACAGGGTGAAGGCGGCGCTCGACAGCGCACTGCCGTGGTGCGTCGAGCGTGCGATCGAGCTCACCGGCATCTGTGGCGCGAATTGCTGCTCGATAGTCGCCGGCCGCGGCGCGAGCGCGATGGTACCGCCGAGGATCTGGGACGAGTTCGTGTTCCCCTACATCGTCGACATGGTCAACGAGCTCCACGCGGGTGGGATCTTCTGCCTGCTTCACCTCGACGGCGACTGGAGCCGCGACCTTCACCGGTTCCGGGAGCTGCCCCGACGGTCGTGCGCGCTCGCCTTCGACGGGTCGACCGACCTCCGCGCCGCGAAGAATGAACTCGGCGACCATGTGGCGTTCCTCGGCGACGTGCCGGCCTCGCTGCTCGCCCGCGGAACCCCGGATGACGTGCACGGCTACGTCACCGCCCTGATCCGTGACATTGGGCCGAGCGGCCTGATCATGAGTGCTGGCTGTGAAATCCCCCACGACGCGCCAGCCGAAAACGTCAAGGCCATGGTCAGCGCTGCGGGGTAGGGCGGAGCGCAACGGGCGTGATGCGAGCGGTACTCGGCCGAAGTCGCGCCGCCCGCTCGCCGAGGTCAACCGCACGCGTTTCGCGAGTACCTCGAGACCCCCGGACGCTGACTCAAACGCTCAACCGCCGGGAGTGGCGTTCTTCACTGGGTCGTGGACACAACGAGGGGCCAGCAGATGGGCTTCGGAGGGGAGCGCTGTGGCGCTGATCGCGCGAGCGAGGCGGGCGCATCGTCGTGTTCCAGGGAGCCAGCTCCGAGGCCTGTGTCGCAGGGCGCGGACGGGAGAACTCCCTGCTCAGCCTGGGGTTGCGCGACCGCGCAACCTTCGCTGCCTGTATGCGCAGCGCAGGCGGCCAGTCAGGGTCGAGCGCAGCGAGCCGCGCAGCGGCGCCCTTGACGGCCCGACGAGCGGAGCTACACGCGTCCCGGTTCCCGCGCACGCCCTGCGAGCGGCCAGACAGCCCGAATCGCCGGCAACGGCGGGCATCCGTCGCGCGCTCGAGCGCTCACCTCACCCACGGAAACAGCACAAGCGCCCGAAATGGGCGAATTCGCTGAGCACCGGGCGCTCCCGGCGTCCGCACGATTGCGGCGTGACGTATCTTCGGGAATCTGGACCCCGATCTGAGTCGCGGGTCCGGGTGAACGGGTCCGGTCGCAGGTCGGGTCGTGTGGCTCAGATGGTCACGAGCCCGGTGCGCAGCGCGAGGTCCGAACGCCAGACGCGCTCGGGATCGGCGCGGTCGCGCACCGCGCGCCACTCGTCCAGGCGCGGATACATCGCCCGCACGGTCTCGGGACGCAGTCGGGCGTCCTTGGTCAGGTAGACGCGGCCGCCAGCCTCGGCCACGAGCGCGTCGCAGCGTTCGAGCGCCGGGAAGAGGTCCGGCGCGGAGCGCGGCAGGTCAAGAGCGAGCGTCCAGCCTGCGATCGGGAACGAGAGTGGCGCCTGGTTGGCCGGCCCGAAGTCCTTGAGGACCGCGAGGAAGCAGGGGACCCGCTCGCGCCGCAGATGGTCGATCACCGCGCGCAGAGTCTGCTCCTGACCGCCGGGCACGACCAGCTGGTATTGGAGGAAGCCGGCCCTGCCGTACAGGCGTGGCCAGGCGTCGAGCACGTCGAGCGGGAACATGTGCGCGCCGAATCCCTGCACCGCGCCGCGCCGGCGTCGTGGCGCGCGCCGGAACCACAGCTCGTTGAACGCGCGCGCCGAGCTGGGGCGCAACAGGCCGCCCGGCCAGCCCGCTGGGACCGTAGCTCGCGCCGGCACCGTCGCCGTGCTGGACATGCTTGGTGGAGCTGCGGACGCGGGCAGGTGCTCCGCGCGCGTGACGACACCCCGACCCTGTCGCGAGCCGAGCAGATCGAGCCAGGCCACCCGGTGCGGACCGCCGGGCTCGGACAGCAGCTCCAGCGCGTGCTCGAGCGACGTAGCTCGGTCGGTATCGACCGCCAACAGTGGCGTGCTCACCGCGCGTAGCGCGAACCGCGCCCACAGGATCACGCCAGTGAGCCCCATGCCGCCAACCGTAGCGTCGAAGAGCCCGCGATCGTCGCCGGGCTGCAGCTCGAGTTCCTCTCCCGCCGCGGTCAGCAGGCCGATTGCGCGGACGTGGCTGCCGAATGTTCCGGCGGTGCCGTGATTCTTGCCGTGGATGTCGCTGGCGATGGCGCCGGCCAGGGTGACGTGCTGGGTCCCCGGGACCACCGGCACCACCCAGCCGGCCGGCACCAGCTCGCCAAGCAGCTCCCCGATGCTCATCCCGGCCTGTGCGGTCGCAAGGCCCGCTTCGCGATCAAGCTCGACACCCTTGAGCTGCGTGGTGTCGAGCACGAGGCCGCCGGAGAGTTGGGCGGCGTCGCCATAGCTGCGGCCCAAGCCCCGCGCGATTATCCCGTGTTGTGCTCGCCCGCCGCCGTCCGCCGCCCGCCAGTGCTCGAGGGCGGTGCGCACGTCGTCCGCACTTCGTGCGCGAGCGCGCATCGTAGTAACGCCGCCAGCCCCGCCCCAGCCGCACACCCGTTCTGGGACTGTCGCGACTGCAGGTGGCTGGAGTGACATCGGAGCAGATGATGTCAGGAGGCGCTCACGCTCAGCGCGAACGGCATCGCCACCGCGATCGCGAATGCCACGATCGTCAGCAGACCTCACGGCACTCCACGCACCGGTGCGGTCAGCGGCTGACATACGTGCCACCCACGAACAGCGCCGTCCACGTAGCGATGGGCGCGAGCAGCTTCCAGTCGCGCAGGAGCAGTTCCTCGGGTGGCTCCCCCCGCGCCGCGGCCAGAACGGTCATCTCGGTTCCGATCCCTCTCGTGAACAAACGGGGTGACCCCGCGGGAGCGGTCGCAACCGCCCCGCGGGGCTGACCCGGAGGTGGTCAGTGGCTTTGGGTCATTGGAGGCCGGTGAGCTCGCGCTCCGGCGCGGTGGTGCGCACCTCGAATGAATGCACCACCCGTTCGGTCGAAAGCTCGTGAATGGTCAGGCCCGCAAGTGCCAACGCGACTAGTGCCGCGCCCGAGGCGAAGCCCAGCCAGGTGATGACTGCTCCGCCGAACACCATGCTGGCAACGATCGTCCACGCTCCGAGCAGGCCGATGATGCCGTCCACGCCGCGCTGGGCACGCCCACGCGAAGGGACCGTAATGGCAGGCGCTGCGAGCGCCAGCGCTGCGATGCCCGCGCCGAACATCAGCCACGCGAACACCGGCACACCAAACGCCATCGACGCCACGATCAAGAAGCCGGCCAGCACCACAAAGACCACATTCGTCAGAAAGCAAAGCCTCATCAGAGAGCCTCCTTCGGGTCGACCGCGGTACAAACCGCGGACTGACACCATCATCCCCACCGCCGCACCGCCCCGCCTCGGCGTGTCGCGCGGAGCGCGGCTGTGGATTACTACGCATCGACGGCTGTGCAGGCGCGCCGCGTGGTTGTGGACACGCTCAGGTTCGCACCAGACGCCACTTTGAATCTTCACTGTTCGGTGGACACGGTGATCTGCCCCGGGGGAACTCCAGCTTCCGCAGATTCTCCCGCCGCGGCAGATCCGCCGTCAGATCCGAATGGCGGCTACTGACCGCCACCCACAACCTCCTCAAACTCCACCAACACCAACTACAGAGCGCCTGAGGCGCCAGCGGCCGGCAAAACCGCGCGAAAGCGCCCGATCCCGCCACCACGACCCATCCCCGGCCAGGGCGCCCTGAACGCTCTACTCGTCACCAGCCCCGGCAGCAGCACGCCCACACCTTTACGCGACACCCTCCGCGCCGAGCGGCACTCGAGGTGGTCGTGCCGTCCGCGCGGAGGGCTGCGCGGACGGCACGTGCCGCGATCACGACCCCTTCGCCCTGATCAGGATGACCTCGACGCTGATGTCGAGCTTTGCCCACGCCGAGTCGGCCGTCAATACGCGGGCGTTCAGGCGGATCGCGAGCGCAAGGCACGCGCGATCCCCGAGCGAGAGGCCGAGCGGCTCACCCTGCACGATCAGCGCAGCCGTCGTGTTCGCGTCGGCGGAGGTCAAGAGCTCGACGCGCACCTGCGCGGCGACCTGCACGAGCGCGCCGAGGTCGAGGTCGTTGCGGATCAAGACCGTCGCGACCTCGGCGTAGGTGACGGTGCTGATCGCGGCCCCGTCGGCGATCGCGTCGGCCACGGTCTCGGCGCCAGGCTCGCCCAGCAGGAGCGCGAGGACCGCGGATGTGTCGAGGACGCTGAGGACCCCCGGGCGTGACCCCGGGTCCGGCATGTCGGGTTCGAGTTCAGTCATGGCTTGAGGCTTTCCGGCGCGCAGGCGCGCTCGCAAGGGTTTCTTGGGCGGACGGGCGCATAGCTCGAACCGGAGTTGGTCCGACTTGAACGGGGAAGGCGGGCGGCTCGGCCGGCTACGCGCTGAGGGGCGCGGGCGGCGAGTTCGCCGACCACTGGGTCAGCGTTCCGGAAGACTCGCGCGGCTTCGAGTCGTCTGCTCGGACGGTAGACCGCTGGCAGTCTCCGGCGGCGCGCCTTGCGAGCCGCGAGCCCCCGTAGACCGGACCCCTGCGGATCTTCAGTGGGCGGCGCGGCTTGTATTTGCTCGCCGGGTCGCTGAGGTTCGGTCCATGGATCTTGCCCCAGGCGTAGAGCAGGTCGAGCGCCGTGAGCGGGCGCGAGCAGGGCGTCACCGTGGTGAATGGGATCGGGGTGCCCCCGTTGTGCGTCACGGTGCACGCGACGGACTCGTACTGGATCGGCTGGACGTGGAGGCGCGGGCTGCGCCTTGTCATCGTCGTGCCAGGCTACTCGGGCGGGTAGACACTTTTCGCGCCCCGCGGCGGGCGTCGGCTTCCTCGGCGGCGAGCTGTAGGCGTCGATCCTCTCGTAGAAGCTCGACGCCGGACCCCGCGCCAGGGGCGGCGCCAGCTATCCCGATGAGCGCGTGCGCGGCGGCGCGGCGGCTCTCGACGCGGAGGACGCCGTCGCCCTCGACGGTCATGCGAACCTCGTCGCCGGGGCGTAGCCCGAGGCGCTCGCGGAAGTCGGCGGGAAGAACAAGCCTCCCGCGGCCGTCCAGGCGTGCTGTCCCACTAGTGCGCTCCACGTGGGAAGGATGATATCTGGTCCCACGCAGTCGCGCAAGTCCCGCGACGGCAGGCCGCGGCTCCTGCTAGCTACAGCGCAAGGGCTACGCGGGGCGCTCGCGACGACCGATAGCATCGCGCCGCGCACGCCCGGCGTCGACTCGCGACCCGCGCTGAGCTGACCGTCACCGCGCCCCCCGCGTGGCCGCGCAAGGAGTTGCGATCACCGACACGTGTCGCCGGGCCGCGACCGCGACCCCTGGTCGCGCTCTAGCGTCTGAAAGGGACTGACGTGCTGGCTTGCTGCGACGAGATCTCGTCTTCGCACCCGAAGGCGCCTCGTCGGCTTCGAGCGATCTGTTAAGGGTGCAACAGCCGCCACCAGGCCGATGCCTGCTTCGGACTTCTCGCAAGGCTAGCCGCAACTGGCGGCGGTTCGCCCGATTGGGTTGACGTGACGCGGAGGTTGCCTACCGGTTGGCGGCCGCGTGTGTCGGTGGCGATTGCGCGAAGCGTGACGGTGACGTCGATGGTGCTTCCGTGCCAGGTGGCGAGGGTGAGGCTGCGGCTCGCGCGTGCCGCGGTTGGGGGGGCCCAGGGCGATCGGTACCTTCCCACCGTAGTACC
>DASRKZ010000117.1:0-21121 GCA_035648675.1 Solirubrobacteraceae bacterium
TGACATCCGCGGCGCCAAGCGTCGCAGGCAACGCGAGGTGGCGTTGCATGAGAGCACCGTCGATGCGCTGCGCCGCTACGCGCTGCTGCGCGATCGTCACTGCGCCAAGATCGAGGGACCGTCGTTTTTCATCTCCAGGCCGCCCGGTCCCCGCAACGGATGACACGCAAGCGGTGGATGACCTCGCCGCGCTGCTCATCGGACAAAGCGCGGCGCGCGTCTTACACGCCCGCAGGTCACAAACGGAACCTCATTGGAACCTTGGCGGCACTTGAGAAGACCTGAACCCCAATGTCCACGGGCCTTTCAGGCGATGGGCGATACTGGGCTCGAACCAGTGACCTCGGCCTTGACGAGGCCGCGGTTACGCCCTGAGGGGCCGTAACCTGCCGCAACCACCAGTCCATACGTGATAACGTACGACCGTATGTCAGCACGAGATTGGGACGGAGCCAGTTATGACCGCATCTCGGCGCCGCAGGAGGCGCTGGGCCGCGCGGTGCTGAGCCGGATGCGGTTGCGTGGAGACGAGACGGTCGTGGATGCCGGTTGCGGCTCCGGGCGCGTCACCGAGGCGCTGCTCGAGCGCCTGCCGCGCGGGAAGGTGATCGCCGTCGACGCCTCGCCATCGATGGTTAGGCAGGCCCGCCTGCGCCTCGGCGGCAGCGTCGAGATCCACCAGATGGACCTGCTCGAGCTGGAACTGGAGGAGCCGGTGGACGCGATCCTCTCGACCGCGACCTTCCACTGGGTTCTGGACCACGACGCGCTCTTTCGCCGCCTGCGTGAGGCGCTGCGTCCCGGAGGTCAACTCGTGGCCCAATGTGGGGGAGAGGGCAACATCGACCGCCTGCGAGGCATCGCGGATGCCGTGCTGGAGCGCGAGCCCTATGCGGAGCACTTCCGCGACTGGCAGGCGATCTGGTATTATGCCGCCCCCGAGCCGACCCGCGAGCGTTTGCTGGCGGCCGGCTTCACCGCCGCGGAGTGTTGGCTGCAGCCTGCGCCGCAATACCCCGAGCAGCCGCGCGAGTTCCTCGCCAAGGTGATCCTCGGCCCGCACGTCCAGCAGCTACCCGAGGATCTCCGCGACTCGTTCCTGGACGCCGTGCTGGACGAGGTGGGGGAGTCTTCGATGATGGTCGACTACGTGCGCCTGAACATCGACGCGACGGCGTGAGCCTCGCGGCGGCGGATCGCGCCGTGTGAGCCTGCCTCAGGCCAGTGTGGCCGGGGAGCCGGCGCCGGAGGAGGGGCGATCCTCGGCGACGGCGGCGCCACTCAGTAGCGCCGCGTAGCGCCCACCCAGCTCCAGTAGCTCCTCGTGGGTGCCCCGCTCGACGATCCGCCCGGCGTCGAGCACGAGGATCTGGTCGGCGTCGCGGATCGTCGACAGCCGGTGGGCGATCGCGATCGTCGTGCGTCCGCGCGAGAGATCGTCGAGCGCCAGCTGGACGGCGCGCTCGGTCTCGGTGTCGAGCGCGGAGGTGGCCTCGTCGAGGACGAGCACCGGCGGGTTGCGCAACACGGTTCGGGCGATCGCGATGCGCTGCTTCTCACCGCCGGAGAAGCGGTAGCCGCGCTCTCCCACCTGCGTGTCATAACCCTCGGGCAGCGACGCGATCAGCCCGTGGATTTGCGCGGCGCGCGCGGCGTCTTCGATCTCTCCGTCGCTCGCGTCGGGGCAGGCGAAGCGTAGGTTCTCGCGGATCGAGGCGTGGAACAGGTAGGTCTCCTGCGAGACCAGCCCGACGGTGGCGGCGAGCGAGTCGAGCGTCATGTCGCGGATGTCCACTCCGTCGATCGCCACATGGCCGCGCTGGGCCTCGTACAAGCGGGCAACGAGATACGCGAGCGTGGTCTTGCCTGAGCCTGTCTCTCCGACCAATGCCGTGCGTGTCCCTGCCGGGATCTCGGCGGCGACCTCCTCCAGCGTCCAGGGCGCCTCCGGCGCGTAGCGAAACCACACGTCGTCGAGGCTCACGTCGCCACGCACGCCGCTCAGCGCGCGGGCGCCTGGTCGCTCGACGATGTCGACGGGCAGGTCGAGGTACTCGAAGATGCGCGCGAACAGCGCCAGCGAGGTCTGCACTTCCAGGCCAACGGACAGCAGCTGCTGCATCGGGAACAGCAGACGGGTCTGAAGCGTCGTGAACGCGACGAGTGTGCCGATCGAGATGACATTGCTACCGTGGACGCTGCTGTAGCCGGCGAACCAGTAGACGGCGGCGGGCATGATCGCGAAGCTCATCTGCACCGAGGCCATCCGCCAGCGGCCCGCCATCCGCGCGCGCACCTCCAGGTCGGCGAGCTCGCTCGACTCGTTGGAGAAGCGGTCGACGAGCTCGTGCGAGCGGCCCATCGTCTTGCCGAGCAGGATCCCCGACACCGACAGCGACTCCTCCACCAGCGTCGACATGTCGGCCAGGCGACCCTGGCGGACGGACTGGATACGCCTGCGCTCATTACCGACACGGCGCGTGAGCCAGACGAAGAACGGGAGCAGGCAGAGCGAGAACAGCGTCAGCTCCCAGCTCAGCGCGAACATCGCCGTGACGGTCGCCGCGACCGTGGCGACCGTTGAGACGGTCGAGGTCGCGGTGCTCGTCACCACATCGTCGATCCCGCCGATGTCATACGCGATCCGTGCCTGCACCTCGCCTGAGCGAGTGCGGGTGAAGAAGGCCAGCGACATCCGCTGCAGATGGGCATAGACGGCGGCGCGGAGGTCGTGCATCACGCGCTGGCCGACCTGGTTTGAGATCCAGGTCTGCGCGACGCTGAGCACGCCGTTGATGATCGCCAGCGCGATCATCCCGGCGACCATCCACGTGAGCAGTTCCAGGTCGTGTCCCAGGATGCCCTTGTTGATCGCTTCGCGCAGCAAGAACGGCGAGGCGACGCTGAGGATCGACCCGAGGAAGATCAGCCACAGCAGCGTCCCGAGGCGCAGCCGGTAGGGGCTGAACAGACGGGCGATCCGTCGCAGGGAAACCGGAGGCCCACCCACCCGGCCGGGAATGTCCTCGGGGCGAAGCTCCGGTGGCTGGGACCGGCGGCCGTTGCCGCCGCCGTGCCCCTGGGCGAAAGGCTGACTACTCACTGCGCTGACTTTAGCCGTGGAGTCGTAGGCTTAACGCGATGAACTTGTCCCCGTCGGAGACGCGCGTGCTGGGTTGCCTGTTGGAAAAGCAGCGGACGACCCCCGATATGTACCCCCTGACGCTCAACGCGCTGCGTCTGGCCTGCAACCAGTCGACCAACCGCGATCCCGTGGTGGACTACGACGACGCGACGATCCGCGACGCGCTGCACCACCTCGAGCGCCGCGGCTTCACGCGTTTGGCGAGCGGTCGCCGCGCGCCGAAGTACCGGCATCTGCTGGCGGAGGCGCTGCCGATGGCCGAGGACGAGCAGGCGGTTGTCTGCGTGCTGATGCTGCGTGGTCCGCAGACGCCCGGCGAGCTGAAGCAGCGGACGGAGCGCCTGCACCTCTTCGCTGACCTGGACGCGGTGCACGAGGCGCTCGCACGGCTGATCGAGCGAGGGCTGGCCGCGTGCCTGGAGCGCCGCCCGGGGCAGAAGGAGGACCGCTATACGCAGTTGCTCGGGGAGGATCTCCCAGACGAGCCCCCAGCCGCCATCCCGGTCGTGCTGACCCCGGTGGACGGCCTCGAGCAGCGTGTCGCCAGATTGGAGCGTGCGGTGGCCGAGCTCCGCGCGACCGTGCGGCCATGAGCCACGCCCACTTGATCCTCGCGGCGGCATCCTCCTCGGACACCGCCACCGGCGTGGGCATCCCCCTGGCGTTGGCCGCGGGTCTGGTGTCGTTCCTCTCACCCTGCGTGCTGCCGCTCGTGCCCGGCTACCTGTCGACCGTGATCGGGGTGTCGCCCGCCGAGATGAACGACGCCGGCGCCCGCCGCGTGCTGATCCCGAGCCTGCTGTTCATCGCGAGCTTCTCCTCGATCTTCATCCTGCTCGGCCTCGGCGCGACCGCGCTCGGCTCGTCGCTGAACGAGCACCGCGAGACCCTGCAGCAGGTCGGTGGGGTAGTGATCATCGCAATGGGCCTCATATTTCTGGCGACGCCGTTCGTGAGCCTGTTCAACCGCGAGTGGCACTCGGAGTCGCTGCTGCGCCTGGCGGGCCGGGGCGGACCGTTGATCGCGGGGGCTGCGTTCGCGATCGCCTGGACCCCGTGCACGAGCATCACGCTCGGTGCGATCCTCACCCAGGCGGCGGTCTCCAACTCGGCCGCCCACGGGGCGCTGCTGCTCGCCTTCTACTCGGCCGGCCTGGCGATTCCGTTCCTGCTGATCGCGCTCGCCTTCGAGCGCATGACCGAAGCGCTTACGGTCGTCAAGCGCCACTTCCCGGTGATCATCGGGATCGGCGGCGCCGTGATGATCGTGTTGGGAGTGCTGATCCTGACCGGTGAGTTCACGACCCTGAACTCCCAGGCCAACACGTTGCTGCAGGGCACCGGGCTGAACGTCTCGAACATCTGATCATGCGCAAGCTGTTCGCCCCCTGCGCATGCGCGAGGTGGGCGGGCGTCGACTGACGTTCTACGCGGCCTCGCGCAGCGCCACCAGCTCCGGCAGCTCGGCGAGCTTCTTCAAGGCACGCTGCTCGAGCTGCGAGGCCCGCTCCGCGGAGAACCCGAGCCGTTTGCCGATCGCCGTCAACGTCTGCGGCTCCTCGCGCCCGGTGCCGAAGCGCAGCGTCAGCACGGTCCGCTCGGTTTCGGGCAGCTGGGCGATCGCCTCGTGGACGATGCGCTCGCGCTCGTTGTCCCAGGCGGTGTCCTCGGGCGCCTCCTGGTCGGAGGGCAGTAGGTCGCCGAGCGCGGTGTCGCCGTCTTCGCCGATCTGCTGATCGAGGCTGACCAGGGCGGCGCGTTGATGGCGCACCTCCTCGACCTGCTCGATCTCCAGGCCGGTCTCCTGCGCCAGCTCCTCGACTGTGGGCTCGCGTCCGAGGCGCACCGACAGCTCGCGCTCGACACGTCCGACCTTGCGCGACCGCTGGGCGACGTGCACGGGCAGGCGAATCGTGCGTCCGGAGTTCTCCAGGCCACGCTGGATCGCCTGACGGATCCAGAGGGTGGCGTAGGTGGAGAAGCGAAAGCCCTTGCGCCAGTCGAACTTCTCGCTCGCCCTGATCAGGCCGAGCAGGCCCTCCTGGACGAGGTCGGCCAGCGGCAGGCCCTGGTTCTGGTAGCGCCTCGCGTTGGAGGCGACCAGGCGCAGGTTGGAGTTGACGAGCAGTTCCTTCGCGTGCAGGTCGCCGCGCTCGATGCGCTGCGCCAGGTCGATCTCCTGAGCGGGCGTGAGCAGGGGATAGCGCCGCGAATGCGCCAACAGCTGATCGACCGCCTCGGGGATGAACGTCTCCGAGGCCGCCAGGGCGATCGTCTCCGGGGCGGGATTGTCCAGCCGCTCGGGCTTCGCGCGAGGCACCTCGGCGGCACGGGGCTCCCGATCGCCGATGGCGTGCTCGGTCCGCTCGCCGGCGGCGAGGGAGTGGATTGGGGTGATGGGTGTTATGCGGGCGTCTGACATGGCTGTCCTTCTAATCCGATGCTTGGAGTCGGGATTATATTCCTCGATAGTTGCGTTGTCAATGATTTTCTGCGCGGGGGTGGATGGGGGGGTGGGCGGACTCCTATAAAAACTTCCGTTCGACACTGTGTACGGCGCCACCTGCTCTTTGGGGCACAACCGGTGAGCGATCCGAAAGGCTCTGTCCTCGCCCTACCCACCAGAGCGGTGCTCGACGCGCGGACACAGCAGCGGGAGCACAACGAGGATCTATGGACGCTTTACCCGCTACGGCGAGGTTTTATCGCCGTCTACGAGAAGGATCGCCTTTTGGAAAGGTCGGCGGGTCGGACGGCGCGTCAGGACCCCGCGACCACACGTAGGTCGTGGGAGAGGTCGTGGGAGCCGAACCGAACGGTGTCGCCTGGGTGCAGCTGCCGGCCCCGGCGTGCCTCGGGCGCATCGTTGACCAGCACCGACTCGGTGGCGAGGAACGCCTTGACCTCGCTGCCGCTGTCGATCACGCCGGCGAGCTTCAGCAGCTGGCCGAGCCTGATCATCTCGCCCCGGATCGGGATTTCCTTGGGCATCGGGCAAATCTAGCGATCGCCGAGGTAGCGCACCACGTCCAGCGCGTCGGCTTGCAGGGCCGCGCGGGTTTCGGTGGTGCGACCTGCGGTATCTTGTGAGCGCCAGATGGAGCCCTGGTGGGAGGTGCGCCTTCCGAACCGCCCACTTGGAAAGGGCTGATGGCTCCTTTCGCGAACCTAACCACGCGAGAGGAGCCGCAGGCATCGTGCCCACAAGAGCTATGCCGGACTTAGACAGACGCGAGCTGGGGGCGATCTTTATCGGCGGGGCCGCGGGCGGCCTGCTGCGGGTTTGGTTGAGCCGGTCTTTCTCGAGCGCTCCGGCGGACTGGCCGTGGGCGATATTCGCAGTCAACGTGACCGGCTCGTTCGCGCTCGCCTACTTCGCCACCCGCCTGCAGGAGCGCCTGCCACTGTCGACCTATCGTCGTCCGCTGGTGGGCACCGGCTTCTGCGGCGCCTACACGACGTTCTCGACGATGCAGATCGAGATCCTCCAAATGCTCGACCATGATCGATACGGGCTTGCCGTCGGGTACGCATTGACGAGCGTTCTCGCGGGATACCTGGCGATCTGGGTCGGCACGGCACACGTGCGGAGGGTGCGGGTGATCGCATGAGCATTGGGATCTGGGTAGGCGTCGCGCTACTCGGCGGGATCGGCGCGCTCGGACGGTTTCTGCTGGACACGCTGATCAGCGCGCGTGCCGGCGGGTTCCCGCTAGGCACGTTCGTGGTCAACATAACGGGCTCGCTGCTGCTCGGCCTACTTACCGGCCTCGCCGTCGAAGGTCAGGCGCTGCTGCTCTTGGGTACCGCGACGCTCGGCTCCTACACGACCTTCTCGACGTGGATGCTCGAGACGCACCGTCTCGCCGAGGACGGCGAGGTCACCGCCGCGACGGTCAACATCCTGCTCAGCCTCACGGTCGGCGTCGGCGGCGCCGCGCTCGGGCGCGCGATCGGAGCACAGATATGAACGAGGATGCGCTCAAGCTGACCACCTACTTCGGCGAGCGCGACCGCACCCCCAACGGCCTGCTCGCCGACGAGCTGCTCGACCTCTACGGAGAGCACCGCATCGAAACGAGCGTGCTGCTGCGCGGTGCCGAGGGTTTCGGGCCCCGGCAGCACTTCCGCACCGACCAACTACTCTCGCTCTCCGAAGATCTACCGGTGGTCTCCGTCGCTGTCGATCGGCGTGAGCGGATCGAGTCGATCCTCGAGCGCGTCTTGCAGATCAAGCGCCGCGGTCTCGTCACGCTCGAGCGGGCGCGGCTGCTCTCCGACGGGATCGGCTTGGTGAAGCTGTCCGAGCACCTGGGGGAGGCCACGAAGCTCACCGTATATATCGGACGCCAGGAGCGTGTCCGGGGGACGCCGGCCTTCGTGGCCATCTGCGACCTGTTTCACCGGCGCGGCATCGCCGGGGCGACCGTCCTGCTCGGCGTCGACGGTACGCGCCGTGGGCACCGTGCCCGCGCCCGGTTCTTCGCCCGCAACGCGGACGTCCCGATGATGATCATCGCCGTCGGCTCCGGTGAGCGCATCGCGCGGCTCCTCCCCGAGCTCGGTGAGATGCTCGGAGAGCCGTTGCTGACCCTCGAGCGCGTGCGCGTGTGTAAGCGTGACGGACAGCTGCTCGCCACTCCCCACGCCCTGCCCGCGACCGACGAGCACGGTCGCGCGCTGTGGCAGAAGCTGATGATCTACAGCTCTCAGAGCGCTATCCACGAGGGGCGCCCCCTACATTTGGAGATCATCAGGCGGCTGCGCGCAGCTCACGCGACCGGCGCCACGAGCCTGCGCGGGATCTGGGGCTTTCACGGCGACCACGCGCCGCACGGCGACAAGTTCCTGCAACTCCGCCGCAACGTTCCGGTCGTAACGATCGCCGTCGACACCCCCGAGCGCACGGCACGTTCGTTTGAGATCGTCGACGAGTTGACCGCCGAGCACGGTCTCGTCACCAGCGAGATGGTCCCTGCTCTGACCGTGATCGGTGAGAGCACGCAATCGGACGGCCCGCTGGCCGATCTCCGATCGGTCGCCGACCACCGCTTCTAGTCACGCCTGCAATAGGCTTTCGCGCCGCGGCCAGGCACAGAGCGAGCGGACGGATGACTCGGCGGGACGACAACTCCAGGCAGGTAAGCGGCTGGCGAGTGATCATCGCCTACAGCCTGGTGTGCGCGGCGACTCAGTTGCTGTGGCTCACATACGCGGCGATCACCACCGAAACGGCCAGGCGCTACGGGGTGTCCGTCGGCGCGGTGGGATGGCTCGCGGAGATCTTTCCGCTGTTGTATGTGGTGCTCGCGATCCCGGCGGGGATCCTGCTCGATCGCTGGTTTCGCCCGGCGCTGGCGACCGGTGGAGCGCTGGTCGCGCTTGGCGGATTTGTGCGCCTCGGTGGCGAGACGTTCGCCTGGGCGATGGCGGGCCAGGTCATAGTCGCGGTCGCGCAGCCGGTCGTCCTCAGCGCGGTCAGTAAGCTCGCGGGCGAGTATCTGCCCGCCGATCAGCGCGCGACGGGCATCGCCGTGGGCTCGGCGGGCACCTTCGTCGGGATCCTGCTGGCGCTGGTACTGGGCCCGACGCTGGGAGCCCACGGCCAGCTCGAGCGCCTGCTGGTGGTCGAGGCGGTCCTTGCGGTGATCCCGGCGGCGGCTCTGGTTATCGTGCTGCGCCGCCCCGGACATGCGAGCGAGGAGCATGCGGCGATCGAGGGGAGCGCCGCGCGAGCGCTGTGGGCGCTGCCACCGATGCGCACCCTGTGCGGCCTGGTGTTCGTCGGCTTCGGTATCTTCGTGGCGCTCGCCACCTGGCTGCAGACACTGTTGGCGCCCGCCGGTGTCTCGGAAACGGCCGCGGGCGGGCTGCTGGTCGGGATGGTGCTCGCCGGCACCGTCGCCTGTGCGGTGCTCCCGCCGCTCGTCGCGCGCCGGCACGCCGAGCGCGGCTTTATGCGCGGCGCGGTGCTCGTCGGCTGCTTCGGATGTGTCGCCCTCGGCCTCGCGCCCTGGCTCGGGGTGCGCGCGCTGGCGATCGTGGCGATGGGCGTGGTCCTGCTGCCGGCGCTACCGATCATCCTCACAGCCGCCGAGCAGCTCGCCGGGTCCGCCGCGGGCACCGCCGGCGCGATCGTCTGGCTGGCGGGCAACCTCGGTGGCCTCGTGGTGGCGCTGCTGGTGCAGATCCTGGTTCATCACCCGCTCGCCGCGTTCCTGGCAATGGGCGCCGTATCGCTGCTCGGGCTCCCGCTCGCGGCGCGCCTCACCTCGCCGATCGGTGAGCCGCGCGGCGGTACTCCGGCTCCTGCTGTCGTTGGCTGAAGGGCGGTGAGGGAAGTTTCGCCTGCCCTCGCTGAGCCGGCGGCGGGAGCTCTTAGACGCGCCCGGTGTCGCGCCGGTATGCACGCGCGGCGAGCACGCTCAGGATGACCGTCCACGCGATCATCACGATCCAGCCTTTCGCCGCCCAGGCGTGCCCGCCGACCGCGATGTGGCTGGCCTGCACCAACCAGTAGGACGGCAGGAATTGGGCGATGTCGTGCAGTAAGCCGTGGCTGGGGATCGGGAACCAAGTGCCTCCGAGCAGCGCCAGTAACGAGATGCCGCCGCCCATCGCGGGCCCGATCGAGTCGGGCGTGAGCATGTGCCCGAGCAGGATTCCCAGGGCGGCGAACGATCAAAGCGCCCGTCTGCAGCATCGCCCCGACCGCGCCCTGCGCGACCGCCTCGCTCGGTGAGCGGCCGAACACCGACACCGTGCCCACGTCGGGCTCGAGCAGGCCGAGCAGCATGTCGATCGTGGTCGACTTACCCGCGCCGTTGGGCCCGAGCAGAGCGACCGTCTGGCCGAGCGCGATCGACATGTCGATGCCGCGCACACCCTGAGCGCCGCGGAAGGACTTCGTCAGCCCCTGGAGCTGTATCTCCTCCGCGGAAGCTGCGGGCAGGATGGAGGTGGAGGCGGGGGTGCTCACCGACACGACTCTATGCGTACCATGTTTTTCGAGGCCCACAAACCAGCACTGGAGAGCCCGGATGAGAGGATCGGCCCGAACAGCCAATGTCGCGGCGTTGCTTGCACTCGTGGCGTGGCCGACCTCAGCCGTTGCCAGCTCGCACGTGGCGAACTGGAACGCGCCAAACAACGAAGTTGGATGCGGAATCACCGAAGTCTTTGGAACACAGATCGATGCCGGCACCCAGGCGCCATTGAATGGTCTCTGGCCAGGCCTGCAGTGCTCGGCGCCTGGTATTCCCCGAGCGCCGAGCAAGATCGGAGATCCCGTCGTGCAGCTCGGCCAGGGTCGTGCCGGGCGCGCGAGGCTGGTGAACGAGAGCCAGGATGACCTGATCGTCAACACGCCGGCCGTGAAGCTGCCGGCCGGCAGCACCTGGCGTCGCTACGGCATCACCTGCGCGGTACACCCCGCCTCGATCCGCTGCACAAACTCAGTCGGGCACGGCTTCACAATGTCGGTGGGGCACATCCACCTGTTCTGAGGCTCATACCGGCGCTGCTCGCCATTGACGGGTGTCAGGCAGCGGGGTGAGGCGCGGATCGATCTGCTCGCGCAGCGGCTCGAACCGCGGCGGCAGGGCGAGCTTCTCACCGAGCGTCTCAGGTGGCTCGTCGACGGCGAAGCCGGCGCCGTCACGGGTGGCGAGCTCGTAGAGGATGCCGCCGGGCTCGCGGAAGTAGACCGACTCGAAGTAGAAGCGATCGATGATCGGCGTGGGGTGGAGGCCTCCCTCGATCAGGCGCTCACGCCACTGCTCCTGCTCGTCGCGGTCGACCGACCAGGCGATGTGGTGCACGGTGCCCGCGCCGGGAATGCCGCGCTCGTTGCTCTGCTCGAAGACGATCCGTCCGCCGCGGTGCTCACCGCGGGCCTCCCAATCGTGCTCGGTCAGCTCGGTGAAGCTGAGCGCGTCGCGCAGCAATGCCTCGCTGCGGGTCGGGTCGGCGACGAGGGCATGGACCGCGTCGAAGCCCTGTAGCGCAAACTCAGTCGGGACCCCAGTCGAGCGTGCGGTCAGCGGCTCGTCGTCGGTCTCGACGACGACTAGCTCGTGGCTCATGCCCTCCGGGTCGGCGAACCGCAGCCGGCTCGGCTCACGCGCGACCTCGACCTCCTCACTCGAGAGGCGCTCGCTCCAGAACTCCAGCGCCGCCTCGCTGCCGACGCGATGGGCGATTGACGAGATCATCCCGGCGCCGGCGCGGCCGGGTCGTGCACCGGGGTACTCGAAGAACGTGATGTCGGCGCCGGGAGAGCCGTGCTCGTCGGAGTAGAACAGGTGGTAGACGCTCGGGTCGTCCTGGTTGACCGTCTTCTTGACCAGTCGCAGGCCGAGCACGCGCGCGTAGAAGTCGACATTGCGGCGGGCGTCGCCGGTGATCAGGCTGATGTGGTGGATGCCGTCGATCGGACGCATGGTCGTCTCAGAAGAGGTTACGCGGTCCGATGCGAGCGATTCGCCCGCCGGTCGCTATCGTGATCGACCAACTGTGACCGGGGTATTTGCAGAGCGTTGGGGGTTGCGCGTCGCGGCCGCGACAGGCCTGCTCGTGCTGGTGGGCTTGGTCGTATCCGACTTCGAGACGAGCTTCTGGGATCACCACGAGATGACGTCGTCGATCCTCGCCAGCCTGGTGGTTGTGCTGATCACTGTCGCGGTGATCAACGAGGTGGTCGAGCGCCGGGAAAGCGCCCGCTGGCGCGTGTTCGCGCAGAACGCGCTGCTGGAGCTTGCCTCGATCGCACGCTTCACTTGGGTTGGCCTCGGCGAGCTGCTCGAGGTGGAAGGCGACACCGCCGGTAGGCGCACCGTCGATGTACGCAACTTCATCTGCAGCCCTGCCGGCACCGAACGCGTGACGACGCTCGTCGAGGAGCATATGCCGAACAGCGAGTGGCGACACGAGCTTGCACGACTGGTCGAACGCCTGCTCGACGACGGTCGCGAGTCGCTGGCAGCTTGGGGACCGGTGATGCTGGGCGCACGTCCATATACCGCGTTGATCGAGCGTCACGTGGAGCTCTACGGGCGCGTGCAGTTGCTCCACTACATGATCGACGACCCCGAAGACGCCGAACTGGACGAGCTCGAGGACTCGGCCGCGCGCGCCAGGCGACTGAGCGCCACGCGCCGCGCCGTCGTCGAGGGCCAATCCGCGGTTGACCGCGACCGCACGATCCGCACGACCGTGATCATCATCATCCGCCGAGCCGCGGAACTAGAGATCGATACGCGGGCGCTCGCTCGCGCACTGGTTCCGATCGAGTGGTGGTCGACGCCCTACACCGACCTCGCAGAGACGGCGGAGGAGGTGAATGGGTCGACGTAATCCTCGAGATGCGCTCACAGGCCTGTGAGGTCGTGTGAGGTCGGCACATGCGCCTGGAGTCGGAGCTTCGAGGTGGTTGATGACGACGATTCCAACCAGTCGGCGAGATCGCGGGCGTCACGCGAGATCGTACGCGAGCGGCCGCGGCTCCTCCACGATCGGGGATAGAGTTCAGCGTATGGCGTTCGGCGAGACGTTTGCGCAGACGAGCGTCAAGGGAGTATTGACCAGGGCAGCTGTCGCGTTCGTGCTCATCACGCCTGCAGTCGCGGTGGCCAAGATCTGGTGGTCGGGAACCACCGCCCTTGTCGTCTTCCTCGTCGCCGTCACCATCTACATCGTTGTCGCGGTGCGGTACCGTCGCCGGCACAGTCCGCCGCCTGCGTGATTTGGCGGGTCTCACCAAGTTGCGCCATCGACAGCTCGAGGCTTACGCCGCGGCGGGCGTGGCCGCCTTGCGATGGTAGCCGCGACCCTGCTTGGCGACCTTGCCGGCTGCCTCCAACGTGGGGAGCACCCTGTACAGGATGCTGGCTGACCGCCCGCTTACCCGAGCGCCACCGGCAGCGGCAGGCTGAAGGTCGTGAAGCCGTGCTTGGTGGAGTGCTTGTTCGCGGCGACCTTGCTTTTGAGCCTGAAGATCCCCGCTTTGGCGTTGGACGGGACGGTGAGCGTGATATTGAAGCGACCGTTGGATGGCGGCGTGAAGGTCTTTGCGATCGTCGTCTTGCCGCATTCGAGCTGCTCTTCGACGAGGACCGGCGCGACCGGCTTCGTCAGCGGGAGCGTCACCTGGCCGGTGAGCGTCACCGTCGTAGGAGACGCCTTCGGCGGTTCCAGCAAGAGACGCCTGACGAGCTTCAGGTGCAGCGAGCGCAGCTTGCCTACCTCGGCGGTGTAGCGCGTACTGAGGCTGTCGCGGATCTTCGCGGGCGGCAGCGGCGCGGTGGTGGAGTACTGCCCGTTTGCCCCGACGGTGGCGGTCGCGACCTGCTTGCCTTCGTTGAACAGGATCTTCACCTTCTTGCCGACGAGGCTCTTCGCGGCGCTGCCCCTGATCGCGACGTGGGCGCCCTGGATGTAGACGTCGTTGAGGACCAACGCGCTGCTGCTGCAACCGAGCAGTAGTTCTTCGACCGCCTTCGGGGTCGAGGCGATCCCGGGCGTGGTGACCACCGGAAAAGGCGACGTGCCCACCGGCGTGCCCATAGGAGTCCCTGGCACTCCGGTAGCCGCGGCGACGTTGAGCGTCAGGGCTTTACTGGTCCTCAGCCCGTCCGAGTCGGTCAGCGTCACCGCGACGCTGTAGCTGCCGGAGAGCGTCGGCGTGCCGCTGATCGCGCCGCTCGAGGGATTCAGCGAGAGCCCCGGCGCCAAGCCGGCAGCTGACCACGTATATGGCTGCATCCCCCCAGTGCCGGCGAGCGGGGTCGTATACGGGCTGCCTACGGTGGCGGCGGCCAGCGCGCTCGTCGTGATCGACAGATCGCCGATGATTGCCAGCGCGTGCTCGGCGAACGAGCCGCGCGCGAGCGCGTCGATCGTGGTCCCAGCCGGCAGGCTCGTCGCCACCGGCACGCTCGAGTTGCTGTTTGTGCCGTCCCCGAGCTCCCCGTTGGCGTTTTTGCCCCAGGCGTAGAGCTGGCCGGTCGAGCTGAGCGCCAGGCTATGGTATTCGCCACCGGCGATCTGGGTGATCGTCGCGCCCGCCGGGATCGCGCCAGCCGACACCGCCACCGGCACGTCCGAGTTGGTGGTCGTGCCGTCGCCGAGCTGCCCGTAGACGTTGAGGCCCCAGGTGTAGAGCTGTCCGGTCGAGCTGAGCGCCAGACTGTGCAAGGCGCCTGCAGCGATCTGGGTGATCGTCGCGCCCGCGGGGATCGCGCCAGCCGACACCGCCACCGGCACGCTCGAGTTCGTGATCGTGCTGTCGCCGAGCTGCCCGTATTCGTTCAAGCCCCAGGTGTAGAGCTGTCCGGTCGAGCTGAGCGCCAGGCTGTGGCTACCGCCGCCGGCGATCTGGGTGATCGTCGTGCCCCCGGGGATTGCGCCAGCCGACACCGCCACCGGCGTGTCCGAGTTCGTGGTCGAGCCGTCGCCGAGCTCTCCCTGGCCGTTATAGCCCCAGGCATAGACCTGCCCGGTCGAGCTGAGCGCCAGGCTCCCATCATCCTCGGCGGCGATCTGGACAAACGTCGTGCCCGGCGGGGCTGACACCGCCACCGGCACACTCGAGGCGGTTTCGGTGCCATTGCCGAGCTCCCCGTCTTCGTTGTCGCCCCAAGCGTATAGTTGCCCGCTCGAGCTGAGCGCCAGGCTATGGTCTCGTCCGGCGGCGATCTGGGTGATCGTCGTGCCCGGCGGAATCGCTCCAGCCGACACCGCCACCGGCACATTCGAGCTGGTGATCGTGCCGTTGCCGAGCTCCCCGTACCCGTTGTAACCCCACGCCAGCACCGAGCCCGGCCCGCCGTCCGCGCGCGCGAACGAGGACCAGGTTCCCAGGCCCACGAGCGCCACGCCAAGCAGGAGCACGCCGAGCAGCGATTGCCGGCGCCGCGCCTGCAAGCCGACCGCCATGCTCCCGCCAGTCCCGACCGTCCATCTCGGCATCTCAACCCCGTCGCTCGTGTGCTGCCCGCCGCGGATCCACAGCTGGATTCACAGCCTATAACGTCGGCGGTCTCGGCGGGTCAAGCTCGCGCCAGAGACGCGCACCGCGGGAAACAATTCGAGGAAGACCTCGCCGCGCTCGACGCCAAGATGATGCGGCCCCGCCGCAAGGACGAGCCCGGCCACAGCCCGCCTAGCGGTGTGTCTTCGTCAGCCGTGTCACGACTATGCGGCGGGTGGCTGGTCGATGCGCACCAGATTGCCGGACGGGTCACGCACGGCACAGTCCCGCGTGCCCCACGGCTGGTCGGTCGGCTCCTGCACGATCTCGGTGCCCGACGTGCGCAGCTTCTCGAAGGTGGCGTGGAGGTCGTCGGTGTGGAAATGGACGCCGTTCAGGGCGCCCTTGGCGAGAAGGGCGGCGACCGCGTCGCCGTCGGCGGGGCTGCCGTTTAGGTAGTTCGTGAGGACGATCGCGACGCCGGGCTGGGAGGCGGCGCCGACGGTGATCCAGCGGAAGTCTTCGCGGGCGACGTCGTTGCGCAGTTCGAGGCCGAGCGTGTCGCGGTAGAAGGCCAGTGCGAGGTCGGGGTCATGGACGATGACGAAGCATTGGGAAAGAGTGAGATCCATGCCCGTAACACTAGGGAGACAGCGCTCCGCGCGTTTCTCCGATCCTGCTCGGCTTGCTGGCCGGCTTGCCGGTCGGGCGGGTGAGGTCCCTGGCGATGCAGCCCGGCACGCTGGCGAGCGCGCCGTGGTCACGGGCCCGGTAGGCCGTCGGCGTCTCGCCCACCAGCTGGGTGAAGCGTGCGCTGAACGAGCCGAGCGACGAACACCCGACCGCCAGGCAGACCTCGGTGACCGACAGGTCGCCGAGGCGCAGCAGCGCCTTCGCCCGCTCGATTCGCCGCGTCATCAGGTAGGCGTAGGGCGTCTCCCCGTACGTCGCGCGGAACTGCCGCGAGAAGTGTGCGGTCGACATCAGCGCAGCGCGGGCGAGCGCGCCGACGTCGAGCGGGCGCGCGTACTCGCGGTCCATCAGATCGCGGGCGCGGCGCAGGTGCGCGAGGTTGGCGAGCTCCTCAGGCGTCACGATGCCAGCGTAGAAGCTTGGCGGCCGATCCCGACACGATTCGCGATGCAATCAAGGCGGTCGGCGAGGATACTCAAGTGACGGGCGAGCGACGACAACCATGAGGAAAGCGACAACGACCATGGAGAAGAGGAAGAGCGGCTCGAAGGAAGGAGAGGGAGGAGATTCTCCCTCTCGGCTGATAGATGCGAGAATCGAGGAGCTGAGTGATTGGCGGGGCGAGACGCTCGCTCGGGTCCGAATTATCATCAAGCAGGCCGACCCCGAAGTGGTCGAGGACTGGAAATGGAGGGGGGTTCCGGTGTGGTCGCACGCCGGAATGATCTGCACCGGTGAGACGTACAAGAATGTCGTGAAGATGACCTTCGCCAAGGGCGCCTCGTTGGAGGACCCTTCAGACCTCTTCAACTCCAGCCTCGAAGGCAACACAAGGCGTGCCATCGATTTCCATGAGGGCGAGAAGATTGATGAAAAGGCGTTGAAGGCGCTCATTCGCGCCGCCGTGGCACTGAACGCGTCCTCAGCCGGCAAGCGGTGAAGATCCGCACTGTCTACCAGCCGTCCGCCTCATCGCCGCCTTGAAGAGCGCTCATCGGCGCCGAGAGCGAGAGTTCTGGTCGGCGCCGATTTTCAATGCTCGATAATGAATGTTATGTAAACTAGTCTCAGAATTGGTCTGTCTGCCTGTCTGCCTGGTGTTGTAAGACGACATCGAAATGAAACCGATACGACACGGAGATGAAACCGCTTAACGACACCAGAATGGCACCGAGCCTGGGGTCGGTGGTCCTCAAGCGATGAGAGCGCGGACGCCGAGCACGTTGGCGTGTTGCCGCTCGCGCTGGTTGCGAATATGAGGCGTAGTTGGGAGCGGTAGTCGCGGGCCGTAAGACTTGGGCGTAAAGGGCAAGCGGGGTTTCGGCGATCATCTTTGGTCAGTTGATCGGTGCGATCGCGCAGCCGTTTTGTTCGGCCGCGCTTCGCATGTCGGCATCCCAAGTGACGAGCGTGACCGGTCCGCCGGCTGAAAGGGCGCTCGCCAGATGAACAGCGTCGTAGCCGCGCAGGACGAACCGTTCGGCGAGATCCCCGGCGTCGCGTGCGAGTTGCGCGTCCACGGCTATCCGCGAGAGTTTCCCCTGGATCGACTCGAACTCGGCCAGCGCGCTCTTGTGGGCGGCCGGGGTGAGGCGTCCAGCGCGGCGTGCCGCGCCAAGAGCCGCGCGGCCCTCGGGGTAGGAGAGGATGCTCGACGCGGCGGGGTTCGAGCTCGTCCACAGTTCGTCGGCAACGCTCGAGCCTTCCTCGGCGACGATGAGCTTGACGAGTGCCGAGGTGTCGAAGTAGAGGATCAGCGGCGTTGCTCTGCGACTAGCTCTGACACCGACCCGCTGGCTTTGACCTTCGCCGGACGCGCGCTGCGCTGCCCGGTCGGCGGCGTCACAAGGCCGCGCCTGACCAAATCATCGAGCGGATCGGCAGCACCGACGGCAGACAGCCGGGCGATCGGCTGGCCGCGGCGCGTCACGACCACCTCAGCGCCGCCATGAACGTGCTCCAGATGCTCGCTCAGCCGATCGTGAAGCTCACGCACTCCAACCTCATAGGTCTGCGACTGTAGCGTCATACGCCGATCCTAGCAGCTACACTGGCTTTCGCGGCTCGACCGGCGCGCGAACTCTGCGGGCCGCGTTTGCGAGCGTTCGCAACTACGCCTCATATTCGCACCTAGCGCGAGCGGCAACATGGCGGCGTCCTGGGCGGTTATCTCCTCACACAGGACAAAGAGCGTCGATCACTCCTGCTCGATGTCGGCCAGATCGCGGAGCTCGTCCTCGCTCAGCTCACGTACTCGCTCGCGTGCTGAATCCTCACGGGCTCGAGCGAGCAGACTCCGGTGCTCGGACGTGTAGGCCCAATCATCGCGAATCTTGGCCTGGAATTGCGCCTCGCCGCCGAGCTCCATGCTCGTCATGGTAGCGCTCCCGGAGTTCCCATTTTACTCGGGTGTCGTCTTACAAATTGCGGCGTCTCACCGATGTGAGACAGAAGTGACGCCAGTCGTCAAGGCCGTTTGAATTCGCACCCTTTGCGCCGGTCGAAAATGCACCCCCCTTTTGGGTGGGCGCCGGTTGAGATCTGGCTCCTTCGGCGCGGCTTCGCGCTGAGGGGTCGCAGGTTCAAGACCTGTCCCGCTACTGCGCAGGTGCTTGCACGGTTGCGTATATCCATCTCATCCCGCCCGGCGGTAGCAGATGTGCGTCGCCAGTGGGGAATGGAGGATCTCGGCGGGCTCGAAATCGAATTCGGCGACGCCGTTGAATATCCCCTCCCCGGACCCGAGTAGAACGGGGGCGATGTCGAGCCAGAGCTCGTCGATGACGCCCGCCTGCAGCGCTTGGCGGACGGTCGAGGCGCCGCCCGCGATGTCGATGCCGTCTGCGCCGGCAGTCTCGCGGGCCTGGGCGTAGGCGGCGTCGAAGCCATCGGTGACGAAGTGAAACGTCGTCCCGCCCTCCATCTCGATCGGTGCGTGAGTGTGATGGGTTAGGACGAACACGGGCGCGTGGTAGGGCGGCTCGGGCCCCCACCAGCCCGACCACTCCTCGTCCCACTCGCCGCGGATCGGGCCAAACATGTTGCGGCCCATGACGTAGGCGCCGCGGGGGCGCAGCAAACGGCGTTCGGCGGTGGCGTCCGCCTCGTTCGCGCGCTCGTCACCAAGGTGCCAGCCGTGAAGCTCACGGCCCCGCTTGCCGAGCGGGTCTTCGCGGCTTTGATCCGGCCCGGCGACGAAGCCGTCGAGGGAGATCGACATGTGGCAGGTGGTGTCGGCCATTACTCTCCTCCAAAGTGATTGTGATTTGCAAGCAGCGGTGCGCGGGCGGAACCATATCAGAGTAGTTGCAGCCTGCAAGTACCATGGAGGACATGGCTATGCCCCCTGCGGGCGAACCGCGCTCCGGGTGTCCGATCAACGCGACGATCGAGGTGGTCGGCGACCGCTGGTCGCTCCTCGTCCTGCGCGACGTGATGTTCGGCAACCGCCGCCACTTCCGCGAGCTGCAGAAGCGCTCGGAGGAGGGAATTGCCTCAAACATCCTGGCGGACCGGCTGCGGCGCCTCGTCGCCGGCGGCCTGCTCACCCGAGAGGACGTCGGCCGCGGCCGGCGGGCGACCTACAGCCTCACCGAGGCGGCCATCGAGCTCGTGCCAGTGATGGCAGCGCTCGGATCCTGGGGGCTCCGCCACCGGCCAACGACGGCCACGCTCCGCGTGCGGGCAGAGCTGCTGGCCGACGGCGGCCCCGAGCTGTGGGCAGATTTCATGGACGAGCTGCGCGCCGAGCACCTCGGCGCACTGTCCCCGCCGGACGACCGCCCACGCGCCACCGAGCGCCTTGCCGCCGCCTACGCCGAGGCTGTCGCCGCCGAGGTGACCTGAGCCGGGTGACCCGCTCGACCTCCGCCTAGCGACGCCGACGGGCGCGCCGCGCTCATAGCCGAACCGCTCGACCGCTCACCTCGTCAGTTCGCCACCTCCGCACACGGCCACCACCCAACACCGGGCTGCCCCGTCCTGACGGGAGTCTCGATGCTGCATCCAGTTCAAGTCTGCGAACGGGCATCGTCGGGTTCACCGCAGCGCACGTGCTTCGCGCGGTAAGCGTGCATGACCAGGGTGTCGCGTTCGAGCGTCGTGGTGAGCGGATCGGCGAAGACGCTGCTCAGCCAGCCGCGCTAGAGGAACTCCCAGGACGAACGGCGAGTGAGACTGGCGATCTCATCCGTTTGGCTACGTCTGCGCTGTCTCGTATCGATGAGATGAAGCTGTCTCACATTGGTGAGAATCCTGCCTCATATGAGTGAGACGCCGCACAAATTGGGGCGAAGGGGCCCCCCCGGATTCCCGCTTTTTGGTCCGTAACGGGAGTTACGGACCACGTGAAGGAGCCCGTCGAACGCTGGTCGAAAGCGTGTTCGGATGAGTACCGAACACGCCGATCTGCTGCCGCTCGAGGTCGCTCGCCCCGGTGAACGCCGCTCCGCTCGCCGTGCGCTCGCCCAAAGCCTCCTGGAGGTCGCCCGCGGCGAGCAGCCGCTTGAGTATGCCGAGCTCCCCGGTGAGCTCGCCGCCGCGTTCCTTAGGCGTTATGACAACCGTGAGGAGACCCAGAAGGCCTACGCCCTTGATCTCGCTGACTGGTTCGTCTGGCTCCGCCACGCCGGCGTCGAACCGTTCGACGTGACTCTCGCGACCGTCGAGGCCTACATGCGCGAGCCACTCCCGAGCGGCAAGCCGCCGGCACCCTCGACCATCGCCCGTCGTCTCGCGTGCCTGTCGCACTTCTACCGCCGCGTCGTCTACGAGGGTTTGCTGGAGCGAAACCCTTTCGAGTTCGCGGATCGCCCGAAGGTGCCCGAGCAGGCAGCGACCGCGGGCCTCGGCAAGCAGCGCGCCCGCCGGCTGATCGCCGCCGCGAGAGCCGAGGGCCCCAGAGAAACCCTCCTCGTACTGCTCCTGATCGAGCTCGGCCTGCGCATCTCAGAGGCCGTCGGCGCCGACATCGAGGACCTCGGCGAGCAAGGACGCCACCGCGTGCTGCACATCAAGGGCAAGGGCCAAGCCACCAAGGCCGCCGTCGCACCATTGAACGCCGCCGTCGCGCACGCCATCAAGCAAGCCGTCGCCGGACGCACACACGGGCCGCTGCTCATCACCTCCACCGGCGCCCGCCTCACGCGCCAGCACGCAGGGAAGCTGATCAAGCGACTCGGCGAGCAGATCGGTCTCCCCCACCTCCACCCCCACGCGCTACGCCACGCATTCGTGACACTCTCACTCGACGAAGGCGCGTCCCTACGCGACGTCCAAGACGCCGCCCGCCACGCCGACCCACGCACCACCCGCCG
>DASRKZ010000118.1:0-4518 GCA_035648675.1 Solirubrobacteraceae bacterium
CGGCTCGACCGACTCGACCGCGATTGCATCGCCTGACAACGCACCAACTCCAGTCTCTCGTTCGCATGACGGTCACGCCAGCACACTTCGGCGCCAGCACCTCTCGACAGCCTGACCGCCCCGACGCCGCGAGAGCGCCACGCGATACGCGCAACCTGGGCTTCAGCCTCCAGCGCGGCAACTTCGCCACGCCGCCGGGCATGATCGCACAGCGCATGAGCGACTGCGGCGCGACACAGCAGTGCGCGGCAACCAAGCCCCCCGGTCGCCAAACGTCAAGTGCCAGCAAGGCGGCCCAGAAGCACTCAAGGCGCCCGCTGGAATGCGACATCCGGTCCGATTACGCTCGCTGACGCCCATTCACGGCAGCGAACGCCACACTCCCAGTGCAACCGTCGCGACCGCGCTGCTGGCGCTCGACACGCTCCCGGACTTCCGAAACGCGAGAGTACCCGTCCGGTGCCGCCGCCGCCGCTTCGGACGAGCTGCAAGCGCGCGCCCTGACGTGCTGGCTAAAGACAGCCGGCGCCTCGGCGCGGGCTGACCGGCTCAGGCACGCGGCGGCCGGTGGGCCTCGCCCGCCACGTCCAGGGCGATGCCAACCGCACCGAGCTCCTCGGGGTCCAGCGCCGCCTCGATTCGCCCGAACAACGTGCGCTCCTCATAGCGAACGTGATCCCTCAACTGCTCGCCGAGAGCGTTGAGCGCCGCACAGTCAACGAGCGGACCAGTCTCGAGATCGCCGATCCGGCGTCGAATGTCCACATGCTCGACGAGAACGCGCACAACATCCGCATCGTCAGCCCCGGCGTGACGCGCGAAGGCAGGCAGCAGCAGCTCCTCTTCGAGGCGGAAGTGCCCGCGGCCCTCCTCGCGCCAGAAGTCGAGCGTCGCCTGCCTGACGGTCTCTGCATCGACATCGGTCGCGCGCTGCAAGCGAAGGGCCAGCTCAAGCGCCAAGTGGTGCTCGCGCGAGAGCACAGCCAGCTCGTTCGATCGCTGCACAGCCAGGATCGTACTCCCGCGAGACAGCCTTTCCACCTCGCTGCCCAGCGGCCCCGTCAACACGCGTGACCGGCCCACACCGTCGGCGTCGATCGCTGCAGTCGAAACGGCCCTTGTGGAGGCGACGGACCTCTAATGTGCCGGGCGCGGTGACCGGAGTTCGGCGAGTTTGCGCCACTCAAGCCAAGTGGCTTACAACTACGCGTTCGCGTGGCAGCCAGCCGTCGCGCCGTCTCCAAGTGAGAATGTTGTGTCGCTAACGGATGCCCGTGTCGTAGGTGATCGTGACGAACGTGTAGCGCCCGGCGTGGACCTGAACGCGGCTTGCCGCAGGCGGGCGCGGCAACGCGGCTCCCGCGTGCGCCAACGCCTGTACGACGAAGGTCCCGGGGTAGAGACGCACGCGGAAGCGCCCGTCGGCTGCGGAGCGCACGCTCGCAGAGGGACCATGGCTCCCGACACGGCGAATGCGCAAAGTCGCGCGCAGCGGCCTGGGAGCGCAGCCCGGCACTGGAGGCACCGATTCCACCGGGCAGATCGGTCCGGCGACGATCCGGCCGCCGATCCCGGAATCGGGAGCGCGAGCACCTGCCGGGCTCACGCTGAGCAGGACGAACCCGAGGAGCAAGCACGCGCTACGCCGCATGGCACAGCGTAACCCGTGCGAGGAGGGCGGAGGCGCAGTGGCCTCTCAGAGGCGACGCCAGAAGCCGCCAGGATCCAGTGAGCGGACCGTCGGCTACCCGGCGCGGTCGCGGCTGCCAATCGGTCGCTGCGGGCTCCTCACACACATCGCAATCGCCGGCCAAGCCAACTCCACCTCCACACGCCCGCTTCGCACACCAATCCGAGCGCATGAGTTACCAAGCCCGACATGACCGCCTTGGACGACGACCACGAGCGGCGCGCGTGCAAGCGCCTGCTTGCGCTTCGCCATGCGTGAGCAGGAGTGTGTCCGTCATTGTCTCGTGCTCTGGGGGCGGGCGGCGTCGCTTCCGCCGACGGAGCAACTCCGGCCGCAACGCCGCGGAAGGCCCGCCGCACGAGCCGCGCGGGACACCTGATCCGGCGCTGGGCGGACGCGCGCCGCCGGCGCGTTCAGGCCCCCGCGGGGAGCGGTCCGCAGCCGTAGAGGTGCTCGCGCAGCTGGGCGCAGCTCTCCGCCGACCAGCGCTCGCTCTCGCGCAGGCGCGCGATCAGGTCCAGCGCCCGGGCCAGCGCCTGCTCGCTGTCGGGGTCGCCAAAGAGCAGCGCGTCGGCGACGGCCAGCAGCTGCTCGCGCTCATCGGCGTGTAGCTTGGTGGCCCCGCGGGCGCCCATGGTCTCAAGCAGAGCGGTGTAGTGGCCGCTGCGGGTGGTCATCTCCGGCGTGTCCGTCACCACCTCCCGGGTTTATGCCACGGCTGATCGGGTCTGCCGGAAGCGATCTCGACATCGTCGCGCAGCTTCTGGGTCTCGGTGAGGGTCTCCAGCTTCTTGAGTGACTGGTGCTCGATCTGGCGGATCCGCTCGCGCGTGATGTTGAATGTGCGACCGACCTCCTCGAGTGTGCGCGGGTGCTCGCCGTCGAGGCCGTAGCGCAGCTCGAGCACGCGTCGTTCGCGGTATGAGAGGCTCTGGAGTGCGTTGCGCAGCGCCTCGTTGGTGAGGATCTCCACGGCCCGCTCGTAGGGCGACTCTGCTTGTTCGTCGGCGATGAACTGGCCGAACTCGGACTGCTCATCGTCACCGACCGGCTTCTCCAGCGAGATCGGCGCTTGGGCGGAGCGCTTGATCGAGTCGACCTCCGCGGGATCGATCCCGGTCACCTCGGCGATCTCCTCGGGCGTCGGCTCGCGGCCGAGCGCCGTGACCAGGCTGCGCTCGGCGCGGCTGATCTTGTTGAGCTTCTCGACGATGTGGACGGGAATCCGGATCGTGCGCGCCTTATCAGCGAGCGCCCGGGCGACCGCCTGGCGGACCCACCAGGTCGCGTAGGTCGAGAACTTGAAGCCCTTGCGGTAGTCGAACTTCTCCGCCGCGCGCACCAGGCCGAGCGTGCCCTCCTGGATCAGATCCAGGAACGGCAGCCCCTGGTTGCGGTAGTTCTTCGCGATCGACACGACCAGTCGCAGGTTCGACTCGACCATCTTCTGCTTCGCGGCCAGATCGCCGCGCCAGATGCGCTTGGCGAGCTCAACCTCCTCCTGCGCCGTCAGCAGGCGCACCTTGCCGATGCCCTTGAGGAACAGCTGCAACGAGTCGGTCGTCCCCTCCGGCTTGAGATCCAGCGCCGTCGTCGCCTTGGGGCGGGTGCGCTTCTCGGGCGCGCGCTCGATCTTCAGGCTCGCCGCAGTGGCTGGGTCGATGTCCTCGACCAGCTCGATCTCACAGCGCTCGAAGAGGCCGTGCAACTCCTCGACGTCGGTGTCGTCGAGGTCGAGCTCGGCCGTGGCGGTCGCGATCTCGGCGTAGGTCAGCACGCCGACCTGCTGGCCGCGTGTGACCAGACCCTTGACCTCTTCAAGCTCCTGCAGTTCCGCTACTGACATCTGCTCGCGTTTAGCGTTCAGCCGCGCCGCTCAAACCGGCTGATGTGGGTGCGTAGCTTGCCGCCGAGGACGCAGACGGGGCATAGATCGCCGATCGGATCGGCTTGGCTTTCCGTGCTGTGTAGGCGGGCCTTGCACGAGACATTTGAAATGCGGCATCGCCAGGCCCTGCGAGTCCTACGATCGCGACTGCTGCGCGTAGCGGGGGTCGCTCAGACCGAACGGGTCTGCCTGCCTTGGTCCGGCTGCGATCCGCTCGCGGGGCGTTCAGGCTTCGTTGAGCATCGATCGCCGACGAAAGCCGCTGCGACCCGACGTCGCGTTGTAGTTCGCCTCGCCGACGCTCTGGGAACTCGCGTGTCCTGCGCGTCATGGTCCTCGGGCCTTCCCGTCCCTCTGTTGAGTCCGCGCGGAAGGAAAGAGGGCTAGAACCCCCGCGCGGTCAATCAGATCGGGACGCGGTCACCGGGCCGGTGGAGCAACGCCCGCAAAAGTACGTCACCGGCCCCGCAGTCAAAACCAGTAACCCCCGCCTCGCGCCTCGTGGCGCAGGTCGCGCCGTCGGTGGCATCCGGGCTTGGGCCGAGGATCCTGGCCGCAGGGCCAGCCTGCCACCCACACTACTCCTGTTGCGGGCGCTTGTACGGAGTCGCAGGCGCCTGGCCGGCAGAGCGCTGCTCGGTGATGCGCGTAGGGTAGCGGCATGAGCCAAGAACTGAAGGTCGCAGATCTCACGATTACCTCTCCCGCCTTCGAGACGCATCGACCGATTCCCGACCGGCATGCGAGTACCGGCGAGGACCTCGCGCCCGAACTGCGCTGGAGCGGAGCGCCGTCGGGGACGAAGGCTTTCGCCGTCGTCGTCCACGATCCCGATGCCCCGCTCGTCGACGGCTTCACCCACTGGGTTGCCTATGGCATCGCCGGCGATGCGACCGGGCTGCCCGAGGGAGGCGGCGACGCGCGTGCGGGCACCAACTCG
>DASRKZ010000119.1:0-12842 GCA_035648675.1 Solirubrobacteraceae bacterium
CTCCATAACAGTAACCATGCCCCAACATTCGCCACACCCCACCAACACACCTGCAACTACCCACCAAAGTACTACTAGGAGCGCCACCAGACAAACGGCGCCCAGCCCCTTGCTTCCGTGCCGGCCCTACGCGGGCAGCAACTCGTCGAGCGACTTCGGCTCGAAGTAGCTGGAGTGCGTGAGCTTGATCGTCTCCAGCGAATCGGCACTGAGCAGCACCACATCGAGATCCCGACGCCCACGCGCGCTCTGCTCGGCATCCTGGTAGGCGTCCTGCGCAGCCTCGTAGTCCGTACCGAACTCGACCACGGTCGTCTTGTGGCGCGCTACGTCGCGCGTCACGAGGAAGTGCTTGATGTCGTCGTCTGGGCTCATCTAGATCATGCCGGGGGCGGTGTGCGTATCGTCAATGATGGCAGGTCCCTCAAGCCCTCACGCAGCTCGTCGGGCGAAAGCTCTCCGCTGTCGAAGCGAGCGATCAGCTCGGCCATCGCCACGAAGATGCTGTCGAGATGCTCATCGCCTGCGCCAAACTTGAGGTCTAGACCAACGTGTCTGCCGGTCTCCTCCACCTGGTTTGCCCACACGTCCTGGCCAATCGTTCGGAGCTGAACCTCGATCGGGAAGCCCATACGCCTCACGATCAGGTGCAGCGCCCGGTAGCCGCTGTTCTTGGGCTGAGCGATGTAGTCCCGCTCCCTGACGATCACCCAGGACTTCAGCAGCCGGCGCCGGACCACGTAAACGTGCCGCAAGGTCGGGAGCACCGCGCGAACACCGCCGATGTCCTGCATCTGCGTGACGTTGCCCCGCTCACGGCCGAGCTTTCCGATCAACGTGTCGAGCCGCTTCAAGCGCTGGGCAACCTCGATACGACCCATCACGCGCGCATCGCCGCGCTCGACGTGGTAGCGAAGGTTCGCAGCGACCGTCGACAGCGGGCGGGCGTGCAGGCGGCGCCACCACGTCAGAGCCTCCCACGCCTCGTCCAGCTTCTGCTCATCGGACTCCGCGACAGCACGCTCGGCTCCATCCCGCTCCATCCGCTCGCGGAAATCGAGCAGCAACGCACCCGCACGGTTGACCTCACCCTTTGTGAAGGGCGCTGCTATCTGCGAAGAGGCTGGACGATGCGCGGCCACGGCAGGGTGGCGGCCCGACTCAACGCCCGAGCCGCGAAAGCGCCACGGCCGCGACCCAGTTCGGCGCGGGCGAGCCGTCCTCGAGCTGCTGCCATTCGGGCGGCAGCGACAGCATCGGATACATCTCGTCCCGCACCTCGTTCAGCGCATCGGGATCGATCATGCGCTGGCCGCGCGCCGTCTCCGCCCGCAGGCGGCCCTCACGAATCCAGCGATGCAGGGTGCCCGGGCTTCTTCCCACGTGCTGCGCGGCCTCGGCAACAGTAATCATGCGCCCATGCTACGTCCGTAGCCCGACGTAGCCTGCTGGCGGACCCAGCCCTTCCGTCTACAGCCGCCGATCAGCCCGAGCTTCACGTCGGCGAACCCTCGCCCTGAGGAGAGGCGAGATCGGCACGGCCATCGCGAACAGGCCGACGACCAGCAATGCGATCCCGACGCCGTGCGCAACACCGCTGCCCACGATGAGCAGCACGACCCCGACCGGCGCAAGCAAGCTGACCAGCAGCGTGTAGCTCCAAGCGAAGACACGCTCCCCCTGGTCAGCAGCCTCAGCCGTTCCTCTCGACCGCGTCGGAGGCCGCTCCTGATGTCGCTGAGGCGCATCACACGCACATCGTAATCTCGTCGCCGTCAAGGGCCAACACTTGATCGAATTGGCAGTCCTGCCAGTATCGCCCCGAATCGGCCGCAAATCGCGCTGATCCGAACAGGGTCATCGACGGGCGCCTCAGCCCGTGATCCCACTGCCCATGCGGGATTGCGCCGCCAGCGCCCCTTCCCGCCCCTCGCCTCCGGAGCGAGAGGTCGCAAGTTCGAATCTTGCCGGGCGCATCATGAAACCTCCCTGGTTTTCGCAGATGTGCTGGCGATCGAGGCGGAGCAGCAAGCGCCAGTCTCCGACGCGCAGGCGCCATTCGCCGTGCCGTCCGGTCAACCGGCGTACGTCCCCGGCCGGTAGGCGCTTGATTGCTGAGGCGATACGTTCCCGTTCGTTTCGCGGCAGCCGACGCAGGGTCGTCGTGGCAGCGGGCGCGATGATGCGTCCCACTGCGGCAGCTCAGACGTCAGGCTCCAGCTCCGCTCACAGCTCGCTCAGCTTTATCGCCTCGCCCTGCCGATATGCGGCCCATCCCTCTGCGGAGGCAGTCTCGTCTTCCTCGGTGTAGGGCTCGTCGTCCAATGGGGCGGCCTCCAACGCCGCCACCAGCGGGTCCTGCGCACGTCTGAGCAGAATGCCGGCGGCATTGATGCTCTCGTCGGGGAGATCCTCCACCAAGCGATGCAGCTCAGTTCGAGTCACACTCGCAAGGTAGCACCTGCTGTGGCAGCTCCAGAGTGCGGAGCCGCGCTGGTCCATGACCGCTCCGGGGTCGACGCCGAGCGCCACGAGCAACGAGGCGAACGTGTGCCTGAGCTTTGTGCGGCGTCAGCTTCGCCGAGAGCGGGTCTCCCCGGCATGTATGAGCTGCTCGCTTGCCAGCTTGACGGCGGGCGCGAGGATGCGGCTGCGGACGTTGCTCGAGTTCATCGGGCCGCCTGCCTGTGTCGGGAAGACCCTCTCCCCCGCGTCTGTGCTTGTGTGGGCCTTGAGGGCGCTCAGTTCGTCCCTGTACGGCGACCTTGTCAGGGTGTGATGGATAGATCACAGCTATGTTACAGTGAGCTGATGCGCTCAGCAGAGATCATCGCGATGCTGCGTAACTTGGGCCTGCCTCACGGGGAGCTCGCGCAGCGGGCTGGTATGGCGCGCGAGACGCTCTCGCGCTGGGAGACGGGCACGCAGCGCCCAAGCTTGGAGGATCTGGAGAAGGTAGTCGCCGCAGCCGGCGCGAGGCTGGATGTTCAGGTGGTCCTGCCGGAGCCAAAGCTCGTCGAGCTGGTGGGTGAGCAGCTAGATATCGCATCGCCTACCGAGCGATTGAAGGCACTGCTGGGCAACCGCTGGCGAGGCTGTCGCGATGCGCTGCACGCTACCCACCAGACGGGTGAGCTTGCCGTCGTGGTAGGACCGGTGGCGGCCGCTCTCAGGGGCGCCCCTGAGCGTCCAGGGTTAGGGCGTGTTGACTTGCTCGTGTCCGTCGAGGGCCGCGAGGAGCTGACCGAGTGGTTGCTGCGCGCGGATGCGTGGCCTGACGGCGTCGAGCAGGCACCGCACAGCAGTGAGCGTCGCGAGCGCTGGCGGGCTGGCCGAGGCCAGCTCACGGTCCGCTCTCAGGCCACTGGGATCGAGGACATCGCTGCGCTGCGCGACCGTGCCCACCCCGTCCTGCTCAACCAGGAGGATGCCGGTCTCGTGCGCGTCGCCTTGGTGGAGGATCTACTGGACCTGGTCGAGCACTCGCCATGGCCCGAGGACGCCTTGTACCGCGTCGGGTTGCGTGCTGTGTTGGCGTCTGGACGCTACTCGTCGCGTAAGGCGCGCAAGGAACACCTGGTATCAGTGTGATCGAGATCGAGGATCGCCATCGCGAGCTGCTGCGAACCTTGGCTGGCGCCGAGGTGCAATTCGTGCTCGTGGGTGGCGTGGCGCTGCAGCTGCACGGCTTCTCGGGTGCGACTCGCGATGTGGACGTCACGATCGCGGCCGATGACCTCAACACGCGCCGACTGGATCAAGCGCTCACGGCACTCAAGGCCCAGCCATATCTCACCGGCGAGCGCGGTGTCGCATACCGCACTCGTCTCGGCCAGATCGAGGTGATGCGCTGGACCGACGGCGTCGGCGACTACGACGCCTGGACGCACGAGGCGACCAAGATCGAGCTCGAACCCGGTCTCGACGTTCAGGTAGGCAGCGCATCGCACTTGCTGCTCTCCAAGGAGCACGCCAACCGCGAGAAGGACACCGATGCACTACCGCTCATCCGTGCTGAGCTGCTTGCAAGCGGTGCTCTGCAAGCGAGTGATGTACGTGGACCGGTCGCATCGCTGCCTGCAGAGGTGACGCCCGACCCGCGTGTCGAGCAGGTGCTTGGTCCCCGACCGGGTCGACGCCGCACGCGCGGTCTGTGGGATCACGGTGCAGAGCTGATTACCGAGTATCGCGAGCGCTGGGACGTGCCTGACGACGGTCCACTGCTCGGCACACCCCCGGCGGTCGGCGAGTCGCAGGCAGCTGATCGCGAGGCGTTCGATCAGCAACTGGAGCGCCTGCGCCGACTCATTGCTCGGACGAGCAAGCCTCGCTCATAGACGAGTTGCTGGTAGGTAAGTGGCCCGAGCGCCGCTCGGCCGTTTCTTGCGCTTCCTCAGCTTCTTCCGCCGCTCGCCTCCGGAGCGAGAGGTCGCAAGTTCGAATCTTGCCGGGCGCACTGTCGGAATGTGGCTCTATGACCCGCAGCAGGCAATCGCTTGACCGCCTTCCTCGGCCGGGATAGCGTGTCGAGGGGGATGAGACTCCGGTCAAAGGTCAGTTCGTGTGCCGCCGTGTCTGCGTTTGCAATCTCAGGCCTCGCCGCATCGTCGGCTTCGGGTGTGTTCAGCAACGCCTCAAACGTTCCCCAGATCTGCCGAGCGGCGCGGCCGGCTGGCAATCATGAGCGCGCCCAACCCCGCCAGCAGACCGAGCGCGCCGAGGATCAGCGCGGCGATGGCGAGGCCCTTGCTCGCTCCGCTGCTCGACTTCACCACAGATGGCGCCTGAGTGGACGTGGACTGACTCCCGGCCGTCTGGCCCCCTTCCGGCCCCGCCTCATCGCCGGCGATGTCCTCGATCACGCCGCCCTTGGCTGTGACGTTGATCCTCGGTGAGGGGTGTTCCGCCGTCAGCGACGGTTCGATCCAGTGCACGACCTGGCCGTTGCTGTAAGTCTGGACCGTCCTGAATTCGAGGGCCTTCCCAGCGGCATTCCCGGGGATCGCGACCGAGAGCGGGAAGGTGATGAACTGGCCGTTGTTCACCTTTCCCAGCGGACCCGTCCAGGTCCATACGATCTGGGAGACCTCCGTGTCGATCGTTTCTCCGTCTTCCTTGATCGGGGTGGCGAGTTTGGTTTCGATCACCTTCGCCGTCCAACCGGTCACGTTTTCATAATCCACACCGGTGAATCCCCGCGGGAACAGTGTGTCGACCTGCTTGACATAAGCGCCTTCCCGCTCTCCCGGGACGCGCACGTCGAGCGTCGCAAACGCGCCGGCGGGGATCGTGTTGGGGTGCATGCTGATGTGTGCCTGCGCGCCGGCGGGCGCGACGAGCGCCCCTGCGAAGAGCAGCACTGCGACCTTCTTGACCGTCATGTCTCGTAGTCCTCCTGAGTAGTGGGTGCCGACGGTGACACTCATCGGACGGGCACCTTCACCGTCTTTGAGTACGCTTCAAATTCCGAGACCCGGTCCGTGATCTTTATCTCCCAGGTCCCTCCGGGACTCAGCTCGGCCGAGTTGAACGCATAGTGGCCGGGACCTGCCAGGTTTGCCTTCAATGGCAGCGGGCCGATCCCCTTGGCGGGCAGCTCGGCGCTCACAACCAGTTCCTTCGTGGCCGTGAACTGGCTGCCATCCTTGGCGTTGATCAGATAGAGGTGAATCGTGTTCAGTCCGACCGTGGCGGGTTCGACGGTCATCTCGAGCTCGGCCGGACCGATCGTGGTGTTCACGGAGAACGGCCCCGACGCCGCGTCGATCGGCGGCGCGTAGCTGATCAGCGCCGCCGTCACCCCGAACACGCAGAGCATCAGCGCGAGCTCCCCGCGCATCATCCGGCGAGCCAATCCACCGACACCGCCGGGTGACTGACCGGCGCCCACCAGGCGCTTCAGCATCGGGATGACCCTCGCGCGGTTGACCCAGCCGAGACCGATCAGCGTGCTCAGCAACACGACCTTGACGATGACCAGCGCGCCATAGGTGGTGTGAAACAGCCCATAGAAGCTCCGCACGTCGATGTACGCCTGCACGACGCCGGTGACGGCGATCACGACCACCGAGCCGAGCGCCAGCGGCGAGAACCGCGCGAGCGTCGCGAGCAGCAGCCGGCTGCGCTCGGCGCCCTCGAGCCGGCGAGTCGCCCCGGGCAGCACGAGCAGCAGACACGCGATTCCCCCGACCCACACGCCGGCCGCGAGCACATGCAGGACATCGGACGGGAAGAACACCGCGACCGGGCTCTCGATGCTCGCGTGACCGGCCAGCGCGGGAGTGAACGCCAGGTAGGCGGCGCCGATCCCGGCCAACGCGAGGATCGCTCGCGGCGGGCGCGCCGTCAACGCCACTCGCTCGGCGGCTTGCGCGCCCGGCCCGGCCAACGCAGGGATCGCGTCGCGGCGCAGCGCCTTTGCCGCCAGCAGCAGCGCGCCGAGCAGCATCCAGTCGATCGCGCGCAGGCCCCACACCTCACCGAAGCGGCTGTCCAGCGTGTTTTCGACGACCGAGCTTTTCAGCGAGTCCCACAGCGACACGCCCGCGGCGCTCGCGCCCTGCAGCAGAATGCCGCATACGCTCACGAGCACGCCGAGCACGATCGCGACCGCGAACAGCCGCTCCAGTCTCGACGCGAACGCACGCGAGGCCAGCGACCAGCGCGGCTCGGTGCCGGCTACCGCCGTCAAGCCCGGCAGCCACGCGATCAGGAGAAACGCAAGGCCACCCAACATCAGCGCGATCGTAAGGTAGTCAAGGCCGCGCACCACGCCGAAGGCGAGGACGGTGACCTCCCCGCTCTTGTTCTTGCCGATCAGGCCGGCGACCGTGAACTTCGGCGCCGCCCCGGCGTGGCCGAGGTTGAACACGAGGCCGCCGTAGACGATGTGGGTGTCGGCCGAGATCACGCGGTAGGTGCCCGTGTAGGTCCCATCCGGTAGGTGCGCCTTCAACCCGACGCCCATCCAATGCTCGTTACCGCCCGGGTGCGAGACGTTCAGGTCGTCGACCTCGTTGCCCTGCGCGTCATACACCCGGACCGCGCCGAGCGTCCCACCGACATCCTGGTTGAACTCGAAGATCACCTCCTCGGGCTGGACCTGGACGGTTGCCCCCGACGCGGGCGAGGTACCGAGCAACTGCGCGTGCGCCCACGCCGCCGGAGCGACCGCCAGGAGGCCGGCGATCGCAAGCGCGAGTACCAGCAAGCCCTCGAAGGGCCGGCGGCGGCGCGGGCTCACGGGCGCCGCGCCTCGTTGTTGGCCGTGATGCTCACCATGCTTCCTTCCCCGCCCGCTTCGCACCGCCGGGCTTCGCGGGTGAGTCGAGGTCCGGGGGCGTACCGGAGCGCCGGCGGCGCACGAACAGCACGAGCAGCAGGCCCAGCACGGCGAACACGACGAGCGCCGCGATCGCGGCGGTGGGCGCCTTGGCGACACCCTCGGGAGTCCAGAAGAGTTCGCCGTCCACCGTGGCCTTGCGAGCGCCCACCTCGATCGGCACCCGCCAGTTGAAGATCTTCGTGCGCTTGGCCTTGTTCTTGACCTGCGGAGGCAGAGCCGGGGACATCCAATGGATGCGGTGGTCGTGCCATTCCAGGCGGCCGGTGCGGTCGACGACCGTCCAGTGGGGAGTCGCGGTCGCCGTCGCTGACGCCGGGACGTTCACATCGCCGTAGAAGTTCTGGTTGAGGTAGTAGGCCGGGGAGCTCGTATTCAGCTGCACCGTCCCGTCCGCCAGCACCCGCCCGTAGGGTTCGCCCTGGTAGCCGAGCACGGTCACGGTCTGGCCGCTGTGATTGGTCAGGATCAGCCGGTCGGCGAATTCCAGGACATGCAGGCTCACACCCGGTACCCCCGGAGCGACCTGGGTGACGTAGGAGCGGTAGTTGTAGTTGCCTCCCTGATCGTTGATCGGGTTCCCGCTCTCCTGCACGGGAGTCTGCGTTGTGTTCTGAGCTTGCGCCACGACTGGCGACGCCAACAGCAGAGCGCCGAGCGCGACGACGACGGAACGACGGGACATGAAGGCTCCTCGCATACGTGCGTTTACAGGTCGACCGAGAGCCCGCCACGGCGGAGGATCACTCCATCGCGGCACGGACCCCCTTCAGGGACGAGCAGCCGACGCCCGTATCCGGGCGGGAAGGGTCTAGCTCGCCGCGTGCGGCGCCGGCGGCGGGCGCACCGCCAGCGAGGAGCCGATCAACCGACCACCGCGCACAACCACGAGCACCACACGACGGCGCACCGGTATCGAGGAGCGCGGGCGTGCCCAGCGCGTCCGCTCCGCCCGACGCAGACCGATCAGCGCACGCTCACCGGGATAGCGCCGCGCGAGCAGCGGTATTACCAGCACGACAGCCGGCAACAGGTAAAGGATGGCGTGGAGCACGACAAGCAAACCCTACTGGACCGCGTACGGTCCTCGCTGCCTTCCCAGCGCGACCTCCACGACCGAAGAGCGCGCATCCTTCGAGCGCAAGCTCGCGCCGCGGAACTCAGGTTGCGCCCAGCGCGCGGCCGAGCGTTTGTTCTGTCTGGGGGCCGATTAGGGTCTTCTCAATACTCCCGTCGGCGCCGATCACGAACGTCGTCGGTAGAACCCGCAGTCCATACGCGAGACCGACGGAGCCTTCCCCGTCGCGCAGGTTGGAGAAGCTCCAATGGTTCTTCACGATGAAGCGACGGGCGCTCTGAGCTTCATCGCTCCAGTCCACGCCCACCACCCGCCCGCGGCCGGTGGCGCTGCGCGCAAAACGCTCCACCGCGGGAGCCTCGTGCTGGCAGGGTCCGCACCAGCTCGCCCAGAACACCACCAGCGCCGGTCGGCCGGCGGCGGCGCTCCGCAGTGAGGCGAGCGTCACCGGGGAGCCTGAAAGCAGTTCCTTGGGCAGCGCCGGGGCGGCGCGCCCGGCGGAGGCGCCCTTGCCGGAGAGCCCAAGAACCAACACGCCGGCGAGAACGACACCGGCTATCACCCAAGCCAGTACCCGTCGGCCGTTACGCGACAGCTTCGGCATCCAGGCCGCCTACTGGGAGGCCAGCAGCGGCGCGTCATGAGCGATTTCGCTCGGCTTGAAGCTGCTGCCGATGTACACGGTCTTCAATACCCCCGATGCGGTGATTCCGTAGACGAGCGCGGAGTGGTTGATGAACTCCGGCTGTGATGCCTCTTTTTCAGAACCCACCCCCCACTTCTGCCACGTCTGCCCCAATTCCTTCGGCGAACCGATCAGGTATTGCATACGCCCGGTCATCTCGTGCACTTTCAGGAACGCCGCCACGGTCTGGGGCGTGTCCCCGTGGGGATCCACCGACACCGCGATGATCTGTGTCTTGGCGGCGGTCTTGGCGCCCATCAGATTCTGCGCCACCCGCAAGTTGGCCGTGATCAGTGGGCAGACATCCGGGCAGTGGGTGTAGAGGAAGGTCACCAGCAGCGCCTTGCCGTGGTACTGGGCGATGTTCACGTGCGCGCCCAGGTAGTTGCTCAACGCCAGCGGCGGGGCCTGCTTGGGGGGCGAGAGTTCGTTGCCGAGGAAGCTGGCCGACTTCGCGCTCTTCACGTTGCCCGCCAGCGGCTGGGAGTTGTGGCTGGTGTGCTGGAAGAGCAGCGCGAACCCGCCCGCGATCACGACGATCACGACGAGCGGCAGCACCATCCGCCGATCGAAACCCCCGCGCCCGCCATCTGTTCCGGCCGGCTCCATATGGCGAATCTACCATGACGCGCTAAGCTTCCGCGCAGGTGCCGCTTCTGCGTTTTCGGTGGGTATGCCTGGCTGCACTGCTGGCCTCGCTGCTCGCCCCGGCGTCGGCCTCGGCCCACGGCATCGTCGGCCGCGCCGACCTGCCGATCCCAGCGTGGCTGTTCGCCTGGACCGCGACGGCCGTGATGGTGATCTCGTTCGTCGCGCTATCGAGCCTCTGGTCCAAGCCCCGGCTGCAGCGCCCGCCGGGGAGAGTGCGGCTCCATGTGCCCAAGCTGATCGAGTGGCTCTGCGGCCTGATCGGGGTCGCGCTGTTCACGATCGTCGCCTACGCGGGCCTCGCGGGGGAACAGAACCTCACGTCGAACCTCGCCCCCACCTTCATCTACGTGATCTTCTGGGTCGCGATCCCGCTCGCGAGCGCGTTCGTCGGAGACATCTTCCGACCCTTCAACCCCTGGCGAGCGGTCGGACGGCTCGTCGGCCGGCTGCTCACCGATCGCGGATCGAGCACCGGCCCCAAACGGGGACCGCTGCTCGGCTCCTACCCCTCCTCCTGGGGACGCTGGCCGGCCGCGGCGATGCTGCTCGCCTTCGCGTGGCTCGAGCTCGTGCTCCCCAGCAAAGACGATCCTCGGCTGCTCGCGATCCTGATGCTCGTCTACGGCGGCGTGCAATTGGCGGGGATGGCGGCCTTCGGCGTGGAGGAATGGAGCGAGCGAGCCGACGGGTTCGGGGTCTACTTCGGGCTGATGGCGTGCCTCTCGCCCCTGTCCTGGCGTAATCGAGAGCTGCGCCTGCGCGCTCCGCTCTCCGGGCTCTGTGACCTGGAGCCGTGGACGGGCACGGCGGCCGTCCTGTTCGTGCTGATCGGCTCGACCACCTTCGACGGCTTCTCCAACGGCGAGGTCTGGCTCCAGTTTGCCCCCTCCCTGGAGTCCGACCTCGGACATCTCGGCGTGGGCTTGATCGGGTCGCTGGAGATCGTCGGAACCGCCGGGCTGATCTGCTGCGTGGCGATCGTGGCGGGTCTCTACAACCTCGGTATCTACGGCATGCGCAGCGCGCTGCGTGACATCACCGCCGAGGACCACCGCGCGCTGTCGCTGGCGTTTCTCTACACGCTCGTCCCGATCGCGTTCGGCTACATGCTCGCCCACTACTTCTCGCTGCTGATCCTCCAAGGCCAGGCGATCGGCTACCTCGTCTCCGATCCGCTCGGGCGCGGGAGCGACCTGTTCGGGACCTCGAGCTTCCTCGTCAACTACAACCTGATCTCCTTCGCCGTCATCTGGTACGTGCAGATCGCCGCGATCGTCGCCGGCCACGTCAGCGGGCTGATCCTCTCCCACGAGCGCGGCCTGATCGAGTTCAAGTCGCCCGAAGCCGCCGTCCGCTCCCAGTACTGGATGCTCGCGATCATGGTCGGCTTCACCTGCCTCGCGCTCTGGATCCTCTCCGCGGTGACCACCACCACCGGTTGAGCTATGCCAACAGCTTGCCCGGGTTCATGATCCCGGTCGGGTCGAGCTCGGCCTTCAGCGCGCGCAAGGCGGCCACGCCCTCGCTGCCGATCTCCTGCTCCAGCCAGGGCGCGTGGTCGCGCCCGACCGCGTGGTGATGGGTGATCGTGCCGCCGCCGGCGAGGATCGCGCGACTCGCGGCCTGCTTGGCGGCACGCCACTGCTCGAGCTCCTCGCCCTCCCGCTGGCGGGCGAGGAACGTGAAGTACAGGGACGCCCCGGTCTCATACAGGTGCGAGACGTGGCACATCACCAGGCCCGGGGTGCCGCCGGCGCTCAGCGACTCCGAGATCGCCGCGGAGACCGCGCGATGAAGCGTCTCCACGCTCGACCACAGCGTGGCGGTCTCGAGCGTCTCCACCATCACACCCTGCGTGAGCAGCTCGTCGCGGAGATACGGCGCGGAGAACCGCGACTTCAGCCATGCCTCGCCGGGCGAGCGCCCCACCGGCAAGCCGCCACCACGGCGCACCAGCGCGAGCGCGCGCTTGCGCCGCGCGGCAACCTCCCCCGTCTCGCCCTCGAAGCCGAGGATCGCCAGGCAGCCCTCGCCGTAGCCGCGCATCCCGAGATAGGTACGGCCGAGCCGCCCCTTCAGGCCGCCGACAGGAGCCAGCGCGAGCGACATCCGGGTCTCGGCCTCGTCGGACAGTCGCGCGACGTCCGGGCAGGCGCGCTGCTGGGCGAGCTCCCGTAGGGCATCCACGCCGGCGGCGAAGTCAGCGAAGAACACGCCCTCGTACACCCGCTCCGCCGGCGCCGGGCGCACGCGCAGCGTCAGCTCGTCGATCACCCCCAGCGTCCCCTCAGAGCCGACCAGCAGCCGGCGCAGCTCCGGTCCCGCGGCGCTCGCGGGAACGGCGGCCAGATCGATCCCGCCCGCAGGCGCGGCGAAGCGCAGACCGAGCACCATCTGCTCGATCCGCCCATACCCGCTCGAGGCCTGTCCCGCCGACCTCGTCGCCGCGCAGCCCCCCAGCGAGACGTACTCGTAGGACTGCGGGAAGTGACCCAAGGTGAACCCGTCCGCCGCCAGCGCTCGCTCTAACGCCACCGCGCGGATGCCGGCCTGCACGGTGACCGTCCGCGACCGGCGATCCAGCGCCAGCACCTCCCCCATGCCTCCCATCTCCAGCGCCACCACGGCGGCGTGTGCTCCCCGCAGCGGAGCGACACCTCCGACCACGCTCGTGCCGCCGCCCCACGGCACCACAGCCACCGATGATCGCGCGCACTCCTCGAGCACCCCCCGCAACTGCTCACGATTCGCGGGTCGCACGATCGCGTCCGGCGCCCCCTCGGGCTGCCCGGCGCGCAGCCGCACCAGGTCGGGATAGCCCTTGCCGGCGGCGTGTACGACCCGTTCGCCGTGGTCATCGCGCACGCCCTCCGCGCCGACGATGCCACGCAACGCGGCCGCCGCCCGCGCGGGCAACGACGATGGCGCGATGTGGACCTGCGAGAGCGCCACCGGCGGTCGCGGCCGGGGGGCGATGCCCACGGTCTCGCGGAGAAACTCGAGCGCGTGTGGGGGCAGCGCCTGGGGGTGAGCCGGATCTCCCCACCCCCACCAGCGCATCCCGGGGGGGCCGGTTCGCCGATGGG
>DASRKZ010000120.1:0-5182 GCA_035648675.1 Solirubrobacteraceae bacterium
CACCAACGTCGCTGATGCCGGCCTCCCCCACCCCGGCCGCACCCAGCTCGTCGACGATGGCCGCCAGCCGCTCCCACACGCTCCCCCCACCGGCCAGCTCTAGATCCTCGACATCGGCCGCGCCCGGATTTGACGTGCGCACCAGCGCCAACACCCCGGCGCCTGCGGCACGCGCCGCCGTCACGAACGGCTCGATGGCATCGCGCCCCAGCAGCGGATTGACCGTCACCATGTCCGCACCGAGCCCCGCCACCTCTCCGAATGGTGTCTGCGTGCCCCCCAGCAGCGCCTGCGCGTAGGCGGACGCGCTGACCGAGATATCGCCCCGCTTGCCGTCGGCGATCACCAGCAGCCCCTGCGCGCGCGCGTGCTCGGCGACTGCCTCCAGTGCGCTCCATCCGGGGGCGCCCAGTCGCTCGAAGCAGGCGAGCTGGAGCTTCGTCGCCACGCACGCCTGCGCCGTCGCGTCAATCAGTGTCCGGCAGTGATCGGCCACCGCGATCGCGGCGCGCTCCGCGGAGGAGCTCTCGGCGGATATGCCCCGAACGGGCTCGCCCGCCGTCGACCACAGCGCGTTCGGGTCGGGGTCGAGGCCGAGGACGATCTGCGACCGACGCCCCTCCACTCTCGCCGCCAGCGTATCTCCAAAGCTCGGTGACAGGTTCAGCGGCCCTTCACCGCGCTCTTCAGCCCGCTGCCGGCGGTGAAACGCGGAACGCGCGCGGCGGCGATCTGGATGCGCTCACCCGTGCGCGGATTGACGCCTCTGCGTGCACTGCGCTCCCCCACGTGGAACTTGCCGAACCCCGACACCGTGACCTCGCTGCCACGACGTAACGCGTCCTCCACGGTGGCCAGCACCGCGTCCAATGCCCGCGCCGCCTCATGCTTGGTCAGGTCGGCGCGATCCGCCACCTGGTCGACCAACTCGGACTTCGTCACTTCGTCCTCCTCGCTCGTGAAACGTTGCATCGAAGCTAACACCGCGCGCGGACGCACGCATCCCACCGCGCGCGGACGCACGCATCCGCCACAATGACGGGATGACCGTCGACCGCGTCGCCTGGAGCGTGACTGTCCTCGTCGCGCTCGTCACAGCGCTGCTGCTGCTCCTCTCCGGCTACAACGGCTACGCCGGACTCGGCCTCGCGGTCGCAATCTCGGCCGCGATCAATCTCCTGTAGCTCGCAGCACGCGTCTCAACCCGACCCGCGGGTGGTCTCGAGCCAGGCAAGTAAAGCTCGCGCCGCGCGTCCACGATGGCTGATCGCATCCTTCTGCTCATCCGTGAGCTCCGCCATCGTCATCTCTCTCGTGACCCCCGCCCGGGCGGGCGGCCTTTCATCCCCGTCATCCGGCAGGAACGCGGGGTCGTAGCCAAACCCGCCCGCTCCGCGGGGCTCGGCCGCCAGACGTCCCCCACTGCGAGCCTCGAACACGCGCTCCACCGGCGCCCCCGGATCGACATACGCCAGCGCGCACACGTAGGCCAGCGGACTGCCCGCCGGGGCCTCGCGCAGGAGCTTGTCGAGATTTTCAGCGTCGGAGGCGTGCTCGCCGGCATAGCGCGCCGAGCGCACGCCGGGGGCGCCTCCCAGCGCTGCCGCTTCGATCCCGGAGTCGTCGGCGATCGCGATCTCGCCGGTGGCCTGGGCGGCGGCGCGGGCCTTGCCGAGGGCGTTCCGCTCAAAGGTCTCGCCATCCTCGGGTGGCAGCGTCACCTCGGTCGGCAGCACGCGGACCTCGTGGCCAGCCAGCAGGCGCTCGAACTCGCGGCGCTTATGCTCGTTGTGGGTGGCCAGCAGCAGCCTCACAAAACTACGGGGATGTAGTCCAGGGTGACGCCCAGGGGGCCGCCGAGCGTTTCGAGTGTGGCGGCGGTGGGGTTGGTCTGGCCTCGCTCGATGCGGCTGATGTCGGCTTGAGCGACACCCGATTCCGCGGCGAGCTGCTGTTGGGACAGGCCGGCGGCCTGGCGCTGCTGTAGAAGACGGGCGCCGATCCTGAAACGGGCACGCGCGGCGTCCAGCTCGCGGCGCTGCTCGTCGGTGCTCCCGTCCTCGACCTCGCGGACGAAGTCGTCAAATTTGGTCGTCATGCGTGTCTCCCTGCGGCGGGCCATCCATAGGTTATAGCCCATATTGGGGGGTTCGTCAATCTCGTGAGTCGTGGGCGTCATCTGCGCCGTCGCGTTGCGGCCCTGCGGCGGCTCTGCCGCTACGACGAGCTGATCGCCTGCTCCTGTGCGGCGCGCAGGCGCTCGATCCCCTCCCCGGCGAGCGCCAGCAGCTCGTCGAGGTGGGCGCGCGAGAGCGGCGTGCGCTCGGCCGTCGCCTGGACCTCTATCAGGCCGCCCTCACCGGTCATCACCACGTTGGCGTCCACTTCCGCGGTGGAGTCCTCGGAGTAGTCGAGATCCAGCAGCGCCGCGCCGCCGACCATCCCGCAAGAGACGGCCGCCACCGAGCCCGTCAGCGGTGAGACCTTCAGCTTGCCGCCGTCCTCCAGACGCGCGCAGGCCAGGGCCAGCGCGACGTAGGCGCCCGTGATCGAGGCGCAGCGAGTGCCGCCGTCGGCCTGGAGCACGTCGCAGTCCAGGTAGATCGTGCGTTCGCCCAACTTCGAAAGGTCGATCACGCCGCGCAGCGAGCGTCCGATCAGACGCTGGATCTCGACCGAGCGTCCGTCGAGGCGACCCTTGGAGATGTCGCGCTGCTTGCGATCGCCGGTGGACGCCGGCAGCATCCCGTACTCGGCCGTCAGCCAGCCCCGGCCCTTGCCCGACATCCACCGGGGGACGCTTTCCTGCGCGGAGGCCGTGCAGATCACGCGGGTCTCCCCTGCCGAGATCAAGGCCGAGCCGGTGGCGGTACGCATGAACCCCGGCTCGATCGCGATCGGCCGCAGATCCCCCGGACCACGCCCGTAGCTGCGCTCGGCGGCGCTCACGCCGCCGCCTCGACCGTGGCGAGCTCGACGTGCTCGACCGGACCCAGGGGCATCTGCAGGAAGCGTGTCCCCGCCTGCTCGAAGGACTGTGTGTCGCCGGTGCACAGAAAGCGGTAGTCGCCCTCGCCTTCCCGCGGGTTCCGCAGGTTGCGCGTGCTCAGCGCATGCTCCACCTGACGCGCGAGCGCCGCACCCGAGCTGACGAGCGTCACCCCCGGCCCGAGCATTCGCTGGAGCATCGGCTGGATCAGGGGATAATGGGTGCAGCCGAGGATCACCGTATCGACGTCCGCCTGCTTCAGCGGCGCGCAGACCTCGCGTACGGTCTGCACCGCGCGCTCGTCGAACTGCTCGCCGGCCTGGATGATCGACGCCAGCGTCGGGCAGGGCACCGCGTGCAGCGTCACATGCGGGTCGATTGCGCCGACGGCGTCCTCGTAGGCGCGACTGGCCACCGTCGTCGGGGTGGCGAGCAGTCCGATGCGGCCCGTGCGCGTGACCGCCACCGCACGGAGCGCCTCCGGACGCACGACGCCGAGCACGTCCACCCCGAGCGTCGTCTCCATCATCCGTCGTCTCAGGACGGGCAGAGCGGCGGCGGTCGCGGAGTTGCACGCCACCACCAACAGCTTCGCGCCGCGCCCAGCGAGCTCCTCGGTGATCTCCGCGGAGAACCGGATGAGCTCCTCCGGCGTTCGCTGACCGTAGGGGAAGCGCGCGGTGTCACCGAGATACAGGAAGTCCTCCCGCGGCAGTCTCACGAGCAGCTCGTGCAACACGGTCAGTCCGCCCACGCCCGAGTCGAACACGCCGATCGGTCGTCCGCGCGGATCGCTCCCCGATTCCTTGGACCCACTCGTGGGGACGCTCGACATGCAAGCCATCATTCCAGAGCGCTACGGTCGGGGGATCGTGCGTGTGCTCGTGCTCTCAAACATGCTGCCCGACGCCGCCTATCCCGAGCGTGGAACCTTCGTCCGCACGCAGGTCGCCGATCTGCGACGCCTCGAGGGGCTCGACATCGAGCTCTACGAGTTCCCTCCCGGTGGCCGGGCACTCGTACGTGCCGCCGTCGATCTGCGCCGCCGCTACGGCGGCCCCTCGACCTTCACTCGCCGGCCCTCCCGCGTGCCGTTCGACGTCGTGCACGCCCACTACGGTCTCACCGCCTGGCCGTCGCTCGCGGTGCCCGCTCGCGTGCGCGCGCTGACCGTTCACGGCAACGATATGCGTCACCCTCGCACGCGGATGATCACCGGCGCCGCGCTCAGCCAGATCGACCTCCTCGCCGCCGTATCGAGCTCGCTCGCGCAGGAACTCCCCGGCCGCAAGGCGCGAGCGAGGGCGCAGGTGCTGCCCTGCGGCGTCGACATCGAGCGCTTCTATCCGATCCCCCGAGCGCAGGCGCGCAGTGAACTTGGGCTCGATCCCGAGAAGCCCTATCTTCTGTTCGCCGCCGACCCGGCCCGTGCGATCAAGCGCTACGACCTGGCGCTGGCGCTGGCGCGCGAGGTCGACGTCGAGCTGCTCGTACTCGGCGGCATCGATCCCGCGCGCGCGTCCCTGTGGTTCAACGCTGTGAACGCCGTACTCATGCCCTCCGGACACGAGGGGTTCGGGCTGGCCGTGCTCGAGGCACTCGCCTGCGACGTGCCGGTGCTCGCCACGCCCGTGGGCAACCATCCGGATGCGCTGCGCGGCGTCGCGGGGACACTGTGCGCGCCCTTCGAGCTCCACGCCTGGCGGGACGCGCTCGTCCCCCATCTGCGCGCGGCGGACTCCCGCATACAGGGGCGTGCCCACGCGGAGCCGTTCTCCTCACTGAGGATGGCCGAGCGCGTCGCCGCCGCCTGGCGCGTGGCGCTGGAGCGCGACGGAGGCCCGGGCCCGTCCCGATAGCGCGCGATGTGACCGCGGAGTGACAGATAGATAAAGCGGGCGCGGAAGTTGTTGTACTTTTTTGGAGGTGTGTAACTATAGTTACACACTCCTTAGATTTTTTATACCAGTGACACGCCCCTTTATCTTTTGGTAAATACTAAAGTTATACAGCCATTCCATTTCTCTTCATGACCGTGTACGAACGTACGGTCTCGAGTTTCGGGGTTTTCGGGGGTTTGAGGGTGCTCGGGTGATGGTCGTGGTGGGTGGTGTTGGCGAGCGTCGTCTGAGTGGTTGAGCGGGCGCAAGGAGGGTTGGCGGCGACCCCGAATCCGGTGGGTGTAAACCCATC
>DASRKZ010000121.1:0-27015 GCA_035648675.1 Solirubrobacteraceae bacterium
GCTCTCACCGGCGGACGTCGCGCTGCTGAGCGAGCCGTGTCGCGTGAGCGCGGGCTGGCTCACGCGCATGCACGCGGCGGCCTACGCCGACACGAACACGGCGAGCGCGAGCGCACTCGCGGACGCCGGCACACCCCTCGCCCTCGCCGAGGAGGGCGCGCCGGCGCGAGACCTCGCCGAGTCGGCACGCTCCGTCACCGCGCACACGCTTGCGCTGCGACCCCGATTGAGCCTGATCGTCGGGCCGTGCGTCTACCTGCGCCGCGACGCGCTCGAGCTGACGGGCGGGCTCGAGCCGGAGCTCGAGCTGACAGGCGGACTCGAGCCGGAGCTCGAGCTGCGAGGGGCGCTGGAGGTCGATTTCGCGCGGCACTGTCTGCTCGCCGGCCTCTCGCACGTCGCCGCCGACGACGTCCTCGTGGGACACCTGACGCCCGCCCGCGACGCGGCCGCCGAGCAGCAGGGATCGATCGCCGCCTCCGGCGCGCTCCCGCGCGCCCTAGAGGCGGCGCGGCGACCTCGATCGCGACTGTCGGTGACGGTCGACGCGCGTGCGCTCGGCGCGACGATCACCGGCACCCAGCGCCACATCCTCGAGCTGGTCAGGGCGCTCTCGGCGACCGGCGCTTTGGGCCTGCGCGTGGTCGTCGGCCCGGATACGAGCCTCGACGCGATCGAGCAACTGCGCGCGCTGCCGGGGACCGAGGTTCTGCCGATCGACGAGATCGACGAGCGCACTCCGCGCAGCACGATCTTTCACCGCCCCCAGCAGGTGTTCGAGCTCGACGACCTGCGACTCGCGCTGCGGCTCGGCGAGCGGCTCGTGTTGAACCAGCTCGACCTGATCGCCTACCGCAACCCCGGCTACCACGCCGACGCCGACGCGTGGCGGCGCCATCGCCGGGTCGGCCGTCAGGCGCTGGGGACGGCAGATCGCGTGATCGTCTTCTCCGACCACACCCGCGTGGAGCTGCTCTCGGACGAACTCGTCGAGGACGAGCGGATCCGCATCGTCCCCCCCGGCCTCGATCACCCCCCCGCGGGCGTCGGGCGCCGGCCGGCGGCTCTGGATCGGGCGCGTCCCGGCCCCGCCGGCGAGCGCGCGGGCCAGAAGGGCTTTCTGTTCTGTCTCGGCACCGACTTCCGCCACAAGAATCGTCTGTTCGCGTTGAGGCTGCTCGCCGAGCTGCGCGAACGTCACGGCTGGACGGGCAGCCTCGTACTGGCCGGCACGCACATCCCGCACGGCTCCTCGCGCGAGCTGGAGCGCGAATACTTGCGGGAGCACCCGGAGCTCCACGAGGTCGTCGACGAGCTGGGCCCGATCGGCGAGCTGGAGAAGGCCTGGCTGATGAAGCACGCGGACGCCGTCATCTACCCGTCGGTGTACGAGGGCTTTGGGCTGGTGCCCCTGGAGGCGGCGCTCAACGGTACGCCGTGCGTGTTCGCCCCGCAGTCCTCGCTCGCCGAGATGCTGCCCCCCGAGGCGGCGGCGATCGTCCCCTGGGACACGCACGCGAGCGCCGAGCGAGTGCACGCCCTGCTGACCGACTCCGCCGCGCGCAGCCGCCAGATCGAGGCACTCGTCGCGACCGCCGAGCGGCTGACGTGGAGCGGCGCGGCCGAAGCGACGGTCGAGATCTACAGAGAAGCAGCCGTAGCACCCACGCGCGAGGCCGCCGCGCTGAGCCGGGACGAGACAGCGCGCGAGCACGAGCTGGTGGAGCTGATCGCCGCGCACGACGCCCTCGTCGCGCGTCTGGTCGGTGAGCGTGAGCACGCGCAGCGGATGTACGACGAGCTCAACGCCGAGGTCGGCTTCGGGCTGAGCCTGATCGGCCCGCACGGGGCCCTCCCCGAGGATCTCCAGCGCGCGCTGCTCACGCTCAGCGCCAAGCCGACGTTGAGCCGGCGGCTATATGGCGCCACAGCTCACGCGTTCCGCGCCGCGCGCGCCGTCGGTCGGACAGGACGTCGGGGGGCGGATCGCGAGTAGCGCGAGCGGACGGCCCGGATGCTCCCCGGCGTCGAGCCCGAAGCTCCGCGGATACCCTCTAGCGATGACGGTCGATCCTCAAAGCGGCGCCTCGGGGGCGCTTCCCGCGCTGGCGGCTCGCGGAGTCGACAAGACGTTCAGGATTCCCGAGGAGCGCAGCCACACGCTCAAGGAGCGGGCGCTACACCCGTTCAAGCGGATCCGCCACGAACAGCTGCACGCGCTCAAGGACATCTCCTTCGCGGTCGAGCCGGGTGAGTTCTTCGGGATCGTCGGGCGCAACGGCAGCGGCAAGAGCACGCTGCTGAAGTGCCTGGCGGGAATCTATCGCGCCGATCAGGGCGAGATCTGGTGCAACGGGCGGATGTCCACGTTCATCGAGCTCGGCGTCGGCTTCAATCCCGACCTCGCCGCCTACGACAACGTCGCCCTGAACGGGATCATGCTCGGGCTCTCACCGCGCGAGGCCAAGTCCCGCTACCAGCGCGTGATCGAGTTCGCCGAGCTGGAGGAGTTTCAGGACCTGAAGCTCAAGAACTACTCCTCGGGGATGCATGTGCGCCTGGCGTTCTCGGTTGCGATCCAGGTGGACGCGGACATCCTGCTGATCGATGAGGTACTCGCCGTCGGCGACGCGGGCTTTCAGCAGAAGTGCTTCGACGTGTTCAACCGGATGCGCGACGAAGGACGCACGATCGTGTTCGTGACTCACGACATGTCGGCCGTCAACCGCTTCTGCCACCGCGCGATGCTGCTCGAGCGCGGCGAGATGGTCGCGATCGGAGACCCGACCCAGGTGGCCGACAAGTACCTCGAGGTCAGCTTCGGCCGGGACATCGGCTACACCGACCCGGGCGAGGAGATTCCCCAGGTCGGCGACGGCGCCGCACGAGTGATCGACGTGTGGCTCGGAGAGAATCCGGGAGAGCGACGCGCGGTCGCCCCGCAGTCGGTGCCGACGACGCTCAAGGCGCGTGTCACCTTCAACGCCGCCGTGCGCGACCCGATGGTGACGCTCGCAATCAATAACGAGCAGCACCAGTCGGTGATCGTCGGCAGCACCGGCGGCGAGCACGAGAACAGCGGGATCTTTCGCGCGGGCGAGGAGGCGGTATTCGCCTTCTCCTTCCACAACATGCTCGCTCCGGGGCGCTACGAACCGACGTTCACGGTGACCAATCGTGGCAGCGGGCTGTCCGTGATCGACCGCTACGAGGGTCGCTTCTCGTTCGTGGTCACTGGATCGGTCGTCAGCGGCGGGATGGTCGAGGTTCCGGTGCAGACCGAGATCATCTCGCTCGGGCAGAGCGCGCTGGGACAGAAGGCGACGGCGTGAGCACGGGCACGATCTCGAAGCCGCTCGATACCCCGACGGAGTCGCTCGGCACGGCGATCCGTGGGCCACGCGCGCTGACAGACGACTGGTCGCGCTTCTGGCATCTCACCTACAACATCGCGCTCAGCGAATTCAAACTCAAGTTCTTCGGCTCGGCGCTGGGATATCTCTGGCAGGTGATGAAGCCGCTGCTGCTGTTCGCGGTTCTATACGTGTTCTTCGTGGTGATCGGCCACGTCGGCAAAGGGGGCAAGCCGGGCGAAGTCAACTACGGCGTGCAGTTGCTCGGGTCGATCGTGCTGTTCACGTTCTTCACCGAAGCCACGAGCGGAGCGGTGCGGAGCGTGGTCGATCGGGAGAACCTGGTCCGCAAGATCCAGTTTCCACGCCTGGTGATCCCGCTGGCGGTCACGCTGCTGGCATTTTTCAACCTGATGCTGAACCTGCTGGTCGTACTCGTCTTCGCGCTGATCGCGGGCATCCGCCCGATGCTCAGCTGGCTCGAGTTGCCGCTGATTCTCGCGATGCTGATCGTGTTCTCGACAGGCATGGCGATGCTGCTTTCGGCGCTGTTCGTGCGTTTTCGAGACATTCAGCCGATCTGGGAAGTCTTGAGCCAGATCCTGTTCTACGCCTCGCCGGTGATCATCCCGGTCGAAGTGGTCCGTCGGGATCTCCTCCATAAACCATTTCTGTACCACCTCTATACGCTGAATCCGCTGGTCGCGATCTTCCAGCAGTTCCGCCACGCGATGGTCAACCACGCGACGCTCAGCGCCGGTCAGGCGCTCGGCAGCTGGGCTGCGCTGCTGGAGCCGATAGGGGTGGTGGTGGGGATCCTGGTACTCGGCTTCTGGGTGTTCAACAGCGCCGCGCCGCACATCGCCGAGGACCTCTAGCGCGGACGCGCCGTCGCTTCGAGGAACCCCTCGAGCGCGTCGATCCGCCGCTCCCACGCATACTCCTGAGCCGTCTCGATCCCCGCCCGCCCGAGACGCCCGCGCAACTCGGGGTCGCCGAGAAGCCGTGCCAGCGCCGCGCTCACCGCGCCGGGGTTCGGCTCGGGCATCAGGCAGTTCTCGCCGTCCCTGCAGAAGTCGCGGTTGCCGTGCGCGTCGGTGCACAGGACCGCGCCGCCCGTGGCCATCGCCTCGAGCGGGGGCAGCGCGAAGCCCTCGTGCGTGGAGGTCTGGATGAACACGGTGGCCTCGTTGAAGAGCTCGTTGACGCGCTCGTCGTCGGGGGACTCGACGTAGCGCGTGCCCTGCTCGAAGGCGAGCTCGGGCTCGATCCCGAACAGGCACAGCTCCGGTCGTAGGGTGATCTCCGGTAGATCTGCCAGCGCCTGCCATGCATCGATCGTCAGGGGTAGGTTCTTCAACGGGTTGGAGCGTCCCAGCGCGAGCACCATGTCCTCGCGGCGCGTGAGCTCGGGACGTGGACGGAAGGTATCCAGGTCGATCCCCGGCGGGATCAGCTCGGCCTCCAGACCGAGCTCTCCCAGACGCTCTTTGTTCCACCCGGAGATCGTCATGTAGTGGAACTCCGGGCGGTAGGAGTCGAGGACCGCGTAGCGGCTGTTCTCGTCGTCGGGGTAGTAGGAGGTCTCGATGTCCTGCACGAAGTACACGGGGATACCCCTCAGAACGCTCGCCCGCCACACCGGCGCGGCTGTGTTCCACCATGTGGCGACCTTGATCGCATCCAACTCCGCGAGCGCCTGCACCAGCTCCTCGTAGTCCTCGAAGCTGTGCACCGGCGCGCGCAGCGAGAACCAGTCGGGGGGTTCGCCGAGCGTGTAGAGCGCCACCTCGTGGCCGCGGTCGAGCAGGCGGTTGAGGTGCTCGAAGATGTCCCGGTGCCCGCCGCCGACGCCCGTGTCCTCGGTGACGTAGACCACGCGGAGCTTCCCCTCCGCGGTGCGCACCTCGCGGGCGTCGAAGAACTCCCCCCAGCGCTCCCAGAACAGCCGCTGGGAGGCGCGCTCGCGCTCCCCCTGCGTGGTGCCGCGGGTGAGCGACTCGTGGTGCACCATCCGCGCCGCCGGGAAGTAGAACACGCGAAAGCCCTCGCGCCAGGCCCGCAGGCACCAGTCGACGTCCTCGAAGGCCATCGGATAGCTCTCGTCGAGCAACCCCACCCGCTCGAGCACCGCGCGCCGCACGTACATGCAGGCGCCCGTCACCGCCAGCACCGCGCCGGCTTGACCGGCCGGCCCCCAGCCCTCGGGCTTGAAGCGGTAGCGGTGGTCGAACCACTCCGGCGCCCCGCGGTTGCGCATCGTCCCGCCGAACTGGATGCGCCCGTCGGGATAGACGAGCTGCGCGCCGACGATGCCGATGTCATCCTCCTGGGAGGCCGCGTACTGCAGGCAGGCCAGCCAGCCGCGGCGGGCCTCGACGTCGGAGTTGAGCACCACCACGTCCCGTCCGGGGTCGGTCTCCCGCAGCCCACGATTGACGTTCACGGCAAAGCCCGCGTTCTCCGCACCCTCGACGATCTCCACGCCCTCGATCTCCCGGAGCCTGGCCACTGACTCGGGACCGCCGGCGTCGTCGGCCACGATGATGCGGGTCATCCCCCGCGGGGTCGTCTTGCGGATGCTCGCCACGAGCCTCGCCACCAGCTCGCCGTCGCGGTAGCTGGGGATCACGATGTCCACCGGCCGGCCGTGCTCGCGGTACCACGCCGTCGCCCGGCGCAGCTCGCGATCCCCGGCGTGGGTTCGCAGCCGCAGGTAGCGCTTCATCGGGGTGAAGCGCAGCGGGAAGCTCAGCAGCCGCAGCAGCAGCGTGCGCCAGCCCAGGTAGTGATAGGTCAGGTAGATGCGCCGCCGCAGGCCGGCCAGCGGCCCGCGGCTGGCCCCGTCGACGGCGGCGCCGGCGATCGACTCCGAGGGGGCGATCGGAGGATTGGGCCGGCGTTGATCGTGCTCGTCGCTCACGGGGTCTCCTCCTGGGTGGAGATGGTAGAGAGCGAGCCCGGAGGCCGGTCGAGACTCAGCCTCACGAAGCTCGCGCGGCGCTCGAGCGAGAGCCGGCGCCTGACGCCGGCGGGGAGCCGGTCCGCTCGCGAGCCGAGCAGCGCACCGGTGAGACGCACGAGCTCGTGAGCGCCGACCGCGGCCAGCGCCCCCTCGCGGCGCGGCGGGGGGACGCCTTCGCGGATCAGCTCGCGGCGCGCCCGTCCCAGCGCTCCGCGCAACTGCCGCGCGAGGTGCGCGGGGGCGGCGGGCTCGCGCCAGCCGTATACCTCGCGCAATCCCCGCCACTCGTCGAAGCAGCGGCGGAGCTCCTGGAGCGTCGTGTAGTCGTGGGAGTGCAGCACCGCGGCCGCCGGGACGAAGGCCTTGCGGTAGCCGGCGCGCAGCATGTCGATCGCCAGCACGCGATCCTCGGCGTAGGGGACCTCGCGGAAGGGCACCCGCTCCAAGGCCGCGCGCGAGAGGCAGGCATTGGCGTCGGTGAAGAAGCCGCGCCTGCCGATCAGCTCGATCGCCGGCAGCGCGCGCTCGTGCTCCTCCAGGCGCTCCACCCGCGGGCCGCCGTCGGGGGAGAGCGAGGCGAACCACGCCTCCAACTCCCAGCGGACCGCCCGCGCGGCCTCGGGACGGGGGATGTAGGGCCCGTAGACGATCCCGACATCCGCGGCCGCCGTGAAGCCGCCCAGCAGCCGCTCCAACCAGTGCTCGTCGGCAGGCTCGGCGTCCTGGGTGAGGAGCGCCACGTGGGCGCCCCGGGCCTCCCGCATCAGCAGGTTGCGTGTCCCGCCGTGGCTGAACTCGCGCGACTCGATCTCCAGTACCCGCGCTCCGTGCGCGTGCGCCACCGCCACCGAGTCATCGCTGGAGCCCGAGTCACACACGAGCAGCTCGTGGGCGACGATCTGCCGCGAGAGGGCGGCGAGCGTACGCGCAAACAGCTGCCCACCGTCACGGACGGGGATCGCCACGGTGACGCCCGCGCTCACGGGCGCACGAGCTCCACCCAGTCGGCCACGGTCCCGCACAGCGATCTCCAGCGGGAGAGCGGCACCGTCTGCAGGCGCTCCGGCTTCTGTCGCTGCAGGGCCACGGCGCCGATCAGACCTGTCCCGAATTCGCCGGGGCCGAAGTGCGCGCGGCCGGCGGCCTCGAAGACGCGGACGAGGTGCCTGCCCGGGCGCAGGCGCAGCGAGGCGGCCTGCAGCCACTGCTCGGGTGTGTTCGACCCCGACACCGACCCGACCTTGCGCCCGTCCACATACACATCGGCGGCGCGGGGAAAGTCGCCCTGGACCCACACGGCGTAGGGGCCGTCGCCCTTGACCGTGAGCACGCCCTGGGCGTGGCCGCCGGTCGTGGTTAGGACCGCTCCCGCCTGGCCTGGGTCGGCCACCCAGCCGCGCGAGCGCTTCGTGTCCGACTGCATCGGAAACCAAGCCAGTTCGGGATCGAGGGCGACGATCAGCTCGGAGCCCTTCGGGGCGCCCGCGACGACCGGCTCGAGCGCGCTACAGGCGACCGGCTGCGATGGCGCGTACAGCTGCTGCTCGGGCAGATGGCTCAGGACCTGCGGCCGCGCGCTGCGCCGCCAGCCAAGGTAGTACTCGTTCTGGTAGACCAGTCGATAGTTCGCCGGGGGGCGGCTGGCCGCCGGCGAGCGGCGGGTGACGATGATCGGATACTGCTCGACGAACGCCAACAGCTCCTGGTCGAGGTCGAAGTAGTACCCGAAGGGCACCCCGCCGAGGCGCAGCTGGGCCTGCTCCGGCGTCTTCGGCTCGAAGGGGACGCTGATCTTGGCGGCGCGGGCGAAGTACTTGGCGAATTCCTCGTACTCGTTCCATAGCACCAGGCCTTCGCCTTTGAAGTGATCGCCGGTCTGCTCGATCGCTTCCATGCGCTCCGTCGGGGCGACCCGGTCGTGGCTGTATGCCAGCAGGTCCGACGCACCGATCGCCAGCGCCAGCGCCACCCCGGCCGCGAGCGCGAGCATCGCCGCGGGCTGGCCGCGGACGCTCAGGAGACCGGCCAGCGCGACGAGGACGACTGCCGGGCTGGCGATCGCCAGCAGCTTGCCCTGCCCGTAGGGACTGACTTTGGGATAGACGATCAACAGCACGAGCCCGATCATCCCGAGGATCAGCAACAGCCCCGTATCCCGCCGCCACAGCGCCCAGGCGAGGCTGGGAAGGATCGCCAGCAGGATCACGGCGCTGGCGATCGCGGTCAGCAGCCCGGCGTTATGCGGCGCGATCGCCAGGCGGTATTCGCCGGCCAGCCACACGCCGCTGAGCTGGCTGAGCGGCAGCGCGCGCAGCAGCTGTCCGAACTGGATCGCCCCCACGCCCGTCGAGCCCTGCCCCGAGTTGGCGACCTGGAAGAACGTCTGAAACGTGATCAGCGAGGGGATCGCCAGCACCGCGGTCAGGCACGCGCCGAGCGCCACCGGACCCACCCAGCGCGGGGCTGGCCAGATCCGGCGCATGAGCACGACACCGAGCCCCACGAACAACACGAGGGCGCCGAGGAACGGGACGGCGACGGCGTTGTAGGTGGCGAGGGCCGCCGCGGCGGGCACCGCGATCAGCACCGCGCCCGCATATGGTCGATCGAGCAAGATCGCCGCGCGCGCCAGAGCGGCGGCGGCGCAGAGCGTCGCCAGCAGACCGATCTCCTTGATGCCGCCCTGGAGCGCGTACTGGTAGGTGAGGTTGGCGGAGATCGCCACGAAGCCCACGAACGCCGCGCGCCGCGCGTCGAGCAGCCCGCGTGTGAGTGTCGACAGGGCGAGGGCGCCGGTGGCCGCGAGGGCGGCGATGAAGCCCTGGTAGAGCACCTCCACGGGCGTGTCGGTGAGACCGGAGATCGTGGCGAGGAGCGACTGGGCGCCGAGCGGGTAGGCGCTGCTCAGGTAGGAGGCCAGGAACTCCCGCTCGCTGGTCTCCGGGATGTTCCCGAGGGTCGTGCCGTAGCCCTTGATGTGGCTGGCGAAGAGCATCTCGAAGGAGGTGTCGTTGACGAAGTCATAGCCCGACCACGTCCAGTGGCCGTAGGCGATCACCGGCAGCATGTAGAGGACATAGGCGGCCAGCGCCGCGGCCCCGGCCCAGCCGGGGTTCAGACGCGCCCGCAGCCCATCTTTCGCGAACAGGAAGCCGGCGAGCGCCACGGCGACCAGCAGCGCGACCGCCAAGACGTCGCCGGCGCCGGCGACGTAGCCGGGGAAGATCAGGACGAGCGCGACGCACAGCCCCAGCGGGATCACCAGGGCGTTGTCCAGCCGTAGCCGCAGGAGGCGCTCCAGGGCCAGGCCGCAGCCGAGGCAGAGCGCCCAGATGACGACGAGCACCCCGATCACGGCCATCAGGTCGTAACGCACGGTGAGCCTCTCGTCTGCCTAGGAATTCTTCCGCAGCCCAAGGATGCTCAGCAGGAACGACGAGAAGAAGATCTGAATCCCGACGATCAGAAGCGACGCGGCGATCACCGCCAGATGTTCGTCGGCGAGCGAGCCGAAGCCGTGTGAGATCCAGGTCGCCACGATCACCACGCCCATCGCCAGCCCGACGAGCATGAAGATGCCGCCCAGCAGCAGGCCGTGCTCCAGGCGGAAGCGTGCCCGCATCCGGTCGAACCAGGGATCCTTCTCCCCCATGAAGTAGGTGCCGTAGGCGTGCGCGCACAGCCCGAGCCCGAGGATCTGCGTGCCCACGATCATCAGCAGCGCGCCCCCGATCAGCGTGTGCTGCCCCCAGGCGCGCCCGAAGAAATCCAGGCCGGCGCCAACGAACACGAGGATCAGCGTGCCCAGGCCCGCGAGCAGCATGCCCGGCAGCACGAACAGGTGCGTGGGACTGTGGACCAGCAGGAAGCGCAGGTGGCGCCAGCCGTCGCGGAAGCTCGACAGCTTGCTCTCGCCCCCACGCGGGTGGTATTCGATCGGGAACTCGGCGATCTTCAGGTTCTCCTTCGCCGCGCGGATCACCATCTCCGAGGCGAACTCCATGCCGGTCGTACGCAGATCCAGCCGCGGCAGCACGTCGCGGCGGAGCGCCCGCATGCCGCAATGGGCGTCCTTGACCCCTGTGCGGAAGAACAGGTTGAGCAGCCCGGAGAGCAGCGGGTTGCCGACGTAGCGGTGCAGCCACGGCATCGCTCCGGGCTGGATGTTGCCCATGCGATCGCCCATCACCAGCTCGGCGCCGTCCTCCAGCTCGGCGACGAAGCGAGGGATCTCGTTGAAGTCGTAGGTGAGGTCGGCGTCGGCCATCACGATGTAGCGCCCGCGCGCGGCGGCGAAGCCGGCGAGGTAGGCGCTGCCATAGCCGCGGCGGCGTTCGACGACCACCCGCGCGCCGGCGCGCTCGGCGATACGCGCCGAGTCGTCCTCGGAGTTGTTGTCGGCGACGACTACCTCTCCCCGCACGCCCATGCCCGCGATCGCCTGGAGCGCGGCGGTCACGCAGGTCTCGATGTTCTCGGCCTCGTTCAGGCACGGGATCACGACCGACACCAGCGGCGCGTCGCGATCCTCGGCATCCGCGGGGATGGGGGGCTTTGTCTGGACGACTGTGCTCATAGGTTGCTCGGCGCCCAAGTTTTCCCGGGTGAACGCGGAGTCATGCGGTTATAACGCCCGCCGGGGCGGAAAGTGGCGGGGATTCGCGAGATGATGCTACCGCTATGCGTATCTGCGTCGTCTATGACTGCCTCTTCCCGCACACCGTCGGCGGCGCCGAGCGCTGGTATCGCAACCTCGCCGAGCGCCTGGCGGGAGACGGGCACGAGGTCACCTACCTGACGCTCCGCCAGTGGGATCGCGGCAAGCACCCGGAGATCGACGGGGTGCGGGTCGTCGCGGTGGGCCCGCGTATGGCCCTCTATACCGGCGAGCGGCGGCGCATCCTGCCCCCGCTCGTGTTCGGGCTGGGGGTGCTCTGGCACCTGCTGCGCCACGGCCGGCGCTACGCGGTTGTGCATACCTGCGCCTTTCCCTACTTCTCGCTGCTGGCGGCGGCGGCGCTACGGCCACTGGGCCGCTACCGGCTGGTGGTCGATTGGTTCGAGGTCTGGAGCCGCTCCTACTGGCACGACTATCTCGGCGGCCTCCAGGGGCGGATCGGCGCACTCGTCCAACGCGCCTGCGCGGCGGTCCCCCAGCGAGCGTTCTGCTTCTCCGAGCTCCACGCGGCGCGCCTGCGCGCGGAGGGACTGCGCGGGCAGGTCACCGTCCTGCGGGGCCTCTACGCCGGCCCGACCGAGCCCGCACCCGTGCAAACTGCGGACCCCTTGGTGCTGTTCGCGGGACGGCTGATCCCCGAGAAGCGCGTGGCGCTCGGCGTGGCGGCCGTGGCGGATGCCGCGAGGCAGATCGACGGCCTGCAGGGGGTGTTCTACGGCGACGGCCCCGAGCGGGAGCGGCTGCGCGAGGCGATCGCGGAGTGCGACGCCGAGTCGTTCATCTCCGCGCCGGGCTTCGTCGAGGCCGACCTGATCGACGGGGACATGCGGCGGGCGCTCTGCATGCTGCTGCCCTCGCGCAGGGAGGGCTACGGAATGGTCGTGGTGGAGGCCGCCGCCCACGCCACCCCGAGCATCGTCGTCGCCGGGGAGGACAACGCCGCGACGGAGCTGGTGGAGGACGGCGTGAACGGCCTCGTCGTGGCGAGCGCCGACCCCGAGGCGATCGCCGCGGCGATCGTGCACGTCGAGGAGGCCGGGGAGGACCTCCGTGAGAGCACCGCCCGCTGGTTCGCCCAGAACGCCGAGCACCTCTCGCTGGAGTCCTCCCTGGAGCAGGTCCTCGCCGGCTACGCGCGCTGAGTTTGGGCAACTGCCTCGACGGCTGTACATTGGTCGTATGACCACGCTTGCCCAAGCGTCGTTGAGCACCGAGGAGCGGGTCCTGCTGACACGTTTCTCCGCCGAGCTGTACGCCGAGGAGGTGGAGCCGCAGGCCATCTGGCTGTTCGGCTCTCGCGCCCGGGGAGAGCAGCCGGCGGAGGACTCGGACGTGGATGTGCTGGTCCTCGTAGAGGACGCATCGTGGGCAGGCAAGATGAGGGTCCACGCCGCTCTCCAATCCGCGGCTCGCGAGCTCGACCTGCAGGGGCTCACCTGGTCGTTCTCCGTCCACATCAACACGCCGGCGTGGCTCACGCAGCGCCGCGAGATTCGCTCATTCTTCATCGCCGAGGTCGACCGCGACAAGATTGTGCTCGCGGGACGACTATGAGCGCCCGTTCAGCTCACCCGGCCGGCGCCAACGTTCGGCCGTAGCTCTCGAGCGTCAGGCGCGCGGAGCGCTCCCAGGTGAACTCGGCCACCCGGGTCAGGCCGCGCGCGCGCAGACGCTCGCATAGCGCGGCGTCATTCAGCAGCCGGCGAAGCGCCTCGGCGATCGCCGACTCCTGGCGCGGATCGAACAGCAGCGCCGCGTCGCCCGCGACCTCGGGCAGCGAGGAGGCATCGGAGCACGCGACCGGCACTCCCCGCGCCATCGCCTCGAGCACGGGCAAGCCGAAGCCCTCATACAGCGAGGGAAACACGAACGCGGCGGCGATTGCCCACAGGCCCTCGATCTCCGGGCCCGACATCCAGCCGAGGAAGCGCACGTCGGCGGCGACGCCCGCCTGTGCGGCGCGCTCGCGCAGCTCGGCCTCGTGCGCGGTGTGGTAGCCGGGGAGCACGAGCAGCGGGCGACCCTCCCCGGGCAGCAACGCCAGCGCGCCGATCAGCGCGAGCAGGTTCTTGTGGGGGCGCTTCGCGGAGAGGCTCAGCAGCACCCGGCGCTCGCCCAGCTCGAAGCGCTCCCGCAGCTCGCGCTCGGGAAGCGGCGCCTCGCGCCGGACACCGCCCAGCCCGAGTGGCACCACGTCGATCCGCTCGGGACTCGCCCCGATCAGCTCGATCAGGTCCTCGCGCGTGCTCCGCGAATCGGCGATCACCCGGTGCGAGCGACGCACCGCTTGGGGCACCAACACCTTCATGCCCTTGTCACGGATGCCCGCGTGCGCCTCGGGGAAGCGCGCGTAGATCAGATCGTGCACGGTCACCACCCTGCGAAAGCGCCCCCACAGCGGCGCGGTGCTAGCCAGGCTGTGCAGGAGGTCCACACCCGCGCGGGCGGCCAGCCGCGGCAACAGCGTCTGCTCGCCGAGCACCCACTGCACGCGGTTGCGGGCGTTCACCGGCACCGTCACCGCCGGCAGCAGCTCACCCCAGGGGCCGCCCCCGGCCGCGGCCGCCTCGCGGTTGATGAACGCCGTGAAGCGCGTCTGCGGCGCGGCCGCCACGAGCGCCGGGATCAACTCGCGCGCGGCGACCTCCATGCCGCCGGTCTCCCCGGGGACGAGGAAGATCAGGTTCAGACCGACGTGCCCACCCAGGGGGAGCGCGGTCACTGCTCAGCCGTCACCGAGCGCGTGGCGGTAGCTCGCGAGCGTCGCCTGGGCGGTGCGCTCCCAGGTGAAGATGCGACAGCGCTCCCGGCCGCGCTCCACGAGCTCTCGCGCCAGCTCCCGATCGCCGCTGACGCGCCTGATCGCCTCCGCCATCGAGGTGGGATCGTGGGGATCGAAGAGCAACGCCGCGTCGCCGGCCACCTCGCTCAGGGCCGGGGTGTCCGAGCACGCGACCGGCAGCTCGCGCGCCATCGCCTCGAGCACCGGAAGACCGAAGCCCTCCTGGAAGGAGGCAAGCACGAAGCACGCCGCCGCCCGGTAGAGCTCCTCGAGCTCCGTGTCGGAGATCCAGCCGGGGAAGCGGACACGATCCTGCACCCCGAGCTCGAGTGCGAGCGCCCGCAGCTCACGCTCGTAGTCGTTGGGGGAGCCGGGCAGCACCAGCTGCACCGGCGGCTCACCCAGCTGGGCGATCGCGCGGATCAGCCCGTGGAGGTTCTTATGGGACCGCTTCGCGGCGACGCAGAGCACGATCGGCTCCGGGCCGAGGCCGAGGCAGTCGCGTACCCCCTGGGGATCGGGAGGTGAGGAGAGCGCCGGCGGCGGGTCGATCCCGAGCGGCGTCACGTCGAACTTCGCAAGATCCAGGTGGAGCGTCGCGGCGATGTCGTCGCGCGCGGCCTCCGAGATTGCCGCGATGCGCGTCGAGCTCCGCCCCACAAGCGGAGCCAACGTGCCCATCACGGCCCTGAAACGCGGGGTCGTGGCCTCGGGGTGATGGATCCAGATCACGTCCAGGATCGTGGTCACGGTGGCCACACCGGGATGGATCACGGGACCGAGGTTGGCGAGGCCGTGGACGACATCGAGTCCGCGCCGGCGCGCGTCCAGCCCGATGCCCACGAGCTCGTGCCAGAGATGCCACGGCGTCCCGAGGCCCGGCACCGGCAGTCGCACCCAGCGAACCTCTCCCGCCCAGGGCTCCTCGGCCAGCCACTCCGGAGCCGTCGTTCCGATCCACGCGGTGAGCTCCACGTCGCGGTCCGCGAGCAGCAGATGGGGCAGCAGCTGGCGCGCGTAGGTGCCGGAGCCACCGGAATCCTCGACGAGATAGGCGAGATTGATGCCGACCCTGAGAGTCAAGGCGCCCTGAAGGTCGTCCGCACGATGGCTATGATGCCACCTCCGTGACCGAGATCGCCCGCTCAGACGCCGCCGACTTCGGCCGCCTCGTCACAGTCAACGCGCCGGACGGTCCGCGCGAGATCGACATCTACACCGACGAGGGCTACCGCGTTCTCTCGCAGCTGTGGACACGCTCGGGTTGGCAGCACAAGTCGACCTACGAGCTGGTCTGGATGGGAATCCCGATCATCCAGCTGCCCGAGGACATCCTGATGATGCAGGAGCTCATCTGGCGCGTGCGGCCCGACGTGATCATCGAGTCCGGGGTCGCCCACGGTGGCGCGCTGATCCTCTACGCCTCGCTGCTCGACGCGATCGGTAAGGGCCAGGTCGTGGGCGTGGACATCGAAATCCGCAAGTACAACCGGCTCGCGATCGAGGCGCATCCGATGAGTAAGCGCATCACCCTGATCGAGGGCGACTCGGTCAGCGATGACACGCTCGCGCGAGTGCGCTCCGAAATCCCCCCCGGCGCGAGCGTGATGGTCGCGCTGGACTCCAACCACACCCGCGCCCACGTCACGGCAGAGCTCGAGCGCTACGCGCCGCTCGTGACGCCGGGGAGCTACTGCGTCGTCTTCGACAGCGTCATGACGATGGTCAGCGACGCGCCGAACGCCGGCGAGGACTGGCAGAAGGACAACCCGCTCGAGGCGGTGGATGCCTTCCTGGGCGAGCACAAGGAGTTCGAGGTCGACGAGTCGTTCAACCGTCTCGAGGTCACCTACTGCCAGAGTGGCTTCCTGCGTCGTCTCGAGGCTGACCCCGAGCTTTGCTGAGACCGGTGACGCCCGCGCAAGCGCGTCTGACGGTACTCCTGCCCACCTACAACCGGGCCGGATCGCTCTCGCGCACGATCGAGTCGGTGCTCTCCCAGACGCAGCAGGATTTCGAGCTCCTGATCTCCGACAACGCCTCGGAGGACACCACCGAGGCGCTCTGCCGGGAATACGTCGCGCGCGATTCCCGCGTGCGCTACTTCCGTCAGTCGAGCAACCTCGGGCCGATCGGCAACTTCAACTGGCTGCTGGCGCAGCCGCGGACCGAGTTCGTGCTGATGCTCGCCGACGACGACTGGCTGGACGCCGACTACATCGCACGCTGCCTGGCGATCATCGAGCACGATCCGGGCCTCTCGATCGTGACGGGCGCCACCCGCTACTTCGAGGGCGACGCGCCCCCCGACCTGGTGCTCAACACCAACCTCACCGAAGCCTCCGGTTCGCGGCGCGTGCTGCGTTATCTGCGCCACAGTTGGTCCAGCGCCGCCTTCTACGGCCTGCTGCGCACCAGCGCCGTCGAGGACGCGCTGCCGATCCCAAACGTGATGGGCGCCGATTGGCTGTTCGTCGCGGCGCTGTCCTTCGCCGGACAGGTTCTCACGACCACCGACACCCATCTCAATCGCACGCGCGGAGGGACCTCCGCCGACTTCCAGCGCATCGCCGAGGTGTCGGTGCTCTCCCAACGCGCCGCGCGCAACCCCCATCTCTCGATCGCCTTCAACCAGTTCCGCGATATCGCGTTCGCCTCTCCCGTCTACAAGCCCCTCGGCCGTCTGCGCCGCATCGGCCTCGGCCTGGCCGCCGTCGGCGCGATCGTCGCCGGCCACACCTTCGACATCTTCTGGGACGCCCTCGGGCCGCTGATCCTGCATCGGCGCGTGATCTTCGTGACGGGGCCCCTCCGCGACCGCTGGCGCGCGCGTCACCCGACCTGAGCGCCGACGGGCGCTGGCGGGAGTGCTCGCGTCGAGCCACTGCCGCCTACGCCGGGCGTGAGCGTCCCGGGTGACTCAGAAGCTCGCGGATCTCTGGGGGGAGGCGCCCGAGCAGGCGCAGCAGCAGGAAGTAGACGCCGCTGGCCACGGTGGCGGCGATCACCGGGTGGACCGGCAGCAGCAGGCCCAGTCCGGTCGCGGCAACTCCAGCGAGGGCGACTGTGGGCACGGTGATCCATGCCAGATGTACGTTGGGTATGGCCCGCACCAGGAATCGGACCACGAGCGCCGCCAGAGTGAACTCGGCGCCGACAGCCGCAATCGCCCCCCCGCGAGCACCCAGCGGACCGACCAGGGCGACCGTCAGCCCAGCCGAGAGCGCCAGGGCGGCGAGGTTGGCGACGAGTGCCTCGCGATACCGACGCAACGTGAGCAACGGAATGCCGCATCCCACCGCGAGGAAGGTTGCGATCACGGCGAGACCCTGGATCCGCAGCACCGCAATCGAAGGATCGGACTGATTGCCGGCGAGCACGTGGATCGCAAACGGAGCGCCAATCTCCAGGCACACGACCATCCACGTGCCGGCGACCAGCGAGAGCTCGAACAACCGCCCGCTGGTATAGGAGAAGCGCTCGCCGTCCGCGTGCGCGGCGCGAGCGAGAATCGGGTAGGCGGCGCCGACGGCAAGCGCAGGTATGCCGATGAGCACTTCCACGATGCGCAGGGAGGTGGCGAAGTAACCGGTCTGCACAGCGGTCGCGACGACCGACATCAGGATGATGACCAGCCGGAAGTAGACGACGTTGACGGCGAGGACCGCCGCCCAGGGCACACTGTCGCGGATCAGCGGCCACCACTTGCGCAGAGCAAACGCCGGTCGCAGGGAGATGCGCCCGCGTACAAGCCAGGCAGTGAGCAGCAGCGACGCGCCCGAAGCGGGGATCGCCACACCGAGCAGCGCCACGATGCCGGCGCCGGCGAGTATCAGACCTACCAGCAGCGCCACGCTGACCGTCTGACGGAGCAGATCGCATGCGGTCACCCAGCCGTAGCGCAGTTCGGATTCCAGCGAGACCGCGAGCAGGCCCTGCACGAGCTGCAGCAGCATCCCGATCCCGGCGAGCGCGGTGCCGAGCACGAGCGCCGTGCCATACCCGGCGAGCGCCGCAAAGGCGACGGCGGCGAGCGCGCCGACGGTCGTGAGCACCAGGCGGACGCCGAGCGCGTCATGCATCATGTGCTTCCGCTCGACTCCGCTCGTGGTCGCGTATTCGCGCAATGCGATGGCGTTGAGACCGCCCTCGGTGAGACCGGAGACGACCGCCACGACCGAGATGACCACTACGTATCGCCCGTAGCCGACGACACCGAGGTGGCGGATGAGCAACGGAACGGCGACGAGCGACAGCAGGATCGTGAGCACGTAGCCCCCGGTGCGCACCGAACCGCCACGCAGCGCCCGCGATCCGGCCCGCGGACTGTCGAGCAGGTCGGACTGCCCTATGCCGCTCAAAGGCGATCGTGCTCCGGTGTGGCAAGCCGCTCGCGCCACCATGTCACCGTGTCCCTGACCCCATCCTCCAGGGCAATCCGCGGACGCCACCCCACCTCCCCTTCGAGCCGATGCACGTCGGCGACGATCGAGGACGCCTCGCCCTCGCGCCGCGGCATTCCGCCGACGTCCAGTAGCTCCAGGGAGCCCGTGTATCGCGCGATCAGCGTGGCGAGCTCGCGCAGCTTGATCGCCTGGCCCGAGGCAATGTTGACGGGGCCCGTGAGCGCGCTGTCGGCCAGCGCCGCAAATGCGGCCCCGGCATCGGCCACGTGCAGGAAATCGCGGAGCTGCGTGCCCTCCGTCATGCGCGCGCGTTCGCGCCGAAGCAGTGCAAGCACCAGCGAAGGAACGAAGCGCTCGGGCTGCTCGAATGGGCCATAGAGAAAGAAGAGGCGACCCCAGGCCAGCGACAAGCCGACCTCTGCGGCAAACGCCGAGGCGATCACGTGCAGACCGTGCTTTGACGCTCCGTAGAGGGTCTCGGGTTGCTGCGGAGCGCTCTCTGGATACACCTCAAAGGAGGGCTCGTACTCGGCGCACGTACCGGCTATCACTGCCCGCTCGCCGCCCGCCGCCGCAAAGGCCCGCAGCAGCGCAAGCGATGCCTCGACCCAACGAACATTTTCCGTCGAGGACCAGAACTTCCCGTGCTCCGCGTACCAGGCGAGGTGAATCAGGATCTCGGGCTCCACCTCACCGACCACCTCGCACCCGGCCAGCAGGTCGGACTCGTGCCAGGTCACTCCGGCGAGCTCAGGGCCACGTCGCCGCGCGACGGCGCGCACGTCGTGGCCGGCCCGCGCGAGCGCGAGGAGGGTGTGGCGCCCCACAAAACCGGTGGCGCCGGTGAGCATCACACGGCTCACACCATCGCCCCGACCCTGACAGAACCCCGCGCGCGGCTGAGCATCGCCCCGCTCCCGGCACAATCCCGCGCGCGGCTGAGCATCGCCCCGCTCATGGCTGGAGGTCGGGGTAGGCGAGGTCGCGCTCGGAGACGGTGCGCTCGCCGGCCGGGGAGGGCCAGTCGATCGCCAGCGCCGGGTCGTCCCAGCGAACCCCGCGTGCCGCCTCGGGCATGTAGCGGTAACCCATCTGGTAGAGCACCTCACAGTCATCGGTGAGTGTCTGGAAGCCGTGTGCGAGGCCCGCCGGAATGTAGAACGCGCGGCGGTTCTCGGCGCTCAACTCGACCCCGTGCCAGCCACGACAGGTCGGGGAGTCCGCGCGCAGGTCGACGGCCACGTCGAAGATCGCGCCGCGCACGCAGCGCACCAACTTCGACTCGCCGTGGGGCGCCGCCTGGTAGTGCATGCCGCGCAGCGTGTCCCGCTGGGCGTTGAAGGAGGCATTGCACTGCACGACATCCGCGTCTAACCCCCGCGCACGGAACTCCTCCGCGTCGAACGTGCGAGCGAACCAGCCACGCTCGTCGCCGAGCGCCTCCAGCTCGATCACCCAGGCTCCGGGCAGCGGCGTCTCGATGAACTTCACGAGAGCAGCGTCAGCTCCGGTGTGCGCGCCGCGAACCGGCCACCCCATTCGCCGATAAAGCTCAACTGCTCCACGATCTCATCCTTCAGGTTCCACGGCAGGATCAGCACGACATCCGGTCGGTCCTCGCGGAGCACCTCCGGGGAGCGAATCGGGATGTGGCTGCCGGGCAGGAAGTGCCCCTGCTTGTGCGGGTTCAGATCGCATGTGTAGTCGACGAAGTCGCTCCGCACGCCGCAGTAGTTGAGCAGCGTGTTCCCCTTCGCCGGGGCCCCGTAGCCGGCGACGCGCAGACCCTGTTCCTTCAGGTCGATCAGGAAGCCGAGGATCTGGCGCTTGTCGCGCTCGACCCTCAGGCCGTAGCCGAGGTAGGTCTCCAGGCGCTCGTAGCCGGCCGCGCGCTCGCGCTCGCGCAACTCGCGGGCCGCCGCGGTCTCAGGCTTCTCTGGGTCCTCGGCGTGGCAGCCGTAGATCCGCAGCGAGCCGCCGTGCGTGGGGAGCTCGTCGACGTCGAACAGGCGCAGGCCGTGGGCCTCGAACACGCGGCCGACCGTCAGAAACGAGAAGTAGGAGAAGTGCTCGTGATAGATCGTGTCCCACTGGTTCTCGTTGATCAGGCTCATCAGATGGGGGAACTCCATCGTGATCACGCCTCCCTGCTTGAGCAGGATCTTCATGCCGGCCACGAAGTCGTTCAGGTCGGGGACGTGGGCGAGCACGTTGTTGCCCAGCAGCAGATCGGCGGCCGATTCGCCCGCCAGCGAGCGGGCGGTCTCGCGCCCGAAGAACTCGACGAGCGTGGGGATGCCCTTCTGGAGCGCCACCTTCGCCACGTTCGCCGCCGGCTCCACGCCGAGCACGGGGATCTGGCGCTCGTGGAAGAACTGCAGCAGGTAGCCGTCGTTCGAGGCGAGCTCCACGACGTGGCTATCCTCCCCGAGGCCGAAGCGCTCGACCATCAAATCGGCGTAGCGGCGGCTGTGCTCCAGCCAACTCGAGGAGTAGGACGAGAAGTAGGCGTAGTCCGAGAAGATCCGCTCGGGCGTCTCGAACTCCTCGAGCTGCACCAGAAAGCACTCCCCGCAGACGAGCGCCCGCAGCGGGAAGAAGGGCTCCATGCTGTTCGCCCGCTCCGGCGGTATGTAGGAGTTCGCCAGCGGCGAGGAGCCGAGGTCGGCGAACACGGCTTCGACGGGCGCGCCGCAGAATCGACAGAGGGTTTGGCTCATGACGGGGCCGCAGCGTATTGGAACGCCTCGATCTGTCCCAGCGTCACCGCCCGCATGTCCCCGCCGGCGCGGAGCTCGCGATACCAATCGACGATGCTCTCGAGCGTCTCACCGAGATCGAAACCGGGGCGCCAACCCAGTCGTGCGCGCGCCTTCGAGGAGTCGAGCTTCAGGTAGCGCGCCTCGTGCGGGTGGGGGCCGTCGTCCTGCACCCAGCGCAGCTCCTCCGGCCACCGCGCGGCGATACGCCCCACGATCCAGCCGACCGGGCGCGCATCCTCGTCGGTCGGGCCGAAGTTCCAGCCCGAGGCGACCTCCACCGCATCCCCCGCTCCGCACAGCGCCTGGGCCAGCACCAGGTAGCCGCTGAGCGGGTTCAACACGTGCTGCCAGGGGCGGATCGAGTTCGGGTTGCGCACGCGCACCTCCTCGCCCGCGAGCGCCGCGCGCATGATGTCCGGCACCAGCCGGTCCTCGCCCCAGTCCCCGCCGCCAATCACGTTCCCCGCACGAGCGGAGGCCAGGCGCGGCCCCCCGGCAGCCGCGAAGAACGAGCGGCGGAAGGCGTCCGTGACGAGCTCCGAGCAGCCCTTCGAGCTCGAGTAGGGATCGAAGCCGCCCATCGGCTCGTCCTCGCGGTAGCCCCACTCCCACTCCCGGTTCTCGTAGCACTTATCGGAGGTCACGTTCACGACCGCCCTCACCCCGCCTCCGTGCAGACGCACCGCATCGAGCACGTTCACGGTGCCCATCACGTTCGTCTCATATGTCTGGCGCGGCTCCGCGAACGAGCGGCGCACGAGCGACTGCGCCGCCATGTGGACGACGACCTCCGGCTCGGCCGCCGCGAAGGCCGCCGCGAGGGCCTCCGGATCGCGCACGTCGCCCTCGATGCCCTCCATGCCCTCCCCGACCCTCGCCAGCTCGTACAGCGACGGCCGCGTCGGCACATCCACCGAGAAGCCCGTCACCCGGGCGCCGAGCGACTGCAGCCACAGCGACAGCCAGGCGCCCTTGAAGCCCGTATGGCCGGTTAGCAACACCCGCCGATCGCGCCAGAAGCCGGGGTCGACGGCGCTCATGCCCACGCCCGCCATGGGGCTTCCTCGGAGGCCCACAGCCGCTCGAGATCGTTCCTGTCGCGCAGGGTGTCCATCGCCTGCCAGAAGCCCCCGTGACGATAGGAGGCGAGCTGGCCCTCGCGCGCCAGGGCGCTCATCGGCTCCCCCTCCCACACGGTCTGCTCGCCCTCCAGGTAGCGGCCGACCTCGGGCGAGAGCACGAAGAAACCCCCGTTCGTCCAGCCCCCATCTCCGCGCGGCTTCTCCTCGAACTCGCGCACCCGGGTCCCATCGACGTCGAGCGCCCCGAAGCGGCCGGGCGGCTGCACGGCCGTCACCGTCGCGAGCGTCCCCTGTTCGCGGTGGAAGGCGACGAGCGCGGTGACATCCACATCCGCGAGGCCGTCGCCGTAGGTGAAGCAGAAGTCCTCGTCGCCCAGATAGGGCAGCACGCGCTTCAGGCGCCCGCCCGTCATCGCGTCCTCGCCCGTGTCCACGAGCGTCACTCGCCACGGCTCCGTCGCCGAGCGGTGGACCTCCATGTCGCCCTTCGCGAGGTCGAAGGAGACGTCGCACGTGTGCAGGTAGTAGTTCGCGAAGTACTCCTTGATCAGGTAGCCCTTATAGCCGAGGCAGATCACGAACTCCTCGATCCCGTGGGCCGCGTAGATCTTCATGATGTGCCACAGGATCGGCTTGCCGCCGATCTCGACCATCGGCTTGGGACGCACGGCGGTCTCCTCGCTGAGACGCGAGCCGAAGCCACCGGCCAGAATCACGGCCTTCATAGTGGTGCAGGTTATTGAACGGCTCGTACGTAGCGCGCGGCAGCGGCGGTTAAGCGCGCGCTGCCTCGGGACGAAGCCAGAGCTGATTGAAGAAGGCCGGCTGGATCGGATCTACTCGCCGCGCGGCGAGGCGCCAGGGCGTTGGCAGCGCATACCACTGCTCGTCGAGGTCCACCCCGTCCGGTGGGTTGAACCCCTGCCGCCACTGCTTTAGAAAGAGGGCGCGGCGGGACTTCGCGGCGAGGAGTTCGAGATAGTGCACCGACTGGCGAGCCGGCATCTCCGGGAGCGTGCTGATCGTCTGCGTGCAGTCGAACCAGCCGTCCGGAAACATCTCGATCTGATCCGGCGTGAAGAAGGCGACGACCCCAGGCTTCAGCTGCGACTCGACGGCCCCGAAATCATTACCCGGTGCATAGGGGAGCACGCGGTCGGCTCCGAGGACGGTCGAGAGATACCACTGCGAGACGGCCAGCGCCGGGGGAATGTCAAAGATGCAATAGGTGAGCGGACAGGCCTCCGCAAAGACGTAGGCGAGCCTGCCATATCCCGCGCCCAACTCCGCGATGCGAGACCCGCTCTGGACGACACCGGAACGCGCCGCGAACGTCAACTCGATGATGCTGTTCGCAAGATCCTGGGAAATCAGTCGCCCCCGGTGCTTGATACGGATCGGATTGCCGACCTCGGGCTCGGAGAGGCGCTCGGTCAAGCCTCGCGCGTCGTCCCGGCGAGCGGTCTCCCACGCGGCACCGACAAAGAACTTGTAACGCCACCCGGCAGATCGTGAAAGCGCGAAGGAGCGCTCTTGATCGATGGTGCGAAGCCCAGTCGCGGGCTCGTCGAGATGGTTCAGCAGGGGCGCGAGCGTGGGTTTCCGCAACCAGCCCACCAATGCGAGATGAATCTGCGGATCACGCAGCGCCGTGACAAGCCAGTTGTAGTAGTTATTTGAGAGTGTCCGCTTGAAATTCGCGATCCCCTCCGCCTCGAGCATGTCGAGATTCTTGGCGATGATTTCATCCCAAAACGCACCAGGCCGATAGATCTCCGGGCCGGCGAGGACTCCACTTCGCATGACGTCGATTAACGCCGCGACGTCACTGTCTGCCTGATCCTCTCTAGGGTTGACGGGAAGCGTTTGCACGAGTTGCCCGGCAGCCTAACAGTCGCCGCGACGGTGTGATCGCCTCGCCTCAGCGCTCCCTCACTCCCACCACATTCGACGACCCTTCCAGGAACGGGAAGTCGGCCTCGTGCTTCGACAGCACGCGGAACTGGTAGCGCGCCGGGCCCGGGAACTTGAAGCGGTAGCTCGCGCGGAAGCGACCGTGGGCCGCCGTGTGGATCACGTCGAACTCGATCCATTCCCCTCCGGGCGAGCGCGCCTCGAGCACCAGCTGCTTACCGCCCGCGGGCAGCGGGGTGCCCTCCAGCACGCCCTTGAAGAAGATGCTCCGCCCCACACTCGCCGTCCGCGGGGCGACGCTCAGAGTCACACCCGCCCTCACGCCCAGCTTCAGCGTGCGCGTCGCGACCGGCAGCGTGTCGCCGATGTGGGCGCGGTAGGCGAAGGTCAGCGCTCGTGAGGACTCCCCGCGCCCCAGGCGCAGCTCGAAACGCCCGTCCGCGTCGGTCCGCGGACTCGCCGGCGTCACCGCTTTCGCGCCGGTGTACGCGGGGGTCGCCGTCAGGTCGATGCTCGCGCCGCCGATCGGCACGCCGCCGGGGGCCGTCAACCGGCCCGTGATCGCCTCCGTCTTTCCCCACCCGCTCGTCAGGTCGGCCTTCGTCGTGCTCGCCCAGCGCGCCGTCAACGTCGCCCCGCTCGAGGCGTTCGTCCCGTTCGGCGGGTTCGGGCGCGGGGGGACCGGGTTGTCGACGTCGATCTCGCGGTCGAGCACCGGCGCCGAGTTGCCCGCGGGGTCGACCACGCTCACGACCAGATGGTGGGCGCCGTTATCTACCGCCGCCGTGTCAAACGGCACGTCCACGCTCTCGGTCTGCGGGCACGGCTGCAGGTAGAGGAAGGCCGGCAGGCCGTCCGTCGTCTGGCCGACGTCCCGACAGAGCCCACCGTCTTCGTCGGGCACGGTGCTCTGCACGACCTTCCCGTCGACGCTAAACACCGTCTCCCACACACCCGCACCCGGGTCGCTCGCGTCAAACGTCACGTCGCTCATCCCGCTCACCGCCGGCGCGCTCGCCAGTTCGCCGCCGACGTTCCCCGCGGTCGGACCCGCGCTCTGTTCCAGGACGATGTCGGCGGCGTATAGATACACCACCGCCGCGTATTCCTTCAGATCTCCGTGGGCGTCTGGACATTCGGATTTGGTTTTCCCGGCACAAGCAACGTTCAAATAAAGATTTGAGCCGAGATTGGCGCTTGGCACAGAAAGGCGGTTGACGGCAGACAAAGGCTGTCCGGTATTGCCCACTTCCTTCGTGCATCCAAACTGGAACGCGCATTCATCGAAAACATCGTTCTCACTCGACCCTGCCAGCCAGAACTCATAGGTGGCGTTCGTCACCACTCCTCCATCGGCATCGCCGGCACGCCATAGAGTCGCGTCCTTGATTGCATCAGCGGTAGGGGCGCTGAACGTCCATGTCGCCAGATCGGTATTGACGATGTGGGTTGTCTGATCGCCAAGCGCCGCGACCAGTGCGCCACCGGTTGGGCAGGTGTCTTCGGCGTAGACATCAAAGGCGCCTTCCACCGAGCCGCTCCACCCATCCGTCGGGGCGCTTTCTCCCGACGGCGTCCTACACGAGTACACGTGGTACTCGCCCGCCTCCGCTCCGCTCGCCAGCGCGAGGCTCGCGAGCGCCGCCACACATGTTCCCTTCAGGATCCCTCGCATCGTCTTCCATGTCGATCCCGGGTGGCCCATGACCCCCCTCCCAAATCTCTCTTCCTCTTTTCTCCCTACCGGATGATGGCAGCTTTCCGCGGACCGAAACAACGCCTCCCCGTCCGCAACGTCGGCGGCTGTCGTGACCGGCGCCTCCGGCTGTCGAGGATCAACGACGCGCACGCGTCTCCCAAAAACGGCGTCCTCTCTCCTCCGGCGCCGACCGTCAGGCCAGCAGGCGCACGGGCAGCTTCCCCAGCCCGTAGATGCCCATGATGCTCTCGAACTCCGGCTCGCCGTCGAGCTCCAACCCCGTGAACCGCTCCGCGAGGAACGCCAATGCCTCCCCCAACTCCAGTTTCGCCAGGTTCGCGCCCAGGCAGTAGTGCACGCCCGCGCCGAACGTCAACGCACGCGCCCCTCCCCGCCCGGCGGTGATGTCGAACGCCTCGCCCTCCTCCTCGCCGCCCTCCAGGTCGCGGTTGGCGGTGAACGCGCACACCATCACGATCGTCCCCACCGGGAACGTCACGTCGCGGAAGGTCAACTCCTCGTCCACGATCCTCGCCGTGAACGGCGTGATCGGCTCATACCTCAGCGCCTCCTCCACGGCCCGCTCCGCCAGGGTGGGATCGTTCCGCAGCAGCGCCCACTGCCCGGGGTGTTCGGCCAGCAGCCTCACCGTGTGCGCCAGCTGGCTCTGCGTCGTATCCACCCCGCCCGCCAGCACGTTGAACACGAGGTTGATGCACTCCACGTCCCCCAGCCGCTCCGGTTGATGGGCCGGGTCAGCGGCCGCGATCAGCGTCGAGATCAGGTCGTCGCCGGGATCGTCCCTCCGCGCCTCCACCAGCGCCCCGGCGTACGCGTAGAACTCCTCCACCGCCCGCTCGATCCCCTCCCTCTCGCCCGCCATGCTCGCCGCGTCGAACTGCTTCTGGATCCAGTTCGACCAGTGGTGCAGCCGCGGCGCGTCCTCCACCGGCGCGCCCATCACGCTCGCGATCACCCGCGACGGGTACGGCTTCGCGAACGCCTCCACGAACTCGCAGCGCACCGTCCCCTCGCCCGCCACCGCCGGCTCGACGCCGCCGGTCCCCACGCTCGCGCCGGACGAGCCCGTCGCACTCTCGCCGGTCGCCTCCCGCGCCCCCGCCAGCAGCTCCTCCAGGAAGCCCCTCATCACCGGCCTGTAGCGCTCCACCGCGCGCGGGCTCAAGGCCGGGTTCACGAGGCTTCTCAAGCGCGCGTGGTCGACGCCGTTCACGTTCAGGATGTTCCGCCGCATCTGCTCCCACAGCGGCCCCTCGCTCACGCCGAAGATCTCCGCGATCTTCATCCCCGGAAAGCTCGCCTCCCGCGTCCTCAGGAAGAACTCCCCCGCCTCCCTATCCGTCACGATGTACC
>DASRKZ010000122.1:0-17930 GCA_035648675.1 Solirubrobacteraceae bacterium
GTATTCGGGTTCACGATGATGCTCCTCACGCTCACCCTCCCCCCGCCGAGCTGCGCGGCGATGCTCCCCCAGAAGTTCTCCGCGGCCACCACCCGCAAGCGGCCGTCCGCTCCCCCAGCGCCGCTCGGATCGCTCTTGTCACAACCCGCCAGGCACGCGGCCCCCAGCACCAGGAGCAACCCAAGCGCGAGACGTGGACGCCCCTGCGCGAGCCCTCCGCCTGTCGAGCGGGAGCTCCTCACCGACTTCGCTTGCCGCTTCACGCACGGCAAAGTATCATAAGACTGAGTCTTATTCTCGATCTAACGGAGAATGCGACGCTCGCCGGCCCTCGAGCTCAAAGGCCAAACGAGACAACGAGCGGGAGGGGGCTACTGCGAGGGCTGGCTTTGAGGGGGCGTCTCGCCCGCCTCTTCGCCGAGCTTACGGCGGCGGTCCACCAGCAGCACCGCCGCGACCACGATGATCACCAACACCAGGATCCCGCCCGCGACGTAGCGCAGGGTGTGGTGCACGGGTTTCGCGGCGGCTTTCGGCTTGGCCACGGCGACCGCGACCGGCGTGCCGTCCGCGTGCGCCAGCGCGAGCAGCCGCGTTTCTTCTGACGGCGTGTAGACGACGGTCAGATGCCGCCCGTCGTTCAGCGAAACGTGAACGTGCCCCGGAGCGGGCGTCGGATGGAAGGTCAGCGCGTGCACTTCGTGATGGTGCAGCTGCACGTTCAGCGCCGACACGCTCTCCGGCTGGAAGTGGATCACGGTCGCCGCGCTCGCGCCCACGGCCATCGCCAGCGTCAAGACTGCGGCCAGCACTGCGATCCGGGGGCACCTCATCGATCTGCTCACGCGCGAGAGCCTACCGTCTCACTTGCGAGCCTGCCTCGCCGTCTTCACGCGCTCGGTCTTCCCCAGCACCACCTTCCGCATCCTCACGTTCTCCGGCGTCACCTCCACGCACTCGTCCTCGCGCACGAACTCCAGCGCCTCGTCGAGCGTCAGTTTGCGGTGGGCGTCCAGGCGCACCAGCACGTCGGAGGTCGAGGAGCGCATGTTCGTCAGGTGCTTCTCCTTCACCGGGTTCACGTCGAGGTCCTCCGAGCGCGCGTTCTCGCCGATGATCATCCCCTCGTAGACCTCCTCGCCGGGACCGACGAACAGCGAGCCCCGCTCCTGCAGGGTGAACAGCGAGAAGGTCACCGTCGCGCCGCGGCGGTCGGCCACGAGCACGCCGCTCTGGCGCGTCAACAGCTCGCCCGCCCACGGCTCCCAGCGGTCGAACACGTGGTGCATGATCCCCGTCCCCCGCGTCTCCGTCAAAAACTCCGTCCTAAAGCCGATCAGCCCGCGCGCGGGCACCAGATACTCCAACCGCACCCAACCCGTGCCGTGGTTGATCATGTGCTCCATCCGGCCTTTCCGCGCCGCCAGCAGCTGCGTCACCGTGCCCACGTGCTCCTCCGGCACGTCCACCGACAGGCGCTCCACGGGCTCATTGCGCTTGCCGTCGATCACCTGCTCGACCACGTGCGGCTGTCCCACCGTCAGCTCGAAGCCCTCCCTCCGCATGATCTCCACCAGCACCGCCAGCTGCAGCTCGCCGCGGCCCTGCACCTCGAATGATTTAGATTCCCCACCCACCCCCGCCGTCTCATGCACCCTCAGCGAGACGTTCCCGATCAGCTCCTGCTCCAGGCGCGCCTCGATCTGCCTGGCCGTCAACTTGCTCCCGTCTTTCCCCGCCAGCGGTGACGTGTTCGCGCCGATCGTGATCGACATCGCCGGTTCGTCCACCGTGATCACCGGCAGCGGCCGCGGATCGTCCGGATCCGCCAGCGTCTCGCCGATCGTCACCTCCGCGATCCCCGCCACGGCGATGATCTCGCCCGGGCCGGCTTCCTCCGCGTCGACGCGATCGAGCGCGTCCGTCACGTACAGCTCCGCGACCTGCGCTTTCTGGATCGTCCCGTCGGCGCGGCACCACGCGATCTGCTGGCCCTTCCTGATGTTCCCGTGCCGCACGCGGCACAGCGCGAGGCGGCCCACGTAGGGCGAGGCGTCGAGGTTCGTCACCAGCGCCTGCAGAGGGTGCTCGGGGTCATACAACGGCGCCGGTATCCGCTCCAGCAGCAGATCCAGCAGCGGCGCCAGGTCGCGCTCCTCGATCGCGTGCGCCGGGTCGTACTTCAGCGAGGCCACCCCCGCCTTCGCGTTGCAGTACACGATCGGAAAGTCGATCTGCTGCTCGTCCGCGTCGAGATCCAAGAACAGCTCATACACCTCGTCCACGACCTCCGCCACCCGCGCATCCGGCCTATCCACCTTGTTGATCACCAGGATCACCGGCAGCTTCGCCTCCAACGCCTTCCTCAGCACAAAGCGCGTCTGCGGCAGCGGCCCCTCGCTCGCGTCCACCAGCAGCAGCACCCCGTCCACCATCGTCAAGCCGCGCTCCACCTCGCCGCCGAAGTCCGCGTGCCCGGGCGTGTCGATGATGTTCAGCTTCACGTCCCTATAGCGCAGCGAAGTGTTCTTCGCGAGGATCGTTATCCCCTTCTCGCGCTCCAGATCCATCGAGTCGAGTACCCGGGTGGCGACGTCCTGGCCGACCCTAAACGCGCCCGACTGCCACAGCATCGCGTCGACCAACGTCGTCTTCCCATGGTCGACGTGCGCGACGATCGCCACGTTCCTAATGTCCTTGCGAGGTATAAGCACGGCCCGACAGGCTAGCGGTGTCATGCGGCGCGGCATCCGACGGGCGTCGAGCTTGGCGGAAGTTTGTATATGACTTTACGGGGTGTGTGTAACTATTGCTATACGGACTCCGTATTTTTATACCGGCGATCGCTCTCTTTAGGATCAGACGGTCGTGGGCTGGATCAGACGATCGTGGGCTGGATCAGACGGTCGTCGGATGGGCGTTTTGGCGGGCGCTCAGGGTGGTGGGAACGCCGGGGGGCAGCTCCTTCGAAGGTTGGCCGAGTTCGCCGCCCTGGCCGCCCTGGATGACCGTGTCCACGTGGAGGTCGTGGTCGTCGATGCTCCGTAGGAACCGGAGCGTCTCCTCGTCTTCGACGCCCTCCGCGATCACGAATGCTCCGGTCTGCCTCGCGAACGTCGCCATCGCCATCAGCACCGCGCGGGCGCTCGGTTCGGTTGGCGCGGCGATCACGATGCTGCGGTCGAGCTTCACGAACTCCGCTTTCACCTTCCGCAGCATCTCCAATCCCGAGTTGCCCGTCCCGACGTCGTCCAGGGCGGTCTTGAACCCCTGCCCGCGCAAGCGCTGCAAGCACTTCACCACCGCCGCCGTGCGTCCCCCGAAGCGCTCGGTGACCTCGATCACGACTCGCTCCGGCGGCAGCCCGGCCGCTTCCACCGCCACGCGCACCCAGTCGTTCTGCGCCGAGTCGAGGTCGAGCGTCTGCGGGGACAGGTTGAAGAACAGCAGCACGCCGGGGTCGAGCTCCGGCACGACGCGCAGGGCGCTCCGCACGCACAACACGTCGAGCTGGTGCACGCGCCCGATCTGCTCGGCGATATCGAACGCCTCCTCCGGACCGGAGAGCCCGTAGGAAGGGTCGGGACGGCTCAGCGCCTCCACCCCCAGCAGGGTCTCCGTCGCGAAATCCCAGATCGGCTGGAACACCGTCGTCAACCGCCCCTCGTCGATCAACCTCCGGACGGCTTCCTTCTTCTCCGAGGTGGTCACGGCCACGCGCTCGCGGATGTCGTCGAAGTGCGCGGCGCGGTTGCCGCCCTGGCGCTTGGCCTCATACAGGGCGGCGTCCGCCTCGGCCCGCAACGTGTCGGCCCGGCCCGCCTCCTGCGATTCCGATCTCCCCGGGCGCATCGCGCTCACGCCGATGCTCACCTCGATCCCGGCGTCGGCGAAGCTGCGGCTCAAGCGGCGTGCGAGGGTGCGGGCGCCGCTCGAGTCCGTATGCGCCAATAGCAGCGCGAACTCGTCACCCCCGATCCGATAGGGGCGGTCCCCGGGGCGGGCCTCGCGCAAGACCTCCGCCACGCGCCTCAGCACCGCGTCGCCGTGAGGATGCCCGTGGCGATCGTTGATGAACTTGAAGTCGTCGATGTCCAGCACGGCCAGCGCCACCGGGTCCTGATAGCGCGTCGCCGAGGCGACGGCCTGCGGGAGCTCGTCCTGGAAGGCCCGCTGGTTGGGCAGGTCGGTCAATCCATCACGGGTCGCGCGTTCCAGCGCCCGCCGATGGTCGCGCATCAACACGCGCCCACCGACCAGATAGAAGACCGCGCTGCCGCCGAGGAGCGAGAGCAACCCGACCAGCAACAGCACCATTCGCACTTCGTGCAGCTGCGCGTCGTAGGTGCGGTGGTCATAAGTGACCTCATAGGCGTAGCGGCCGCCCGGAAGGTTGACGGGGGTGACGAACTCGAAGTTCCTCCGGTCCTTCCTCGGATCGCTCTCGCGGCTGGCGTATGACCGCCCCTGCTCCAGCGCCGCGTCGATCCGCGGATCGGCGTCCGTGGTCCCGATCAGGCGATCCTCGCCCGCAGCCCTGACCACGTGCCGCTGGTCGATCAGCAGCACCTCCAGCGTGCCGGGCCGCCGTGCGATCGCGTCGAGCAGCCGATCGATCTCCCGGATCCCTTCCGCCTGGGACGCCGCACGGGCGCCCACGTCTTCAAAGCCGTGAGCGTCCGCCCGCACATCGGCGGCATAGCGCGTGATCTGCCGCTGCTCGAGGTTGCGATCGACCAGCACGTAGCCGATCGCCCCGACCAGGGCGAAGGTCAGTGCGATTGCCACGAACAGGCGGGCGCCAAAGGCAAAGGCCGAGCCGTTCTCGCCGCCGACACGGCGCTCCGCCAGCCAGCGCCGCGGGTGCACCAACCCATGCAGCCGATTCCCGGGCCGCGCCGGGTCGGGTGTCACCAAGTTGTCCATATCGAACATCCTCCGCTATATCGGCACAAACTTGCCACCGATGAACATTTCTATGTCCGGCGGATCATGGCTGTGCCCAACGGAGCTCGACCGCAGTCGCGTCGTGGACGCGAACGACCGCGTCCGCACGATCCGCCGCGTCGGCTCCGGCGCGGTCGGCGCGGCACTGCTCCTCTCCGCCCCCTGGATCGGCTGGTGGATGCTGATCCTGTTCGCCCTCTCGCTGCTCAACTTCGCGCTCGTCGAGCGACGCATCCATACGAGCAGCCACCCCGAGCGCGTGAGCGCCTACGCGATCCTGATCACGATGCTCCTGATCGCCGTCGGCATCGCCCTCAGCGGCGGCCCGCGCAGTCCGGTGCTGCCCTGGTTGGTATTGCCCGCCGCGATGGTCGCGGCGCGCTTCCGCCCGCAGGTCGTGATCGCCGCATTGGTGTTCACGGTCGCCTTGATCCTCGCCGCGACCCTCGGCGTGCACCCGCAGTGGACGATCCACGATCCCGTGCCTTTGATCGCGACGCTCGCGCTGCTTGCGGGGGTCGTCTCAGTCGTATGGGCGCTCCAGGCGGCCGAGCTGCACCACCGCGACGAGGCGATCCTCGACCCCCTCACTGGACTACTCAACCGCCACGCGCTCGTCCCCCGCTTCCTCGAGATCTCCCAGCAGGCGCGGCTCACAGGCCAGCCCGTCAGCATCGTGCTCTGCGATGTCGATGCCTTCAAGGAGATCAACGACGAGCACGGTCACGACTGCGGCGACGCGGTCCTCCGCGACATCGCCTACGAGCTACGCAAGCGCCTCCGCTCGTTCGAGCTCGTCTATCGCCTCGGCGGCGAGGAGTTTCTGATCGTGCTCCCCGGCATCGGCCTGCAGGCCGGCCACGAAGTCGCCGAACGGCTGCGCGAGGCCGTCGAGCAGGCGCGGCCGACCGACATCCCGGTCACGATCTCACTCGGCGTCAGCGCGGCGCGCGGCGCGCAGGTCGACTACGACACGCTCTTCAAGGCCGCCGACGAGGCTCTCTATGAAGCCAAGCGCACGGGGCGCAACCGCGTGGTCTGTGCGCCGGAGCCGCCGACGCACACTGCAGTGAAGATCCCCTCCGCCACGCCGAGCGTCGCCCTGGCGCCGCAACTCGTCGGGTAGCTCCCGGTCGTCGCTCACGGCAGGTAACGCGTAAAGGCCGCGACCGGCGCCCGCTCGGGCACACGCTGCTCCTGGCGCGGGCGGCCGAGGTGGAGCAGACCAATCGGGGTCTCCGCGTCGTCAAGCTCCAGAGCCGCCCGTCCCGCGGGGGAGTCCAGCAACGGCACGCTCCGCCAGTAGCCGGCGAGGCCGCAACCGTGGGCCGCGAGCAGCACCAGGTAGGCCGCGACCGCGCACCGACCTTGGTCGTGGCGTCGGTCCACCGCGAGGGCGACGAGGCGCAGCAGGCCGAGGATCTGCTTGCGAGCGCGGTCGAGCTTGCCCGATGAGCCGGGCGCTGTCTCCTCGGCGATCTCCTTCAGCCGCGCGAGCGTCCCCGGGCCCAGCACCCGAAAGCGCCACGGGTCGGTCAGATGATGATTCGGCGCCCACCTGGCGAGCTCGAACAGCTCCTCCAGCAGCTCCGGAGCCACCGGCTCGGGGGCGAACACCTTGTGGGTGCGGCGGCTGCGAATAGCGTGCTCTAGCTCCATCCGCCCTAGCCTAGAAGCGCGGGGCCTCTACTGCTTTCACGGAGCCGTGATATACGGGACAGCCCCCACTCGAACAACCGGGAGATGACGATGACCGAACTGGCGACGTATGAGCTCGACGGGCGGATCGCGACGATCACGATGGACGACGGAAAGGTCAACGCGTTCTCGATCCCGATGCTCCAGGCCGTCCACACCGCGTTCGATCAGGCCGAGCGTGACACCGCCGTCGTCATCCTCACCGGCAGGGAGAGCTACTTCTCCGCGGGGTTCGACCTGAAGGTCTTCGCCGGCGGCGATGTCGATCGGGTGATCGAGATGCTGACACTCGGCGCCACCCTCGCCGAGCGGATCATGTCGTTCCCGACGCCCGTGCTCATCGCCTGCCCCGGCCACGCCGTCGCGGCGGGAGCCTTCCTGCCGCTGTCCGCGGATGTGCGCATCGGCGTCGACGGACCGTTCCAGATCGGCCTCAACGAGGTGAAGATCGGGCTGACCGTCCCGTGGTTCGCGATCGCGCTCGCGCGCCAGCGCCTGCAGCCGGCCCACTTCGACCGAGCGGTCGTGGGCGCCACGATGTACAGCCCGTCCGACGCCGTCACCGCGGGCTTTCTCGACCGGGTCGTTCCCGCGGATGAGCTACGAGCGGCGAGCCTCGCTGCCGCCGAGGCGCTTGCCGAGCTCAACCCCGCGGCGCACACCGCCACCAAGCTCCGCGCCCGGGGAGACTCGCTGAAGGCGATGCGCGCCGCGATCGAAACCGAGCTCACTCCCGAGGGGCTGGGCGTGCAGGCGGGTGCGGGCGGATAGCACGCTAGCCTGACTCGTCACATGTCACGTGGCTGCTCATGAGCGACTTCGGACTCCGACGATGAACGCACCCGGCGGTCGAGATGCCGCCTATCCCCGGCTGAGCGCCTCCGAGCTCGCGGAAATGGCCGAGTTCGGAACTGAGCGGCCAGTCGCGGCGGGAGAGTTGCTGTTCGAGGCGGGAGAGGCATCCTCCGACCTGTTCGTCGTCCTCGAGGGCGAGGTCGAGATCGTGCGATCCGAAGGCGCGGATGAGGCCCTTGTCACATATGAGGCGGGGTCTTTTATCGGTGAGCTGTCCCTTCTCACCGGTCAGCGCCGCTTCCTCACCGGGCGTGTCTCCCGTGCGGGACGGGGGTGTCGAAGTCCAGGGATTGGCCGGCCAGTCACGCCTCGAGCACGTAACGCTCCGCCGCACCGCGACCGGCGAGCTCCAGACGATTCCCTGCACGGGTCTGTTCTGCTTCATCGGCGCACGTCCCGAAACCGCCTGGCTCCGAAGCAGCGTGCTACTCGATCCAGATGGATTCATCCTCACCGACCGCCAGCTCCCGAGGTCGCCGGCCAGCGGCACTTCCCCTCCTCTCCCGTTCGAGACATCCACGCCCGGCGTGTTCGCCGCCGGCGACGTCCGCCACGACTCGATGAAGCGAGTCGCCGCGGCGGTGGGTGAGGGATCGAGCGCCGTGCGCTCCGTCCACGAGCGTCTCGCCGCCGAGATCTAGGAACTCAGCTGCCAGGAAAGCGGTCGGCGACGCTCCTTGTGTGAAACGGCCCTACCTGCCCGTCGTGCGATGCATCGCTCCACGCTTGTGACCGGGGTTGCCTCGCCCGGCATCCACTCCGCCGCCGGCCGTACCGCGAGCGGGCGGCGGCGTCCGACGGACGAGGAGACGTAGCGCTCGGTCCTCAGCGCCTTCCTCCACCCGCTCGGTCAACGTCCTCGGATGGACCGTTCGGAACCCTGGGCCTCGGCTGGGGTCCACCACAGCCACCACGACCTTAGATCTGCTCGGGGTGTCGAACACGATCCCGTCGAGCTCAGGGCCGTCGCCGGCGACCTTGACGAGTTCGCCGACGCTTAGCGGCTCCATCGACACAGCGTACTGGGACGCGGCCCGCGGGCACGCTTCACTGGTAGCGTCGTAGCTTGGCCTCGCGGAGCGAAGAGGAGTCTCATGTTGGCGTTGGCGGCGACCATGATGGCATCGGCGTTGTTCGCCGCGCCGAGCACCGTCGGCCCCGTCGGGCAGACAGGTGAACCCGCCCTGGTCGAGCAGGCCGACCTGGTGGAGGGCGCATGGCTGCAATTCCACGGGCCCGCGGGAGAGCGACTGTTGCGTGTCGACGAAGGCGGTCGGGTGACGCCCATCGGGCTGCCGCCGCAGCTGCGCGGCGAGCCCCTGAAGATCTCGCCGCTGCAGGACGGCTGGACGGTCGCCGTCGATCGCAATACCCCCGCGGCGCGGGAGAAGAGCTACTGCTGCCGAGAAATTGAAGAACCAGAACCGGATGACCCCAATTGCTGCGCTGAATGGGTCGTCGGCGTGCACGACCCTGGCGGCCGCTGGAAAACGGTGCAGACGCTGCCACACTCGCGGGGCACGCGGACGTGGGTGAGCGAACCCGTCGAGAGCCACGGGCAGATCGAGATTGCCTGGGGCGAACAGTTCAGCGAAACCGTCTGGGTCGCCGAGGCGCCGCTGGGTCGCCCCTTCGGACCCCCCCATCGGGCTGGGCGCGTGCAACCGGAGCCAACGGACGCGGTCAACGCCTACGCCGAGTTCGGCCATCTCTGGATCGACGGCGAATACGGACCACATTTGAGCGAAGCGCGTCCGAGCTACATCATCGAACGGCGCCTCTTCGGGAATGGGCGATTGGGACCGCCTCGGCTCTTGAGGAGCCCGTTGCTGGAAGAACGGGGGACCTTCTTCGACGGCCCTGGCGGCTCGGAGCTCTACGTCTACGTGCTGGGCGCCAACCGCGTGGTCGTGGCGCGCCGGGCGCCCGGAGCAAGCAGCTTCGAACACCCCCGGGTGGTGCTCAGGCATGGGAACGCGGAAATGCAGTCGACCCAGTCGCTGGACGACCGCACCCTGCTGTCGATGGAGACCGAACCCTCCCGCCCGGGAACGGAACGGATCCTGGCGGTCGGGATCTCCCCTGGTGGACGACCAGGACCGGCCCGGACAGTCGAAAGCGAGCCGGATCCATCGACTCGCTACTGGGAAGGCGCGATCGACGACGCAGGTAAGTGGCTGATCGCAAGTTCGCCCTGGAACGGAGGTCCGCTCTGGCTTCACCCCTACAGCCCGCTCTGCGCCTACCTCCAGCGCAAGATCCCGCTCGGGGCAAGTACCACCGGTTCGGGCGACCCTAAGCCGCGCGTCACGGCGGGTCCCGCGGGGGCCTTCCACGTCGCCTGGATCGACCGCCAAGACCAGGTTCAGACGACAACCGTGCGCGTCAGCTGCGGCGTCGAGTAGTCGCGCCCGGCGCCGCGCCGAATGACGTGTCTGTCCCGTGCGTGAGGTAGCGACTCCCGCCCGGCCCGTCAGACTGCGCGGAGATGGCGTCGGTATCAGCTCAGCCAAATGTTCCGGGCCGTGGGATCGTGGCGAGCTACAGCCCGCGTTTCTGGATGCTGGTGGCGCTTACCGGAGTGGCCGCCGGTGTGGGCGGCGCGGCGCTTATCGAGCTTCTACGCGCCGTTCAGCACCTGGCGTGGTCTTATGAGACGGGCCATTTTCTGGAAGGCGCTGAACGCAGCTCGGATGCTCGCAGGGTGCTCGTGTTGGCCTGCGGAGGTGTGATCGCCGGCGTCGGCGCCATCGGCCTTGCCCGGCTCGGCGGGGGAGGAGAGGTTTCAGAGGCGCTATGGCTGCGTGCGGGACGGATGCCGCTCCTGGGCAGTTTCGCGCGCGCGGTGGAGTCGATCGTGATCGTGGGACTCGGTGCGTCACTCGGTCGCGAGGCCGCGCCGCAGCAGGTCGGCGCGGCGGTCGCGGCCTGGCTGAGTGACTGGGCGCTCCTACCGGTCTCCCAGCGCCGTCTGCTCGTAGCGTCGGGGGCGGGCGCCGGGATGGCGGCGGTATACAACGTCCCGCTGGGCGGTGCCCTGTTCGCGCTAGAGGTGCTGCTCGGCACCCTCAGCTTGCCGCTCGTGCTCCCGGCGCTGGCGACCAGCTTGATTGCCACCGCGGTCGCATGGGTCGCGCTCGGTTCGCGACCCACCTACCTTGTTCCCACCTATAACGCGCACGCCTCGCAGATCCTCTGGGCGCTGCTTGTCGGCCCGCTCGCGGGACTCGCCTCGGTGGTGTACATCCGCCTGATCACGAATGCTCATGCGCTGCGTCCGGCCGGCTGGCGCAGGGTTGCGGCGCCGATCGCGGTGTTCACCGCGCTCGGGGTGGTTGCGATCGCATACCCGCAGGTCCTCGGCAACGGCAAAGGCGTTGTGCAACTCGCGCTGGTGGGCCGCCTTGCGGTCGGCGTGATGGCCGTCCTGGTCGTCCTGAAGCCTCTGGCGACGGCCGCGTGTCTAGGCAGTGGCGCGCCAGGAGGACTATTCACCCCGACGCTGACCCTCGGGGTAGTGCTCGGCGGTGTACTGGGTGATGCCTGGCTGCAGATCTGGCCGGGCACACCCCTCGGAAGTTACGCGGTCATCGGTGGTGCCGCCGTCCTCGCCGCGAGCATGCAGGCCCCGCTCGCAGCGGTCGTCCTGCTGCTCGAGTTGACCCATAAGGTCGACGGCCTGATGGTCCCGATGCTCCTCGCGGTGGTGGAGGCGACGGTCATCTCCCGGCTGCTTCGCGCGCGCTCGATCTACTCGGCCCGGCTCCCGGGCACCTCAGTGGACGCTCACGAGGCGAGCTACGGAGACATCGACGCGAGCGCCACGGGCGGCGGACAAGCTGATTGTCATGACTACTTCACGCGGTAGTTGATCCCCGCGAACACCTTGGCCATTAGGCGGGTGGCGCCGGTTGCATCACCGTGAAGGAAGCTCCCTGAGGATCGATCAGGCCGGCGAAGCGTCCGATCGGCATGTCCACGGGCTCGACCGTGACGTTCGCCCCGAGCTCGCGGGCCTTGGCGACCGTGCCATCGCTGTCGGCGACGGCGAAGCACGCCCCAGTGCGGCGGGACCTCGGCCGGGACGACGTCGTCGGTCATCTGCATCATGCCACCGACCGGCTCGAGAGAACAGCCCTTCTCCCAATTTAGTTGCGAAAGTTTGTTATAGTTTCGCAACCATGATGATCAGGCTCGACAACCGCCCCCTGCTCGGCACGATCGACCGAGATCTTTTCCTGCCACCCGCAATCATGCCGCAGCTGGAGGCCGCCGTCGATCGAAAGCTCAACGTGCTCGTCCTCGGCTCACCTGGATCGGGCAAGACCACGCTGCTGCGATCCCTTGAGGCTAATCATGAGGACACCGAGCGACCGGCGGTATACGTCGATCTCGCTCCGGCGCAGAACGCGACGCAGGCGCTGATGGTCATCGCCGACGCCCTAGGTCAGCGATGGGGGGCGTTCGGCGACACCCTCCGCTCGAGCATGACCCCGGAGACGACGCCATCCGCCGCGCTACTGCGTCTCGCGCGGCGTCTCGGAGAGGCGCCTGCCTCACTGCTTCTCATCGATGCGCCTCCAGGCGAAGGTCATGCCCACACACTGTTCGGGCGTCTGCGCGACGAGCTTTGGCAGCAGGACCACCAGTGGGTGATCGCGGCCAACGACGTGCTTCGCGACGAGCTCACCCGCCCCCCCGCGAGCGCTTTCTTCGACGTGCAGCTCGACCTCGCCCCCCTCTCTACGTCCGAGCAGCGAGAGTTCCTGGCTCGTCGCCTGGCGGGAGAGCCAGACGTCGAGATCGACGCCATCATCGACCAGACCGATGGCCTGCCCCGTTCGCTGCTTTCCCTGGCCCGCGCCGCAGTGCTCTCAACCCAGCCCGTGGACGAACTGCTGGCCAAGCGCGAGGAGCAACGCGCCCGCCTGGCGAAGCTGCCGCGCCTCACATCGACGATCGCGGAGTACCTCGCAGACCACGGACCCACTTCAGGCTCAGACCCACTGCTGCTCGCGACGCTCGGCGTATCCGGCCAGAGCGCTCGAAAGGCACTCCGTGAGCTGGAGGAGGAGGATTTCGTCCGGTCGTTCCCCGAACAGCAGGAGCGGCAAGGGCGTCCACGCAAGCTCTACGAGCTCCGTGAGAATCTTCGCTGATGCGAGACGCGCTGCAGACACTCGACGACGAGTTCGCCTTTCAGACCTCTGGACGCTTCGACCTCCTGGCGGGCGAGCACGTCGCCTATACGACGCTCGGGGCGCCGGACGTGGACGGCGCACTGCGAAGAAGCATCGAGCGCGCAGAGGGCGTCACCACGGTCGTCGGACGCATGGGCTCCGGGAAGTCGAGCCTCATCGCCGCGGTCGCCGACAGCCTGGAGGAGGGGTTCCTACCGCTTCGCGTAAGCGTGATCGGCGTCGAGGCCGGCGATCCGGCCGCGTTCGCCCGCCACGCGATCACAGAGATCCGCGACCTCCCCGAAGCGCAGCTCACTCGCCACGAGGCTCACGCACTCGACCGCGCGACCGCCGAGCACAGGACACAGATCGCCACTCGCGAGCTTCGCGCCGGCTTCGAGATCGCAGCCGGTCGGATCTTGACGGGCAAGGTCATCGGCGATATCAAGCGGGTCGCAGCAGAGGAACTGAAGCGCGCCGCCGATCCCTCAGACGCGATGCGGGGCATACAGCGACTCTTCGACGTCTTCTGAAAGCTCAAGCGATGCCCGGTTATGATCGTCGAGGACACCGATCATTGGGGCGGCTCGCCGGAGCTGGCCGACGCATTCTTCGATCAGACCTCGCGCGCCTTCGCGACAATGGATGCCGGGATGGTCGTCGCCACCCAGAGCGACTACACGCGCCTCGACGGCTACCAGCGAGTCCGTGACAAGCTGACCGCCGAGGTCTTCCTTCCCCAGCTCCCCGACGTGGAGCACGGGCTGACCATCGTTCTGCAGCGGCGGATGAGCCTGGCCGGCGTGCAGGCTCCAGTTCAGGATGTCCTCGAACCAGAGGGACTGCAACTGCTGTCGGAGAGCTACATCGAATCAGTAACCGACGGCCGAGCCGGCGACCTTCGGCGCACACTGGCGATCATGCGAGCAGCGCTCGACATCGCCCTCGGAGAGCCCACGGCGCAACGCGTAACCCGCGGCCATGTGGAGGAGGGAATGGCAAGAACGCCTCTTGTTCCCTCCAGCGCGCTCTGACGACAGCGCCCGAGGAACCGGCAGGAGCGGGCATTTGCGGGGCTTTTTATCGCCCTAACCGGACGGTATTTGAACCACGAGATGGTCGCGGCAATCGGGCGGCTGCACGGAACGCTGTAGCAGGATTTAGGAGGTAAGTCAGCGTTTGCTACAGTGATGTTTGATTTATGGCTGACGTCCGTCTACATCCTGACAGTTCGGCGCTGCACCGTCTCGCCTACTCCCAAGAGGGCCTGTTCACGGCCCAACAAGCTCAGGAGCGCGGATACAGCGCACAACTGCTCGCCCACCACGCACGAACGGGACGGTTTACGCGCGTCCGGCGCGGGCTCTATCGCCTCAGCGACTACCCCACGGGAGAGCACGAGGAGATCCGCGCCGCCTGGCTCGCCGTCGGAATGGAGAGAGCGATCGTCTCGCACGAGAGCGCGCTCGTGCTGCACGGACTCTCCGACGTCCTGCCAAACACGGTGCACCTGCTCGTCTCACGCGGGCATCGCGGCATCCGAGCACCCGCCGGAGTGACCCTCCACACCGCCACAGAGGTTCTCCCGGATGACGAGATAGCCACGCGCTACGGCATCCGCGTGACCACCCCTGCAAGGTCGATCATCGACGCCGCCGGCTCGGGCACGGCGCCCGAGCAGATCCAAATGGGGATTCGTCAAGCACTCGATCAGGGACGCACGACACCTAGCCAGCTCGCCGGTCAGGCAGAACGCCACGGCGGCCAGGTCGCCGCGCTCGTACGACGTACGATCCAAGAAGCTCAAGTCGCATGAAGTACGTCACACCGGAGGCGTTTCGCGCCGCGCTGGACCAGCGCATCCGCAATGAGGCAGCCGCCAGCGGCGTAACCGTGATGCGGCTGCGCAAGCGCGTCGCATTCGAGCGCTTCCTCGCCAGGCTCGCCGTCGTGGACCCGCAGCGGTGGGTGCTCAAGGGCGCATTCGCGCTCGACCTACGACTCGGACTGCGAACACGCACAACCAAGGACATCGACCTCGCAGGAGCCGACGACGAGCAAACCGCGACCACCGATCTCATCGCAGCCCAAGCGATCGACCTGCACGACCACTTCAGCTTCGACGTAACACGCACCCCAGCGCTGGATCGCGCCGAGGCATTCCGCGCCGTCCGCTACACCGTGACCGCCGAAGTCGCCGGACGACGCTTCGAGCAGTTCCCCGTTGACGTGGCGCTCAGCGAGCACCCAACCGTCCCGTCCGAACGGCTGCCAATCCCGAGCCTCCTGGATTTCGCGGATATCCAGCCGATCGAGATGCCCGTCATAGCCCTGGAGCAGCACATCGCCGAGAAGGTTCACGCCTACACCGCCACCTACGGGCCACACCAACAGCAGAGCACCAGAATCAAGGACCTCATCGACATCCTCCTGATCGCCGAACTCGCCGCCCCGCACGCCGACCGCCTACGCGCGAGCCTTGACACGACATTCAGCCGCCGCGAGCGCCAGCCACTTCCGGCCGCGCTCCCGCCGCCGCCAACCTCGTGGGCAACGCCATACGCCCGCGCCGCCGCAGACGTCTGGCTACCAATAGACCTCAACGCAGCACACGCCGAGGCCGCCACCTTCCTCGACCCGATCTTCGCGGGCACCGGGACCGGCTACTGGGACCCCACCCAGAAGCGCTGGATCGCCTCCTGAGCAGCGACCACAGGCTCCCCCTTCCCGAGCCGCACAGCCTGCCCCACTGCGCACGAAAATCTCGCACAGACTACGGGTATGAAATACCGGGGGGCTGCTGTCCGGTCGTGTTCGTAGGGTCGTTTGACCGGGACAGGGGCCCTTGTGGGAAGGACGCTTGTGGGCAGGCCGCCGTGCATTTGGGCTGCGAGCCCGTCAATGACTAGATGGCCGCCCCTGCGACTCACCCGGTTGGGCTGAGAGCCCGAATCCGTAGTTGTCGCTGCCCGCGGTGCCTTCCATCTCATAGAGCGATTTGTTAAGGAGGCGGTTCTCATGCGGTTCTTTGGTTTGGATGTTCACCTCGATTTCTGCGAGGTCGCGGTCGCTGAGGGCGGCCGGGTCTCGCGTGTCGGGCGGATCGCGAGTACCCCGGAGGCGATCCGGGAGTTCGCGGGCAGCCTGAATGGCAGCGACCAGGTGGTGTTGGAGGCCAGCTGCGGCGCGATGATGATCGCCCGGCTGTTGGGCGAGGGCTCGGTTGGGCGGGTGGTGGTGTGCAACGCGGCGGAGACGCGTGCGATCTCTCACGCGCGTGTGTGAAGTCTGACCGTTTCGACGCGGCGATGCTCGCCAAGCTCCTCTCGGCCGGGATGCTCAAAGCGGTGTGGGTGCCCGACGAGGCGACGTCCGCTTTGCGGCGGCGTGTCGCTCGCCGGGCGGGGCTGGTACGGGCACGCACGCGGGTGAAGAACGAGGTGCATGCCGTCCTCGCAAGATGTCTGATCGGCCGTCCCCCCGTGAGCGACCTCTTCGGCAAGAAAGGACGCGTGTGGCTCCTCGAGCAGCAGCTACCCGAGGAGGAGACGGAGACGGTGAGAAGCTGTCTGCGGCACATCGATTTCCTGGGCGGCGAGATCACCGGCCTCGACCAGCGGATCGCCCAGCAGGCCCTCGCGTTCCCCGGGTTTCAGCGGCTGCTGACGATCCCCCGGGGTGGACGTCGGGACCGCGGGGGCAGTGATCGCGGCGATCGGGGACATCACCCGCTTCCAGAGCCCCGGCCAGCTCGTCGCGTACTTGGGCCTGGACCCGAAGGTTCGCCAGTCCGGGTCAGAGCCGGCGCGCTATGGGCACATCTCAAAGCGCGGTGACCCGCAGGCCCGCTCGATGCTGGTCGAGGCCGCGTGGATCTCGATCCGAAGCCCTGGCCCACTCAAGGCATTCGGCGAGCGCGTCCGTGCCCGCCGCGGCGCGCAGATCGCAGCGGTCGCTGTCGCACGCAAGCTCGTCGTGCTCTGCTGGCACCTCCTCACAAAGGATCAGGACTACGCGTTCGCGCGCCCGTCGCTGACCCGCCAGAAGACGCGTCGTCTGGAACTCTTGGCCGGCGCTCCGCCGCTGCCGCGCCGTCACGGCGGGCCGCCCGTGAGCCCGAGCAGCAGCCAGCGTGCGGCCGAGCGCGAGCTGCAAGCCCAGGCCGAGCTCGCCTACCGGCGCCTGATCGATGACTGGCGCACAACAACATCACCGAAAGGGGGTGCGGGTGCGACACTGGGGCGCGCATCCAACAAGCCCTCGAAGGGCAAAGCCGCGCGGCAGGCCACAAGCCCCTGACGCCTGCACTTCGCTACGTCAGTCACCCGCACCACAACAAATCATCGCACTCCCCGACACCCGGCGCGATCCCGCCGCCGGCGCGCCCCCCTACGCCAAGACACGCCCGGCGGCGCAACAAAAGAGCCGGACAGACCATATGCACTGTGAGCGCTATGCCGTCGCTGTCCCGCCCCCAGCCCGTCTACCCGACCGTCCGAGCCCACGAAAAAATCCGACGAAGCCCTTGACTTTTCATCCGTAGATGCACAGCCCAGGATGGGCTGTGCAATTGCTGTGTCTGAGCACCGCCCTGAGCTCGCGGCCGGACCAATCAGGGACCGTGCGGGTTCCCGTGCATATCGTGGGGCGTTGGATCAAAGCCGCCGTGTAGCAGCGTTGAGGGCATTCTCTATTCAGACAAATCGCAACTCGCCCCCCCCCGCGATAGGGAGCGCTTTCGAGCGAGCTTCGACCAGTCGTCCTCTGACATGATCGTCGCCTAATGCCCGACAACCCCGATATGCCACCTGCGGGGTCCCCGCCAGATGCCCCGGACCCGGAGCCTGCCGCTGTAGCACCTTCCCCAAGCGCCGCTGTGCACCGCGCGCTCCAACGCTTTCAGGGCACACTTGACGCGATTCGGCAAGTCGAGGAGCGCATCACGCCGCTTGCGGGCGAGCTTGACAAGGAGCGGTTCAGCCCGCAGGCATTGGCTGCCATCGAGCAATTGCCGCCGCGACACCGGAAAGAGCTCGAAGCTTGGCTTGAGCAGAACACCGGAAACCCGGCAGTTGCCGACACCGGCACCGAGCCAATAGCCGATGGGGCAGCTAGTGTAGTGTCTCTGTTTTAGGTGGTGATTGTGTTGAGGGTGGCGCGGCCGCGTTGTACCTTGGTGAGGATTTGCTCGGCGGTGGCGGTCCAGACGAAGGGCTCGGGGTTCTCGTTGTTGACCGTGAGGTAGGTCTC
>DASRKZ010000123.1:0-18911 GCA_035648675.1 Solirubrobacteraceae bacterium
TGAGACGGACCATTCGGCGCCGTCAAACCATTACTCGCCCCATCCTGATTAACAGCACTACCACGCACCACAGCCAAAACCTCATGACCAAGACGCCGAGCATCAGACAAACGCTCCAACAACACAACACCCACACCCTCGCTCCAGCCCACACCGTCGGCGGCATCGGCGTATGACTTGCACCTGCCATCCGGGGCAAGGCCACGCTGGCTGGAGAACCACACAAACGGCGAAGGGGACCACATGACGGCAACGCCCGCCGCGAGGGCAAGCTCACATTCTTTTTTTCGTAGCGCCTGGCAGGCCTGGTGCAATGCCACAAGCGAGGACGAACAGGCCGTATCGACCGACACCGCCGGCCCCTCCAGACCAAGCGTGTAAGCCACCAACCCCGAGGCCAGGCTGCCGCGATTGCCTGAGCCCATCGCGGACTCGAGGCCCAGCCGGACCGGACCACGCAAACCGGTTGCATAGTCGTGGTACATAATCCCCGTGAACACGCCCGTATGGCTGCTTTGCAAGGCGTGCGGATCGAGACCTGCGTCTTCGACCGCCTCCCAGCTGACTTCGAGCAGCAGTCGATGCTGTGGGTCTATCCCAAGCGCATCCTTGGGGCTGATCTCGAAGAAGTCCGGGTCGAAGTCGCCGGCGTCGTGTAGAAACCCGCCAGTGCGTGTGTAACTCGTACCCGGGTGATCTGGATCGGGGTCATACAGCCCCTCCAGTGCCCAGCCACGGTTGGTTGGGAACCCGCCCATCGCATCGTTTGCGCCTCGCACCAGATCCCACAAATCCTCTGGAGAACACACTTCGCCCGGATACCTGCAGGCCATCCCCACGACGGCGAGTGGACCGTGATTTTCCTCTTCAACCTCCCGCAACCGCCGATTCGACCTGCGTAGATCGGCTGTCGCTCGCTTGAGATAGGCTCGAAGCCTCTCGTCGCTCATCGGCATCTCCCCCTCGTAGCCGGTCTCAAGAGGTGCGATACGCTCGGAAGTGGCACACTCGCTCGGCTCATAGCGCTCCGAGCTCCCTATCGAGGACCTCGAACACCTCGTCGTCGCTGGCCGACTCGAAGTCTTCCTCAGAGTCTCCCTCGTCAAGCGTCGCAAGGAACCTTCTCAAGCGCGCCGTCACGTGCTCGCGTCCGGCATCGTGCTGGACCGCCGAGAGCAGACGCTCGACCTCCTCGAACGCCCTGTCCGTAGACGCTTGCCCGGTCGCGACTGCGTCCTGCACGAGCTCGCCCAGCAGGTAGGCGGCCAGCTCGCCCGGCGTCGGATAGTCGAAGACCAGGGTCGCCGGCAGACGCAGGCCGGTGGCCGCGCCGAGGCGATTCCTCAACTCGACCGCGGCAAGCGAGTCGAACCCGGCGTCCTTGAACGCTCGTGCAGGTCCAATCGCCTTTGCGGAGGAGAGCCCCAGCACGCCGGCAGCATTGGCCCGCACGAGTTCCAGCACAGCCTCGCCACGCTCTTGCTCGGACATCGAGGACAGACGGCGCGCCATCGAGCCATCGTCGTGACTCGACCCAGAACGAGTCGGGAGGCGTACCAGACCACGCAGCAGCGACGGGATCTCGGCCGTCCTGGCCTCGGCCCTGAGGATCGACATATCCAGATGCGCGGCGAGAACCGTCGCGTCCTCCCCCCCGACAGCGGCGTCGAACAGCTCGAGGCCCTGTGTCGAGGAGAGCATTCCCATGCTGGCCGAGCCCACCACGCGCCTCACGGCGACTCGATCGAGGCTCGCGCCCGCGCCGGCTTCGCCCCACAGTCCCCATACCACCGACGTGCCGGCAAGACCTCGCACGCGACGGTGCTCGGCCAACCGGTCCAGGAAGAGGTTCGCCGCCGCGTAGCTACCCTGCCCCGGCCCCCCGAACAGACCGGCGATCGACGAGAACATCACGAACGCCGACAGATCCATGTGTGCAGTCAGCTCGTGCAGGTGCCAGGCCGCATCAAGCTTCGGCCGCAGCACCAGCTCAACTCGCTCGGGGGTAAGCGACCCGATCAGGCCGTTGTCGATACTCGCCGCCGCGTGCACCACGGCGCCGAGGGGATGGCGCTCTCCGATCGACCCCAACAGCTGCTCGAGCTGCTCGCGCACGCTCACGTCACACGCCGCGATCGTGACCCGCGCCCCCAGATCGGCCAGCTGCGATTCGAGTTCGACGACTGCGGGCGCCTCGGGGCCGCTTCTGCTTGCGAGGAGCAGATGACGCACCCCGTGCTCGCGAACGAGATGCTGCGCCAGCAGCGCGCCCAGCCCACCGGTTCCACCGGTGATCAGCACCGTCCTCGTTGGATCGAACTTGCGCGCCCGCCCTGCAGCCACGTCCTCGCCGGGGGCCTCCGCCGCCGCGCCGCGCCGCGCGCGCTCGAGCCGGCGCGCGAGCACCTTGCCCTCGCGCAGCGCGATCTGTGGCTCACTGCAAGCGAGCGCGCCGGCCAACGCTCGCCAAGAGGCGCAGCTGCCGTCGTGGTCGATCAGCACGAACCGTCCAGGGTTCTCCGATTGGGCCGACTGCACGAGGCCCCACACCGGAGCCTCAGCCAAACCCCTGAGACTCTCTCCAGGATGAGCCGACGAAGCTCCCTGGGTGAGCAGCACGAGCTTACAGTCCGACAGGCGCTCGTCTGCGAGCCACTCTTGCGCCACGCCCAACACCTGCAGCACACCTGCGTGCGCCGCCGCGAGCAGCCACTCGCCATCGGGCAGTGCAGCGCCGGCAACATCCTCGTCGTCGGCCGTCGTCGGGTCTCGGCGCTCGCCCGCCAGCGTCTCCCTCCCCCCCAGGCCACGGCCGGCGCAGTCGAAGAGCACGACATCCGGACAGGGGGCTCCACAATCGAGTGCCGCCGTCAAAGACTCAGGACTCCGATAGGACTCCGCGACGATACCCTCCTGCCTGATCGCGTCGTCGAGCCCGGCGTTCGGCTCGCCCATCAGCGCCCATCGCTGCTCGCCGCCGACCATCACCGACTCTGCCGGCACGGCGATCCAGTCCAACCGGAACAGCGCCTCGTGCAGAGTCCCACGCGCGCCGGCCAGTTGCTCGTGGGTGAACTCACGCACCGCGAGCGAATCGACCCACGCCACACCCGCCCCGGCTTCGTCGGCGGCGACCATCGACAGTACACCGGGCGCCTCCCAGGAGAGCTTCACTCGCAGCGAGCGTGCGCCCGAGACACGCAACCCGACGCCGCCGAAGGAGAACGGAAGGCGTACCCCGCCGGAGCTTGCCGCTCCGCCCTCGACCGGCTCGCCCATGATCGCGTGGAACGCCGTGTCAAGCAGTGCCGGGTGGATCGCAAACGCAGCGGCATCGGCCTGCTGGCCGTCTGGCAAAGATACCTCCGCGAACAGCTCGTCTCCCCTGCGCCATGCCGCCCGTAGCCCCTGGAATGCCGCGCCGTAATCCAAGCCGCGCTCGGCGATACGCTCGTACAGACCGGCGATCTCGAGCGCCTCGGCGCCCGCTGGAGGCCAGATCCCGGTCAACGGCTCGAACGACTCTCCGGCTCGATCGGGGCCTCCGGGGAGCGCGACGGTCGCGAGCGTACCGCTCGCGTGGCGCGTCCAAGCCTCCTCGCCGTCGGGCTCACCCGAGAGCCGCGCAGAGTGAGAATAGATCTCAAGCGCTCGACCACCGGACTCGTCGGGATCCCCAACGGACACCTGCAACAGCACCGCACCGGGCTCCTCAAGCACAAGCGGCGTCTCCAATGTCAGCTCGGAGACATACTCGGCGCCCAACTCAGCCCCCACGCGCAGCGCGAGCTCGACAAATGCCGTCCCGGGCAGCAACACCGCTCCCATGACGGTGTGATCGCAGAGCCAGGGATGTGCTCGCAACGACAGCCGCCCGGTGAACAGAGCTCCACGATCGCCCGCGAGCTCGACCGCCGCACCCAGATACGGATGGCCGATCGAGGACTGCCCGACCGAGCCCATGTCGGCCGAGCCGGTTCGCGGCGCAACCCAGTAGCGCCGGCGCTGGAATGCGTAGGTGGGTAGCTTGATCCTGCCCGCCCCTGACCCGGCGAACAGCGAAGCCCAATCGACATCGGCCCCGTGAACGAATATCTCGGCCAGCGACCTGGTGAGCGTCTCTGCTTCGGGACGTTCGGCCCGCAGCAGCGGCACAGCCGTGATCTCGGCGTCCCCTTGCTGGTCATTCGCGCTACGAGCGCTGGGCGCATCCGTATTGCCCACGAGCGCGTCGTGGGTCAAGGCGCTGAGCACACCATCGGGGCCCAGCTCCAAGAAGCAGCGCACACGCTGCCCGCCCAACCAGGCGACTCCGTCGCCGAAGCGCACGGTCTCACGAGCATGGCGAATCCAGTAGTCAACCGAGCATATCTCCGCGGCTGAGACGGGCTCGCCGGTCAGGTTGGAGACGATGGTCATCTGCGGTGGGGCAAAAGAAAGCCCCGAGACAAGCTCTCCGAACCGCTCGAGCATGGGGTCGATACATGGAGAGTGAAACGCGTGGCTCACGCGCAACCGCTTGACCTTGCGCGACCTACCCCTCCACACATCGGCGAGCTCCAGTACCGCGTCCACATCCCCGGAGAGCACCGCCGAGGAAGGGCCGTTCACGGCGGCCAGCGCCACACGGTCCTCGAGACCCTCAAGCGAAGCGAGGGCCTCCTCCTCGGATGCTTGAATTGCCACCATCGCGCCCGGTTGGGTCAGCTCGCCCATCAGGCGCCCACGCGCTGCCACGAGCCGGCAGGCATCCTCCAGGGAGAACACGCCTGAAACGTATGCGGCGGTCAGCTCGCCAATCGAATGACCGATCAGGAAGTCGGGACGCAGCCCGTAATGCACGACGAGCCTGAACAGCGCCGCCTCGAGCGCAAACAGGGCCGCCTGCGTGAAAGCGGTCTGATCGAGCAGCGCCAGGTGCGGACTCTCCGCCGCATCGTCCGTGGGGGAATACTGCTCAACGCCCGGCTCCTCCCCGAACATGACCGCCCGCAAGGAGCACCCCAACAAACCGTCCAAGTGCCCGCACACCTCATCCAAGGCATTCCTAAAGACGACAGACGCGCCATACAGCTCGCGACCCATTCCGACACGTTGCCCACCCTGGCCTGAGAACAGGAAGGCAAGGCCTCCCTTTTCCCAAGCTTGAGCATGCGGCCCGACGGCGCGCGTCACGTGCACCGTCTGCTCGCCGCCGGCCAAGGCCCGCAGGCCGGCGAGCCGCTCGCGCCTGTCGCCTCCGATGAGCACCGCGCGCTCCTCCAGCGCCGCGCGGTGAGTGAGCGAGAGTCCGACGTCTGCAAGCCCAAGATGTGACTCAACCTCAAGGTGCTCAAGCAGCCGTTGCGCTTGGGCACGCAAGCCGTCTTCGTTGCGCGCAGAGAGGATCCACGGAAGCGGAAGCGCGAGCCCTTCAGCGGCCGTCTCCTCGCCGGAGTCCGTGCGTGTGAAGGCAACCGTGCCGGATGGCGGCCCGGATTGTGTCTGCGCGTCCAATGACCCGCCGGAGGGGATGCCCGAGCCAGCCGCCATCGTGACATCCGCCTCGACATTCGCCTCGACATTCGCCTCGACATTCGCCTCGATGATCACGTGCGCGTTGGTGCCGCTGATCCCGAACGAGGACACTGCCGCGCGCCGCGGCCGCTCGAGATCCGGCCACGGGACTGCCTTCGTCAACAGCGACACCGCCCCCTCCGACCAGTCCACCTGGCTGGAGGGCTGATCTACGTGTAGCGTCCGCGGGAGCACCCCATGGCGCATCGCCAGCACCATCTTGATTACGCCAGCCACTCCCGAGGCGGCCTGGGTGTGGCCCATATTCGACTTGATCGAGCCCAGCCACAGAGGGCGCTCCGGCGGGCGCGACTGACCGTATGTGGCCAGCAGCGCCTGGGCCTCGATCGGATCGCCGAGTGTAGTACCGGTCCCATGCCCCTCCACCACATCGACCTGATCGGGCGAGACACCGGCATTCGCCAGCGCCTGGCGGATCACCCGCTGCTGGGAAGGACCGTTCGGAGCGGTCAGCCCGTTGCTTGCCCCATCTTGGTTGATTGCGCTGCCGCGGATCACCGCCAGCACCGGATCGCCCCTGCGCCTCGCCTCGGACAGCCGCTCGAGCACCAGCACCCCAACGCCCTCGCTCCAGCAGGTGCCATCGGCTGCCTCCGCATAGGACTTGCAACGACCGTCGGGTGCAAGACCCCGCTGGCGCGAGAAATCCACAAACACTCCAGGCGCCCACATAACGGTGACACCGCCGGCCAGCGCAAGCGAACATTCGCCCCCACGCAACGCCTGACAGGCCCAGTGCAACGCCACCAGCGAGGAGGAGCACGCCGTGTTGATCGACACTGCCGGGCCCTCCAGCCCGAGCGTATAGGCCACCCTCCCCGAAACGATGCTGCCGGCGCTGCCAGTCGCCAGATAGCCTTCCAAGCCGGCCGCCCGCCCGTCGACGCCGTTGGCATATTCCTGGTACATGACGCCCGCGAACACGCCCGTCTGGCTACCGCGCAGCGAAACGGGATCGACACCGGCGTCTTCGAGCGCCTCCCAGCTGGCTTCGAGAAGCAGCCGCTGCTGCGGGTCCATCGCAAGCGCCTCACGCGGGCCGATGCCGAAGAACTCGCAGTCGAAGTCCGCCGCACCCGGCACGAATCCGCTTTCCCTTACATAGCTGGTCCCCGGGTTGTCGGGATCGGGGTCGTACAGAGCATCCAAATCCCACCCGCGATCGTCAGGAAACGGAGAGATCGCATCGACGCCGCCAGCCACCATGCGCCACAGCTCGGTCGGCGAGCTGACCCCACCTGGATAACGGCAGCTCATACCGACGATTGCGATCGGCTCCTCGATCGCGATCCTCGCCGTCGCTCTGGCAGGGGTCGCGCGCGGCGCGGCAGCCAGTCGCTCCAGCAGATGGTCGGCAAGCGCGTCGGGATTGGGATAGTCGAAGATGAGCGTCGGACTCAGATGCAGGTCTGCGGCGGCGTCGAGCCGGTTGCGCAGCTCCACCGCGGCAAGCGAGTCAAAGCCAAGATCCTTGAACGTCCGCTGCGGTTCGATCGCACTCGCGGAGTCGTGTCCAAGTACGCGTGCCGCCTCGGTCCGCACCACCTCCAGCACGATCCTTCGGCGCTCCTGGCCCGACGCATCGCCCAGGAGGCGCGACAGCGAGCCCCTCGCACCGTTAGACGCCTTGCTTGCAGGCGCGCGCACGATGCCGCGCAGCAGCGCCGGCAGGCTTCCCGCTTGCGCCTGAGCCCGCAACGCGGCACCGTCGAAGCGCACGGGGACGATCACAGCGGGATCGGCCGACTGGGCCACATCGAACAGCTCGAGACCCTGCTCGACCGGCAGGGGCCGAACGCCTGCACGCGCCACACGCGCCCTATCGGCCTCATCCAGACGTCCGGTCATTCCTGCGTCCCGCGCCCAGGGGCCCCATGCCAGCGAGACAGCCGCCAGGCCCGCTTCCCTGCGGTGGACAGCGAGTGCATCCAGGAACGCGTTCGCCGCCGCGTAGTTGCCCTGACCGGGGCTCCCGAGCGTTCCCGCTATCGAAGAGAACAGGACAAACGCACCGAGATCGAGCTGAGCCGTCAGCTCGTGCAGATGCCAGGCGCCGTCTACCTTGGGCGCCAGCACGCGGTCCAGGCGCTCCGCCGTCAAGGAGCCGATCACGCCATCGTCCAGCACCCCGGCCGCGTGCACCACTCCGCACACCGGGTGCTCCGGCGGCACCGAAGCGAGCAGAACCTCGAGCTCTCTTCGATCTGACACATCGCACGTCGCGACACTCACGCTCGCGCCAAGTCGGGACAGCTCCGACTCCAGGTCGGCCACCCCCGGAGCATCGCCTCCACGCCGGCTCGCGAGCAGCAGATGACGCGCCCCGTGCTCGCGAACCAGATGCCTGGCCACCAGAGCACCCAATCCACCCGTGCCACCTGTGACCAGCACCGTGCCCTCGCCGGCAAGCGCCAAGAAAGCCTCTTGGGCCCCCACAGCCGTCTCGGCGCTCACACCGTGCAGGCCAGCCTCTCTCGTGCTGTCAAGCGACGTGCGCTCTGGGATCGAGGTGCTCACAGCGCCAGGCCCGACACGGGTCAGTCGTGACATCAACACTCGACCCTCGCGGATCGCCAGCTGCGGCTCGTCAAGGGCAAGCGCAAGCTCGACCGCTCCGCGCAACGCCTCCCACGACGCCGGCTCCCCATCGACGTCGATCAGCAAAAACCGCCCGGGGTTCTCCAGCTGGGCAGAGCGTGCGAGACCCCACACGGCCGCGCCGGCGAGATCGGGCACGCGGGCCTCCGGGCGCGCGGCGATGGCCTCCTGCGTCACGAGCACCAGCCGCGATTCGACCAGGCGCTGCTCCCGAAGCCAATTCTGCAGCAGCTCCAAGACTGCGCTCAGCTGCTCGCGAACGCCGCCGATGACCGAGTCATAAGCGGGCCCTTCACTCGGGCGGCCCTCGCGATCCCCGGGGACGTTCCACGGGCGGCCGACGAGCACCGTCTCAGCAGGCTCCTCCTCCTCGTCTAGGGCTGCGACCAGCGAGGCGATCTGCGGATGTGCGTCGATCGTCAACCCAGCTACCCTCAGGGCTTCGGCCAGGGCTCCCTGCTCGCCGTCGAGCACGGCCCACCGCGCGACGGGCGAGCCGCCGGACAAAGTCGCAGTCGCCGCCTCGCTCCATGTCAGCTCAAACAGCGATCGCGAGGCGCCCGGCGCGGTCGCGCCGAGCTGCTGGGCCAGCGCCGGCCGTGAGCGCAACTCCTGGATAGAGGCGACGGGCGCCCCGTCGACGTCTGCGATCGCCAGCGACACGGAGCCCTTCTGCGCGGGCACCAGGCGCACCCGCAGCTCCCGAGCGCTTCGATGGATGTCCACGCCATGCCAGGAGAACGGCAGCCACACCTCCTCGCCGCCGTCGGGCCCCGATTGCGCACGCTCGACGCACGCCACGTGCAGGGCCGCGTCGAGCAGCGCCGGGTGCAGGTTGAATGAGTCCGTCTCACCCGACTCATCCTCCGGGAGGGCCACCTCCGCGAACAGTTCCGCTCCACGACGCCAACCGGCCCGCACGCCCTGGAAGGCAGGGCCGTAACCGTAGCCCTGATCGGCCAAACGCTCATAGAGGTCCTCAATGTCCAACGGCTCAGCGCCCTCCGGAGGCCACGCGCCGGTAGGGAGGGGATCGAACTCGTTCGGCGCGGCGTGAGCTCTCAGCAGACCGCTTGCGTGGCGGATCCACCGATCCCCGGCCAGTGGATCGGCCTCATCGGCGGACGGCTCCTCCAGCTGGGAATAGATGCTCACCGGCCGGCAACCCTCCCCGTCGGGCTCGCCGACCGAGACCTGAAGTTGAACGCCCCCGTGCGCAGGGAGACGCAGCGGCGCCTCGAGCAGGAGCTCCTGCACCGAAACACATCCAACCTGACCTCCCGCGTGAAGTGCAAGCTCGAGCAGGGCGGAGCCGGGCATCAGCACCGTGCCCATCACGACGTGATCGGCCAGCCAGGCGTGCGACTGCAAGGACACGCGACCGGTGAGGAGCAGGCCCCCGTCTCCAGCCAGCCCAACCGCCGCGCTCAGCAGCGGATGGTCCGCCGATCTCTGCCCCATCCGCGCAGGACCGCCACCCGCGTCGGCGTCGCGCTCGAGCCAGTGGCGGCGGCGTTGGAAGGCGTAGGTCGGAAGATCCACCCGGCGAGCACCGCGTGTGCTCAGCATCGCCCGCCAGTCGACCTTCGCTCCGTATGTCCAGACTTGGGCCAGACCGGTGAGCAGCGTATCGGCTTCCGGGCGCTCCGCGCGCAGCAGCGGCGCCACCAGGCCCTCGCTCGCGGGCAGGCACTCTTGAGCCATGGCGCTGAGCACGCTGTCGGGCCCCAGCTCCAGCAAGCAACCGGCGCCCATCGCCAGCAGGCTGCGGACTCCGTCCGCGAACCGCACCGTGGCGCGTACGTGACGCACCCAGTAGTCGGGCTCGCAAAGTTCGCCTCCCGCGATCTCGCCCGTGACGTTCGAGACGATCGGGATGCGCGGCTCGGAGAACGACAGCTCACGGAGCACCTCGGCGAACTGGGCGAGCATCCCGTCCATGTGCGGCGAATGAAACGCGTGACTGACCGCCAGCCGTCTTGTCTTCCTACCGCGTTGCTCCCACGCACCGGCAATTCGGCTGACCGCGTCCTCGTCGCCGGAGAGCACCACCGAGGAAGGGCCGTTGACGGCCGCCAGCGTCACCGAACCCGAAGCTTCGGTGAGTGAGCCGAGCACCTCGTCCTCGGACGCCTGCACGGCCATCATCACCCCGCGCTCGGGCAGCGCCTCCATCAAGCAAGCGCGAGCCGCCACCAGCGTGCAGGCGTCGGTGAGCGAAAAGACTCCGGCCACATGCGCCGCCACAAGCTCCCCGATCGAATGACCCAGCAGGAAATCGGGTCTCACGCCCCAGCTCTCCAGCAGCCTGAACAACGACACCTCGAGCGCGAACAGCGCCGGCTGCGCGAATTCAGTGCGATCCAGCTGACTGGCCTTCGAGCTGCCTTCGGCGCCCTGCGCGGACCCAGCATCGAGTCCTCCAAGCATCAGCTCCCGCACCGAGTGTTCAAGCGAACGATCCAGTCGCTCACACACCTCGTCGAGCGCTTCCCGAAACACGGGGAACGCCTCATACAGGCCCCGGCCCATGCCCAGCCGTTGAGCGCCCTGACCGGTGAACAGGAACGCCGTCCCGCGGCTCTCGTCCGCCACGGCCCGCGTCAAACAGGCTGGAGCCTCCCCGTCCGAGAGTGCCCTCACGCCTCGCAGCAGCTCCTCCCTCCCGCTTGCGAGCACGACCGCACGGTGGTCGAACGCGTGCCTGTCGGCCAACGACAGGCCGACATCGGCGATCTGCTGCTCGGAGTGTTCGCCGAGGTGGTCGAGCAGCCGCTCGGCTTGACCACGCAGTCCCGATTCGCCTCTACCGGACAGCACCCATGGCATGGGAAGATGGGGCGACTCACCGAGGGTGACAAGTGGAGCGCTCCCGGTGAGCGCCGGGGCTCGATCGTCCTCGACGCCACCGTGCTCGCCGCTAAGGCCGTCGTGCGACTCGCCCGGATCGAGCGCCGCGGGCCCCGCGGCGCTTGCCAGCCGGGGCGCGGGGGCCTCTTCGAGGATCGTGTGAACGTTGGTGCCGCTGATCCCGAACGAGGAGACTGCAGCGCGGCGCGGCGCGCCGTTGACAGTCCACGGGGCCTGGCGCGTGAGCAACGACACGGCGCCCTGCGACCAGTCGACTCGTGAGGAGGGACGATCCACGTGCAGCGTCTGGGGCAGAACGCCGTGACGCATCGCCATGACCATCTTGATGACACCTGTGACACCGGCCGCCGCCTGTGTGTGACCGATGTTGGACTTGAGCGAGCCGAGCCACAGCGGTGCGCCTTCGGGGCGACCCTGTCCGTATGTCGCAAGCAGCGCCTGGACCTCGATCGAGTCACCGAGCGTCGTGCCGGTTCCATGTCCCTCCACGACGTCGATCTCGCCGCTCGACAGGCCGGCGTTCGCAAGCGCCTGTTCGATCACCCGCTGCTGGGAGGGACCGTTTGGCGCGGTCAGCCCGTTGCTGGCGCCGTCCTGGTTGACGGCGCTGCCTCGCACCAAGCCAAGCACCCGATGGCCGAGGCGCTCAGCGTCTGAGAGGCGCTCCAGCAGCAGCACGCCCACACCCTCCGACCAGGCGCTGCCATCGGCTGTGTCGGCGTAAGACTTCGCTCTTCCATCCGGCGCGAGGACGCCCTGGCGAGAGAACTCGACGAACGCTTGAGGGGTGCCGAACACCGTGGCGCCACCAGCGAGGGCGAGGGCGCATTCCCGCGTGCGCAGAGCTGCGCAGGCAAGGTGCAGAGACACGAGCGAGGAGGAGCAGGCGGTATCGACCGTCACCGCCGGGCCCTCCAGGCCAAATGTGTACGCGACGCGTCCCGACGCGATGTTACCTGCGCTGCCGAGCCCCATATAGCCCTCCAGATCGGCTGGCACAGTTCCATTCACATGGTGGCCGTAATCGCTGTAGATCACACCGAAGAACACACCGGTCTGACTGCCGCGCAGCGACTCGGGCGTTAGATTCGCGCGCTCAAACGCCTCCCAGCACACCTCGAGCAGCAGGCGCTGCTGCGCGTCCATCGCGAGGGCCTCGCGCGGGCTGATGCGAAAGAAGTCGGCGTCGAACTCGTCCGCGTCGTGGATGAAGCCGCCCTGCCGCACGCAGCTGGTTCCGGGATGATCGGGGTCGGGGTTATACAGCGCCTCGACGTTCCACCCACGGTTGTCGGGGAACCCTGTTATCGCATCCCCGCCCGACGCCACCAGCCGCCACAGCTCCTCCGGCGTACGCACACCTCCGGGGCAGCGGCACGCCATGCTCACGATCGCGATCGGCTCACGCCGGCTTCGCTCCAGCTCTTGCAGCTGCCGGCGAGCTCTGCGCAGATCGAGCGTCACCCGTCTCAGATAGTCGCGAAGCTTGTCCTCAGCCATCTCCGACTCGTCAGTCTCGTTGGGAATGGTGCTCGCATCCATCGCGCTAGGAGCCACCAAACTCACGGTCGATCAGCTCGAAGATCTGATCGTCGGTGACCGATGAGAGATCTTCATCGACGGCCTCCACGGCGGTCGTGTCATCCGGCGATGCCCATGCGGAGAGAATGCTCTGCAGGCGGGCCGCGATCCCGCTCCTCTGCGCATCCTCCGCCGACATGGAGGAGAGCGTGCGCTGCAGCCTGTCGAGATCAAGGCCCGCGCCGCCCGCGGATTTGGTGACCGACATCTGCTCGAGGAGGTAACGAGCCACCGCTCCGAGGGTCGGATGGTCGAAGACCAGGCTGGCGGGCAGCCGCAGAGCAGTGGCGGCCACAAGTCTGTTGCGCAATTCGACCGCGGCGAGCGAGTCGAAGCCGAGCTCGGTGAACGTCGCATCGGAGCCGAGCCTCTCGGAGGAGGAATGCCCGAGGATCGCCGCGACATCCTTGCGCACGAACTCGAGCACTGTCCGCGCGCGGTCGGCGCTCGGGACATCCGCAAGCCGTGCAGCGAGCGAGCCGGAGACATCCTTGGCGACCAACTCGGCATGCCCCGGTCTGCGTATCAAATCCTGGAACACAGCTGGCAGCGCACCGCCGCGGGCACGTGTGCGCAGCGCGGCTGCATCCAGGCGCGCCAGCACGACGAGCGCCCGCTCGGTCGCATATGCGGCGTCGAACAGCTCGAGCCCCTGCCCGCGGGAGAGGGTGAGCAGCCCCGAGCTCGCGATCCTCGCCAGCTGGGCATGACTGAGCTCGCTCGTCATACCGGTCGCCTGCTCCCAAGGCCCCCACGCCATCGCGACCGCCGCCAGCCCGTTCGCGCGCCGGTGCACAGCCAGGGCGTCCAGGAACGCGTTCGCCGCCGCGTAGTTGGCCTGGCCAGGCCCTCCGAGCGTCGCGGCCACCGAGGAGAACAACACAAACGCGTTGAGGTCCATGTCGCGCGTCAATTCGTGCAGATGCCATGCTCCATCCAGCTTCGGCGCCAGCACACGCTCAAGCCGCTCTGGCGTGAGCGATCCGATCACGCCGTCGTCGAGCACACCCGCCGCGTGCACGACGCCGCGCAGCGGATGCTCCCGCGCAACGGAGGCGATCAGCTCCTCGAGCTGGCTCCGCTCGGCCACGTCGCAACTTGCGACCCGCACGCTTGCGCCCAGCTCGGTGAGCTCCTCTAGCAGGCGCGCGGCGTCCGGGGCCGCCTCTCCCGCACGGCTTGCCAGCAGCAGGTTCCGCGCTCCGTGATCGACCACGAGATGCCTCGCGATCAGGGCCCCAAGGCCGCTCGTGCCACCGGTGATCAGGATTGTGCCGTCAGCACCGACCTCGCCAAGACGTCGCCCCTCGCCATCACGCGGGGCCGGCGAGGGCAACCGCTCGAGGCGCGGCGTGAACATGCCGCCGGCCCTGATCGCGAGCTCAGGCTCGCCGCTTGCCAGCGCCGCGGGCAGCGCCGCCGTGGATGCCTCCTCGTCGTCGCAGTCGAGAAGCATGAATCGTCCAGGGCTCTCCGACTGCGCGGAACGCACCAGTCCCCATACCGGAGAGTGCATCAGACCGGGCACGTCCTCAAGCGGATGCACGGACACCGCGCCCCTGGTCACCAGGACCAGCCGCGACTCCGCGAACCGCTCATCCGCGAGCCACTCCTGCACCAACCCAAGCACACGCCGTGCAAGCTGGTGGACCCGATCCACGATCCCAGCCACCGACGCCTCCCCGCCAAGCCGTCCGAGATCCGCGGCGTCGCAATCGAACAGCACCACGCGCGGCGCCATGCGACCGCCATCCACCGCCTCACGCAGCGAGTGGAGATCGTCATACACCTCCCCAGACCAGGAGCGTCCCGCGAACCGCATCGCGCCTTCACCCAGCACCGCGCACTCGCCCGCCCCCACCGCGGGGCTCGACGGCGACACCGGGAGCGCACTCCAGTCCAGACCGAACAGCGACTCCCGGTGCCCGCCACCGGCGCGCGCCAACTGCTCGGCAGAGATCGCCCTCACGACCACCGAGCGCATCGAGGCGACCAGCGTCCCATCCTCATCGGCCGCGACCATGGACACCGCGTCGCTGCCAGTCCGCGACAGGTGCACGCGCAGCGCACTGGCGCCCCTGGCGTGCAACTGAACACCGTTGAACGCAAACGGCAGATACGACCCACCGCTATCCCCGGTGGCGGCGTTCAGAGCGTCCCAGTCCCGCCTCGGAGCCATGGGATGCATCGCCGCGTCAAACAATGCGGGATGGATGCCATAGCGCGCGGCGTACGGCTGCTCGCCATCGGGCAAATGCGACTCGGCGAACAGATCCTCGCCACGTCGCCACACGGCCCGCACACCCAGGAACGCCGGCCCATACTCGAAGCCCATCGCGGCCATCTCGCCGTAGAGGTCCTCGACGTCCACGGGGACCGCGCCCTGCGGCGGCCACAGATCGCTTGCAAGCCACGCCGCGCGCTCTCCAAACGCCTCCTGCTCCGGCGACGACGCCTCGGCGCAAGCAAGCACGCCGCTGGCGTGACGAACCCACGCTCGCTCCCCGGCCGCGTCATCAGCGCGGGAATAGATCCTAACCGCCCGCCGGCCCATGTCGTCAGGCGCCTGCACCGACACCTGCATATGCACAGCGTCCTGCTGGGACAGCACAAGCGGAGATTCCATGATGAGCTCCTCGACGAGGTCGCACTCGAGCCTGCCCGCGACATGCAGCGCGATCTCCACGAACGCTGTGCCGGGGAGCACCACCGCGCCCATCACAACGTGGTCCGCAACCCACGCAGGCGCCTGCCAGGACAACCTGCCCGTGAACAACCACCCCTCACCGTCAGCCAGCTCCACCATCGCGCCCAGCAGCGGATGGTCCGCCGAAGCCTGTCCCGCTGAGGACATGCTCGCCTCGCCTCCAGCCGGCCCATCGAGCCAGTAGCGGTCCCGCTGGAAGGCGTAGGTGGGCAGGTCAACCCGCTCGGCGCCCGAACCCTCGAATACCGTCCAGTCAACATTCACTCCGCCCACCCACAGCCGGGCGAGCCCCCTCACCAGCGTGCGCGTCTCTTGACGCTCGCGGCGCAACAACGGCACCACCGCGGGAACGCCACCGGACCCTTCGTCGCTTCCGGCGATCCGCTCCTGATGCGCGGCGTCACCGGCGAGCGGGGGCCGTTGCGCTGCGGGGAGCTCCCCGTGGGCCAGGCATTCCTCGACCATCGCGCTGAGCACGCCATCGGGCCCGAGCTCGAGGAAATGAGTGACTCCGTGGGCCCCCAGCCAGTCGATCGCACCGGCAAAGCGGACCGTGCGCCGCGCGTGACGAGCCCAGTAAGCGGGGGCGCAGATCTCCTCGGCGGCCACGGGCTCGCCGGTCACGTTCGAGATGATCGGGATCTGTGGCGCCGAGAAGGTCAGGCCTTCCGCGACCCCGACGAGCTCGCCGAGCATGCTGTCCATCTGCGGGCTGTGGAACGCGTGGCTGACCTGCAAGCGCTTGACCTTGCGACCCCGCTGCTCCCACGTGGCGGCCAATTCGAGCACGACTCGCTCGTCTCCCGAGAACACAATCGAGCTGGGGCCATTCACAGCCGCCAGGGCAACGCGGTCCTCGAGTCCGGCGAGCGTCTCCAGTGCCTCCTGCTCGGAGGCTTGGACGGCCACCATCGCACCTCCTGGCGGCACGGCCTGCATCAGCTGGCCGCGCGACGCGACCAACGCGCACGCATCCTGCAGATTCAGCACGCCCGCCACATGCGCGGCGGTCAGCTCCCCAATCGAATGGCCGACAAGGAAGTCGGGGCGCACGCCGAAGCCCTGCAGGAGACGAAAGAGCGCCACCTCGAGCGCGAACAGGCCCATCTGCGTGAAGGCGGTCTGGTCGAGCAGTCCCGCGCCCGGTGAGTTCTGCTCGGCCCACAGCACCTCCTGCAGCGGGCGCTCCAAGAACTCCTCCAGGCCCGCGCACGCCTCGTCCAGCGCTCGCGCGAACACGGGGAACGCCTCGTACAGCTCACGGCCCATCCCCACGCGCTGAGCGCCTTGGCCGGTGAACAGGAACGCTATCTCTGCTCGCGTATCGCTGGCGAGGCCGTGCACCACGCCCTCGCCCTGCCCACCACCAGCACCGATCCGCCTCAGCCCATCCAGCAGTCCCTCACGGTCCTCCCCGAGCGTCACCGCGCGATGTTTGAACACCGGACGGGCCATCAACGAAATCCCAACATCTCCGTCGCGCAGGCGTGGAGTGCCCTCGAGATGTTCGAGCAGACGCTGCGCCTGCCCACGCAACGCCAGCTCACCCTTGGCCGATACAAGCCACGGTTGAAAGCCACCTGCCGGGACGATGTCGTCCTCAGGGCCACCGGACTCGTTCCCGTTGGATGCGCCGTTCTCAGATGTCGCCGCGACCGGCGTGCGACTGCTGCGCTCAGCGGCCGGCGCCTGCTCGAGGATGACATGGGCGTTGGTGCCGCTGACTCCGAACGATGACACTCCGGCTCGGCGGGGTTGCCCGTCGTCTGCCCAGGGCTGAGTCTCGGTCAGCAGCGCGACGGCGCCGGTGGACCAGTCGACCTTGCTGGAGGGCTCGTCGACGTGCAGCGTCTTTGGCAGCACACCGTGGCGCATGGCCATCACCATCTTGATGACGCCCGCCACGCCCGCGGCCGCGACTGTGTGACCGATGTTCGACTTCATCGAGCCGAGCCACAATGGTCGCCCGGCGCGACGCTCTCGCCCGTATGTGGCCAACAGCGCGCCGGCCTCGATCGGGTCTCCGAGCGTGGTGCCGGTACCGTGTCCATCAACCGCGTCGACCTGTGCCGCGGACAGTCCCGCCCTTGCGAGCGCCTGTTCGATCACGCGCTGCTGAGAGGGACCGTTGGGCGCCGTCAACCCGTTGCTCGCGCCGTCCTGGTTGATCGCGCTGCCACGCACCAACGCGAGCACCCGATGGCGGTTGCGCTGCGCATCGGAGAGCCGCTCCAGCAGCAGCACGCCCACGCCCTCGCCCCAGCCCACACCGTCCGCCGCGTCGGCAAAGGACTTGCAGCGCCCATCCCGCGCGAGACCTCGCTGCCCGCTGAACTGCACGAACAACCCGGGAGTGTCCATAACCGACACGCCCCCCGCGAGAGCCAGCGGGCACTCTCCGTTGCGCAATGCTTGACAAGCTAGATGCAGCGCGACCAGCGAGGAGGAACAGGCCGTGTCCACCGACATGGCCGGACCCTCCAACCCGAGCACATACGAGACCCGGCCGGAGACGATGCTGCCCGAGCTGCCCGTCAGCCAGTAGCCCGCGAGGTTCTCACGCCCCATGGGCGCAGCCCACAAATTCGCGCCGAAATCCATAGAGCCGACCCCCGCGAACACTCCGGTCTGGGTCCCTCGCAGCGAGGTTGGGTCAATGCCCGCGCTTTCGAGCGCCTCCCAGGAGACTTCCAGCAACTGACGCTGCTGCGGGTCCATCGCCAACGCCTCCTGCGGCCTGATCCCGAAGAAGGCCGCGTCGAAGTCTCCCCCGTCATACAAAAAGCCACCTTCACGCGCATAACAGGTGCCCGGAACGTCAGGATCGGGGTCGTACAGCGCCTCGAGATCCCACCCACGATTGTCTGGAAAAGGCGATATCGCATCGGTTCCAGCCATGACAAGCTTCCACAGCTCTCCGGGAGAACGCACGCCCCCCGGATAGCGGCAGCTCATCCCCACGATCGCGATCGACTCATCGCTCGCCACGGCCCGCACTGAAGGTGACCAGACACCGGACGCGGGACCAGCCGGCCGCGCGCCCGAGACCTCCCGCACCAGATAGTCGGCGAGCGCCGCCGCGGTGGGATAGTCGAACACGAGCGTAGTGGGCAAGCGCAGCCCAGTGATGCTGCCGAGACGATTGCGCAGTTCAATCGCCATCAGAGAATCGAAGCCCAGCTCGCTGAATGACCGCTCAGTCGCCACCGCGGTGGGTGACGGCGCTCCCAGCACCGTCGCCACCTCGGTGCGCACGACATCAAGCACGACATCCTCGCGCTCACCCTCGCCCACCGCCGCCAAGCGACGAGCGAGCGAGCCGCTTGACTTGCTCGCCCGCCGCGATGGAGCGCGGACCAGACCGCGCAGCACTGCGGGCAGCAGTCCATCCTCGATCTGAGTGCGCAACGCCGCGACGTCAAGACGCATCGGTAGCACCACGGCCTCGTCCACCCCGATGGCGGCGTCAAACAGCTCGAGACCCTCATCGACAGACAGTGGGGCCAGGCCCGAGCGTGCAATCCGCGTTAGGTCCGCCTCGCCGAGCCGGCCGGCCATCCCCCCGGCCCCGGCCCAC
>DASRKZ010000124.1:0-2253 GCA_035648675.1 Solirubrobacteraceae bacterium
TCCCCAGGCAGTCCTCCTGTTCCAGCCCCTATTCAAATGCTGGACCGGCCGCTGCTCCACCTGCCGGCAACAAATCGACCTCGACCAGATCCCATTACACCCCACCAGACAGGACGAATAACACTTAACAAAGCACTACTACCACGTGCCGCCACAGCGAGCCGTCCATGATCAGCCCGTGCACGAACACGATCGCGGGTCCACTGCCGCCTGAGTCCTCGTACTCGATTGTTCCCGCCGACAGCTCCACCTCAGGCATGACCACCTCCAACTACTTATTTGATAGATCGCTCTAGTGGATTGGGAGCCTATCATCACGCTCACGACCAGCGAGCACGAAACCGGAAGCTCAGCGGCCGAGCGCAACGCGAATCAGAGGACAGAACATGGCGAGCACCACCAAGGACCGCATCATCGACTCCAGCGCCGAGCTATTCCGCCGCCAGGGCTACACCGGCACCGGCGTCAAGCAGATCGTGGCTGCCGCGAACGCGCCGTTCGGGTCGATCTACCACTTCTTCCCCGGCGGCAAGGAGCAGCTCGCAGCGGAGACGATCCGCTCATCGGGCCAGCTCTACATCCAGCTGTTCGCCACGATCGCCTTGCAGGCACCGGACGTGACCACCGCGGTCGGGGACTTCTTCGCCGGCGCCGCCGAGACGCTCGAGGAAACCGACTACGCCGACGCCTGCCCGATCGCGACGGTCGCCCTGGAGGTCGCCAACACCAGCGAGCCGCTGCGCGAAGCGACCGCCGAAGTGTTCGACAGCTGGATTGTCGGCGCCACCGAGTACTTCGCCGCCGCCGGCATCGCCCGCGAGGATTCACGAGAACTTGCGTTCACGATGCTCTCCCTGCTCGAGGGCGCATTCATCTTCTGCCGCGCGATGCGCACCACCGAGCCACTGCAAATCGCGGGTGCGAGTGCCGTCGCCGCCGTCCAAGCAGCCCTCGTGCGCTAGCACGCAATCGCGCTTATGCTGAGCGCCATGACCGATCGTCCGCCCGATTTCGCCCGCCTCGGACCACGTCAGCCACCGCGCCGGGTTCCGCAAGAGCTCATGAGCGAGCCGCAAGAGCAGTTGCTGCGCCGCGCCTACGCGGCGTTCAACGCGCGCGACATCGATGGCGCCCTCGCACTGATGCACGCGGACGTCGATTGGCCGAACGGGATGGAGGGCGGGCGTGTTCACGGCCACCGGGAGGTGGGCGAGTACTGGCGCCGGCAGTTTGAGCCGGCCGTGGGGTCGGGACCGAGCTCTGCCAGCGGCCCGCAGAGGAGGCCGCCGGCCGTGGCCTGTGGAAGTTGGTCGGCAAAGTCTTCCCGGAGAACCTCGCGTGCGTGCGGATGGTCGGCCGCTGCGGGTTCCGAGAGGTTGGTCTGCACCACCGCCACGGCCGCCTGGATGGCGAGTGGCGAGACGTGCTGCTCCTCGAGCGGCTACTCGGCGACGCAGACCGGGCAGCCGCCAGGGAGGGGTAGGTCCTGTAGGGCAGGATCAGGAGTGTCGCTTGACGAACTCGCTCTTGGCCTCGGTATACGCCTCGCGGTCATCCCGGTAGCGCTCCGCGAGCGTCCGCTTCAGCGCGACATATTCACGCGCGAGCGCAGGATCGGCGCGTAGGCGTTTGCGGAAGCGCAGGCGCCGTTCGAGCTCACCCGGCTCGTCCACGAGGTGCAGGTGGTGGGTGCGGTGGACGGCCGTCGGGTAGCACAGGAACCGCCGGTGGGCGAGCGTCGCGTTGAACGCCACCGGGTACTGGTACCCGGCGTGCTGCGCCAGCGCCGCGATCGGCGCATCGAGATCGTCCACGAGCGCGATCATGTCGATCACCGGCTTGGCGGCGAGACCTGGGACGGCGGTGGAGCCGAAGTGGTGCAACTGCACCCCGGCGGGCAGCAGTGGCGCGAGCCGCTCACGCTCGGCTGCATAGGCAACCGGCCACGCGGGGTCGTACTCGACGATCTCGACCTCAGCGTTGCGCCCACCGGCACGCGCCAGATCTTCCAGTGCGGCACTGCGGGGATCGGCGGCTGGCATCTACCGTAGTTTCTCATTGCCGCTGACGAGCGTGTGGGGGCCCGACTCCAATGAGCGTGTGCCCGCTCTCGGCTAGACAATATGGATTGCTGGTCTGTCCGGCTGGCGGTGTAGAAGAGGCCGGTTCCCCCATGCTGTTCGTGGGGTGATGTTCGTGCTGCGCGGCTCTAACCCGCGCGGCGACCACAATCGCATAGGAGGAACCAGCCAT
>DASRKZ010000125.1:0-6319 GCA_035648675.1 Solirubrobacteraceae bacterium
GGCGCACAGCCACGAGCGTCTGCTGACCGCCGAGAACATCCGCTACCAGCTGCGACAGGAGCTCGACAACGCATGGACGCTTCGCCTCGGACCCGTCGCAGCCGCCGAAGTGGGCGCCGCCGTCGCGGCCTTCATCGGCGACGGGCTCTGAGACGCCGGCCTGTCGGGGCAGTGGCCGCGCGCATCGTTGGGCTGCAAGCGTTGTCCCACTCCGTCTTGGAGGCTCGGGTTGGAAGTTAGCTTGGAAGTTCCAACCTAGCTTGGAAGCTCCAACCTCCGCGCGGATCTACACGCCAGGGAAGAGTCGATAGGTCCGGTCTGGATGCTGTACCGGACCTTCGCTGCCCTGGACTCTTTGTGCCTGCTCCAGTCGCTTCAGATAGGTACGCGTCTGGCGCGAAGAAACGCCGAGATGGCTAGCGATCTCGGCAGCGCGCGTGTGCGGGTGCTGGCGAAGGAAGTCGATGACGTCCTCCTCCCGGTTCTTGCGCGATCGCGGTCCCGTCGCGCTACGCCGGCGATCCCTGCTCGAACCGGCGAACGAGGCGTGTGGCCAGATCGTCGCCTTGAACACAGGCCCGTCCCCGTCGAGCAGCGGCTCGACCCCAGACGGACATACACGCCACGCTCAGGACCCTCCGCCCGCAGATGAAACGGCGCCGGGTGATGCGCGACCTCGACCACCAGCAGCTCGTGCTCGCCGTAGGGGGCGGCGTAGATCTCGGGAAGCAACTGCGGCTCGATGCCATCACTGATGCTGCTCGAAAGCGGGATGCTACCCTTATACGTACATCGATACGCACATACGAGGAGCACGACAATGAGCACGATCGGCGTTCGCGAGCTTGCCAGACACGCAAGCTCGATCATCAACGACATCGAGCAGAACAAAGAGCCGGCGCTGATTACCCGCCGGGGCCGGCCGGTCGCCTACGTGCTCCCAGTCGACTCAGAGGAGTTCGAGGACTTCGTGCTCACCCACGCGCCCCAGTTCGTCGAGGGGATGACGGCAGCCGACGCCGAGCTGGCGGCCGGAGCGACCGTGTCGCTCGCAGACGCGCGCGCGGAGCTCGAAGCAGACCAGCCCATAGAGGATCGGTAGCAACAAAGCCACCGTCGCGAGCTGATGTACCGCGTCGAGATGTCAAAGCGTGCGCTGCGCGACCTGCGCCGCATCGACCACAAGAGCCGCAAACGGCTCCTCGACCTGCTCGAAGGCGACCTCGCCGCCGAGCCGCAACCGGCAAACCTCGACATCAAGCCACTGACCGGACGCGCACCGTGGCTGCGCATCCGCCGCGGCGAGTACCGCGTGCTCTACCGGCCACTCACCAACGGTGAGCTGCGAGCCCTGAGCGCGACAGAGAAGGCCGGCTTCCTCGTAGAGCGCGTGATCGACCGCGGCGACCTCGAACGCGCCGCCTCAACGCTGCCGAACTGAAACGGTCCGGTCACGTTCACAGCGCCTCTGCCGCAAGCTTGCTCGTAGTCGGCGATGTCGAGCAGCTGCAGCGGCTGCACACGAGCCTTGGCAAGCGTGCTGGTCGTCGTGGCCTTGATGCTCTCGCGGACGTGTTTGTCCGCTGGTCAGCCCTTCCACTTGATCGAGCACCCCACCGGCGGCGTCTGCGGGCGATCGGGGTCGCGGCCGGCGAGCACGGCGTCGAGGGCGTCGCGCACGTACGCGGCGTTCTGCGCCGGGTCGTCGCAGTCGGCGTCCGGGGCGCCGCGATAGCGCAACAGACCGCCCGCGTCGAGCACGAACACATCCGGTGTCGTCTTCGCGTCATAGGCCCGCGCCACGTCCTGCGAGGAGTCGCACAGATACGGGACGCCGCCGAGCTCCCCGCGCTGCACCCGAGCGCGCATCGCCTGCGGCGAGTCGCGCGGGTAGCGCTCGGCGTCGTTTGGGTTGATCGCCAGCACCCGCACTCCACGGTCGGCGTAGTCCCGCGCGAGCTCGACGATCCGCTCATGCCACGCCAGCGCATAGGGACAGTGGTTGCACGTGAACACGACGACCGTCGCGGGAGCACCGCCCGGCTCGTACGTGGTCCCCTCGGTGTCCGGCAGCGTGAACGTCGGGGCGTGATCGCCGATCGCTGTCATCTCAACTCCTCTCTATCAGGTCCGCCTGGACGGTTATGAGTCGGCCGGGGCGGTGGCTGCCCGGGCGGCTCCGAGCGCGTCGCCGCGTCGGCCTGCGTGTGGATCTCACGGACGACGATCGCGCCCGGATCCAGCCCCTCCTGTGCCATCGCCGCACGCAGCTCGTCCAGCGCCCGCGGATGCGAGGGGCAGCCATCCCAGAACAAAAGCTCGACACGCACGACCATCAGGCTAGAACACGAAGCGACGGTCGGAGGAAGCCGTCTTCGGACGCCACGACCCCCGTCTACTACTCGAGCTCGCGCGACTTCGCGGTGCTCGACCACCGGCCCGCCGACGTCGCTCAGGTCACGCAGACCTTCGATGCCGACCTGCACCACCGGCGGCTCGCCCCCAGCACAGGCAGCGGCGAGCTGGTGTGGAGCCCCGGCGCGCGAGCGCCGATCGGCGCGCTGATCGTGCATGCCCGGCGAAGTCTGGAGGTGGAGAGCGAGGAGATGGACGACCCCACCATAACCCGCGAGCTCTGCCAGGCCGCGCAGCGCGGCGTGCGTGCTCGAGTGATCAACCAGATCGGGACCTCCTCGTCTCCGCGCCGGGAGCGCTCAGAGACGCCCTGGAAGTTCTTTCCACGAGCGAACGGGTTGAGCGTTGCGCACGGTTTCGAGCTGGTGGAGATCCGGCAGACCCGGTTGAGGGCACGAAGCGCGCGCTGCGAGCTATGGCGCGCCGTTATGAGGCGTTGAGCGCCGAGATGGAAGATCTCGGCGAGACACTCAACGAGTTGACCGCGCGAGCGAGCCCGGCGCTATGCGGCGCTCGAGGTGTCGGCCCCGAGGGCCACGAGAAGCCGAGCGACTACTGGATCTCAAACCTCCCCGACGACAGCGAGCCCGAAAAGCTCGCAAGGCTGGCCCGCCTGCGCTGGAAGGTCGAGCTCGACTACAAACAGCTCAAGGGCGAACTCGGCCTCGACCACTACGAGGGCCGCTCCTACCTCGGCTGGTACCACCACACCGCGCTCGTCACCGCCGCCCACGGGTTCCTGACCCTGGAGCGGCAGAACCCAAATCACCCGCGGCCGGCCTGAGCCTCCCCCAGGCAGTCCTCCTGCTCCAGCCAATCTTCAAATGCTGGACCGGCCGCTGCACCACCTGCAAGCAAACAATCAACCTCAACAAAGAGTTGCACCGCAAGGGCTACGCGGCGTGCTCTATCCAAGCGCCGCCCGCCCGGATCATCAGGCGCTCTGCCTGTTCCGCGAGGGCATTCTCATCGCGGGGGCCGATCCGATACGTCCACCAAATACTTACCGAGATCCGCCCGCACCCCCAAGCGGCCTCCTCCAGCTCCCGCGGTGGCAGCGCGATCGAGCCCGAGGCGTGGGCGTCGGTGAACCGCGGGCCGAGGAAGCGCGTGGAGGCGGCGACGAGCACGGCGTAGGCCATCGCGGAGAGCTCGCGCAGTGACTGGTGGGCGTTCTGGCGGACGCCGAGGTGGACCTGGGCGAGGCCATCGAGGCCGACCGCGCGCCACGCGTCGATCAGCATCGCGATCTCCACGCCGTATCCGACGCTGATCTCCGCGCGCCAGACGCGATTGTTCACCGGGATGCCTTATGCCGTTGTGACGGCTGGTGGCTCGTCCGGGGGCTCCTTGGGACGAGTAGCACGACCTCGCACCTCGCCGTAAATAAAGAGTCCGACAAGTCCCGCGAGGGCGCTTACTAGCGGTACCAAGCCCTCTGCGCTCTTGCCATCAGCAATGAGGGCAATCCCGCCCACGATTGCGACCAGCGCTAGCGTAAAGCCGAAGATTTGACCGCGGCTCTCTATCGTTCGACGGTGCGCCGACTGATCTTCAGCCATCTTGACGATGCGATCTGCACCATCCGGCAGGGCGTCGTTGTAGCGGGCCAGCATCTCCGGCGGTGGCAGCGGCCCACTGAAGGATCGCTGGGCGAGTAGCCGGACGAGACGTTCGTCGGTGCTGTCCTGCTCCTCGGCCTCTCCGTCTACGACCTCGGCCTGATCGACAAGCGGCCCTTGCTCACCGGATGTCAGCCCTTGTCTCGGGTCGGCCATCGAGCCCGTTTACGGCTTGACGTCCGCGTAGTCGGACGGATCGAACAACCGCGGCTGCTCATTGTCGGGCCTGACGTGCGCGACCACCCCTGCCGCGCGCCAAAGATCATCCCCGACCACACGCCAGTCCGCGCGAATTGCGGCATCGTCGCTGTGGCCTCGCTCAGACCATGGGGCGTCAGAGCGGACGTACCAGCCAAAGACGCTCGCCGCACCCACTGCGGTAGCGCTTGCTCCGTGGACGTAAGTGATGGCCTGCCGCATTACGTCGCCAGCCAAGACATTGGCGCGCTTGACCTCGAAGACCAAGCTCGAGCCGTCTAGCATCTCAACCTCAATATCTGGCCGAGCCTTCTCTCGTTTCCGCCGAACCATAATCGTCATGTTAGAGACCAGCGGAGCGGAGAGGCAGCTGAGCGCTAAGCGGCGGCCGCTCCTCGATCGGCACCCTCCGCATCTCCATCGGCGCGTCCAGCTCCCGCGGTGGCAGCGCGATCGAGCCCGAGGCGTGGGCGTCGGTGAACCGCGGGCCGAGGAAGCGCGTGGAGGCGGCGACGAGCACGGCGTAGGCCATCGCGGAGAGCTCGCGAAGTGACTGGTGGGCGTTCTGGCGGACGCCGAGGTGGACCTGGGCGAGGCCGTCGAGGCCGACCGCGCGCCACGCGTCGATCAGCATCGCGATCTCCACGCCGTATCCGACGCTGAAAGGGAGTCGCACGAGCAGCTCCCGGCGCGCGGCCACTTCGCCCGCCAGCGGCTGGTCGAAGACCGCGAGCTCGGGCGCGTGCAGGTTCAGCAGGGGACGGGCCAGCAACTCGGTCACGCGGCCCCCCTCGCCCGGGCGCGAGACCGATCCAGAGCCCGATCGATCGTTGAACGGCCGCTCGAAGCAGCCCTTCACGAACTGGATCTCCGGATCGCAGATCAAAGGTCCCAGCAGGCCCGTCAGGAAGCCGCTGTCAAAGCTCTCTGTGTCGGCATCCAGGTAGGCGACGATGTCGCTCCGCACCACTCCCAGGGCGCGCCACATCGCATCGCCCTTGCCCAGTGCCGGGCCGTACTCCGATGCCACGGCGTCCTCCTGCACGACAGTCAAACCGGCTGCGGTGGCGATCTCGGCCGTTCCATCCACCGAGGCCGAGTCGATCACGAGCGCCTCGTCGATCAGTCCGGCCTCACACAGATCCGCAACGCATCCCCCGATCTTGCCGATCGACTGGGCGACCTCGCGCGCCGGGAGGACGACCGCGATCGACTCCCGCTTCGCGGCGAGCAGGCGCTCCAGCGGGAACTGCTCGGCCTGGAAGCTGCGCCGCGCGCGCCAATCGCTCATCCTGGATGCTCCACCTCTCGGTCCGTCATCGAACGTCAATGTGCAGGCGCCGCTCACTCGCCGCCGCCTGAGCGGCCCGCGTCGGTGAGCAGCGCCTGGACGACGCCGTCGACATCGTGGGGGTCGGCCTCCACATGCGGCTCCAGGCGATGCTCGCGCAACGTCTCGCTCGTGACTGGGCCGATCGAGACGATCCGCGTCGCGGGGGACAGGCCGGCGGCCCCGCCCGCTGCGTCGAGGAAGAAGCGCACGGTGGAGGAGGAGGTGAAGGTGATGTAGTCGGCCGCCCGCGCCTCGGCGAGCGCGTCCGGAGCGAGGGGCTCGGCGACGGTCTCGTACAGCGCCAACACATCCACCTCGGCTCCGCGCGCGCGGAGCGCGTCCGGGAGCAGATCGCGCGCCTGCTTCGCGCGCGCCACGAGGGCACGGTCGACCAGCGTGTCGGCGAGCGCTTCGACGAGCGCCTCCGCGACAGAGGGCTCGGGCACGATGTCCGCGAGCACTCCATGCTCGGCCAGCGCGCGCGCCGTGCCGGGGCCGATCGCCGCGACATACGCGCCCCCGAACGCGCGCGCGTCTCGAGGTGGATGAGCCGCCCGCGAGAGACGCTCGAACAGCGCGCTCACCGCGTTCGGGCTGGTGAGGCAGATGAGGTCGTAGGGCGCGAGCTTCGGCGCCGGCCCCTCGATCGGCTGGATGCGAATGCTGGGCGCCTGGATGACGCTCGCCCCCAGCTCTTCCAAGCGCCGCGCCAGGCCGCTGGCCTGGGCGCGGCGCTTGGAAGAGCTGGGGG
>DASRKZ010000126.1:0-6484 GCA_035648675.1 Solirubrobacteraceae bacterium
AACGTGCCGATCGCGTTCGATCCCCCTCCCACGCAGGCGATCACCCGCCCCGGCAGCCGCCCCTCGCGCTCCAGCAGCTGCGCCCGCGCCTCATCGCCGATCACCCGCTGCAGATCGCGCACGATCGCCGGGTAGGGGGCCGGACCGACCACCGAGCCGATCACGTAGTGGGTGCTCTCCACGTTCGTCACCCAGTCCCTGATCGCCGCCGACGTGGCCTCCTTCAAAGTCCTCGCGCCCGCGTCCACCGGTTCCACCGTCGCCCCCAATAGCTCCATCCGCTGCACGTTCGGCCGCTGCCTGCGCATGTCCTCCACGCCCATATACACCACGCACTCCATCCCCAGCAGCGCGCACACCGTCGCCGTCGCCACGCCATGCTGGCCGGCGCCGGTCTCGGCGATGATCCTCCGCTTGCCCATCCTCCTCGCCAGCAGCGCCTGCCCGAGCGCGTTATTCAACTTGTGCGAGCCCGTGTGGTTCAGATCCTCGCGCTTCAGGTAGATCGCCCGTCCGGCCCGCTCCGACAGCCTCCTCGCCCTATACAGCGGCGTCGGACGGCCGCCGAAGTCGCGCAGCAGCCCCTCCAGCTCCCCCCGGTAGCTCGGATCCGCCCGCGCCGCTTCCCACTCCTCCTCCAGCTCCGCCAGCGCCGGCATCAACGTCTCCGGGACGAACTGCCCGCCGTACTGCCCGAAGCGGTGCTCGACGGCGCTCACGCCGCCGCCTCGACCGCCGACTGCTCGACCGCCTCGAAGAACGCCCTCAGCTTCGCCGGATCCTTCTTCCCGGGCGCGCTCTCCGTGCCGCTCGCGCTATCCACCGCGAACGGTCCCGTCGCCGCGATCGCCTCCGCCACGTTCTCCGCGCCCAGGCCGCCGCTCAAGATCAGCGGGACCTTCGAGCGCCGCGCGCTCAGCAGCGCCCAGTCGAACGTCTCCCCCGTGCCTCCCCTCAGCGCCTGCCTCTCCCGCGCCTGCGCCCGCGCGTCGAGCAGATGGAAGTCCACGTGGTATCGCTCCAGATCCCGCACGTCGCCGGGACCCGCGACCTGGGCCGCCTTAATCACCCGCGCGCCGGTCCTCCGTGGCACCTCGCCACAGTACGCCGGGCCCTCCTCTCCATGCAGCTGCACCATCGTCAGCCCCAGATCCTCGCTCGTCCGCACCACCCGCTCCAGGGGATCGTTCACGAACACCCCGCACAGCTCCACCTTCCGGTGCAGCGCCGCCGTGATGCGCTGCGCCTCCTCCAGCGAGCACCTCCGCGGACTGCCCTCGTAAAAGATCATCCCCAGCGCCCAAGCGCCCAGCTCGAGCGCCAGCTCGGCGTCCGCCAGGCTCGTGATCCCGCAGATCTTCACGCGCGGAGATGTCTCGGACATGCCCCCACGGTAGCGGGGCGCCCGTCCTTCGGGGGTGTCGGGCGCCGGCGTGCGGGGCGCCCAGCCGCCGGGAGTGAGGCGCCTATCCTTCGGGGGTGTCGGCGCCGGGCGCCGGGGGCGCCCAGCCGCGGGGAGTGAGGCGCCTACCCTTCGGGGGTGTTCGCGTTCGGCACCGAGTTGGGCCGGCTGCCGAGCGTCACGCTCACCGTCTTATGCGCGTAGCCGCCCTTCCCGTTCGCCCGCAGCAATCCGAGGCTCACGGTCTCGCCCGGTTTCTTCGCGTCGATGTCGTTCGCCAAGTCTTCCGAGCTCGTCACCGTCTTCCCGTCGATCGAGACGACGATGTCGCCGCCGACGGCCACCTGGCCGCCTTCCACGCTGCCGTTGATGTTCCCTCCGCGAATGCCGGCTTTTTCGGCGGCGGTGCCCTTCTGCACGCTCTGCACCAGTGCGCCCTGCTGCACCGGAAGGTTGAGCGCCGACAGCGATCCGTCGATCGTCAACGATGTCAAGCCGAGGTAGGCGCCGCGCACCGTGCCGCCCTTCTCGAGCTGGGAGATCTCACCCTTCGCGGTGTTGATCGGCACGGCGAAGCCGATACCGACGCTCCCGTCGCCCGAGCCGCCGGTCTCGATCTGCGAGTTGATGCCGATCACCAGTCCCGCGGCGTTCAGCAGCGGTCCACCGGAGTTGCCCGGGTTGATCGGTGCGTCGGTCTGCAGCACGTTGTCGATCGTGAAGCCGTTCGGAGCGGTTATCTGACGCTGGAGCGCCGAGACCACCCCGGTTGTGAGCGTCCGTTCCAGGTCGAACGGATTACCGATCGCGAGCACCGGGTCGCCCACCTGTGCGGTGCTCGAGTCACCGAGCGTGAGCGGGTGCAGTGTCAGACCGTCGGTGGATATCCGCAGCACCGCGAGGTCGTTCGAGGGGTCCTTGCCGACCACCTTCGCTTCGACCGCCTTCCCCTTTTCGAAGCTCACCGTGACCTTGATCGCGTTCTCCACAACGTGGTAGTTGGTCAGGATCGTGCCGTTGGCGTCGATCACGATGCCCGAGCCCGTCGCCTGTCCCTGGCGCTGGGTTTCCCCGCCGCCGAACAGGTTCAACGACGATTCCGATTTCTGCACGATCGTCGAGGTCACGAACGCAACCCCCGGGGCGTCGCGCACGTAGATGTCGTGCGGTGTCAGCCCCGAAGTCTGCTGTGATGCGTTCGAGGGCGCCAGTGGCGACGCCTGGACCGTGGTGACGGTCTTCTGTGAGGAGCTCAACCCGCCGAACGCCGCGACCAACGCGACGACCACGCCTCCGCCGATGAGGGCAGAGATGAAAGGAATGAAGAACGTATTGCGTTTCATCTGATGCAAAGAATGACCGGTTGCCCTCAAGGCGATCTAAAGCAAAGCCTCGCCCCGCCTAAAACTATTGGAACCCCCACCCGGCCACCGTCACGGCGATCTCTCGACTCGATCGGCGCGGTCTCCTCGCAGCGTCCTCAGGGCCGCCTCGGGGTCCGCGGAGCGCATCAACAACTCCCCCACGAGCACCGCGGCCACGCCCGCATCTTCCAACTGATTCAGCTGCTCGGCGCCCGCGATCCCCGACTCCGAGACCACCGTCACCCCGGCCGGGATCTCGCTCATCAGCCGCGCCGTACGCTCCACATCCACGCTGAAGTCCCTCAAATCGCGGTTGTTGATCCCGACCAGCTCCGCCCCCACGCTCAGCGCCGCCCGCAGCTCCTCGCGGTCGTGCACCTCCACCAGCACATCCAGTCCCAGCGCCCGCGCGCGCCCGTGCAGCGCGACCAGCTCTTCCTGCCCCAGCGCCGCCACGATCAGCAGCACGGCGTCCGCCCGCGCCACCCGCGCCTCATACAGTTGGTACTCGTCGACGACAAAGTCCTTCCGCAGGATCGGCAGCTCGCAGGCCGCGCGCGCCGCCCTCAGGTCCTCCAGCGAACCGTCGAAGTTCGGGCCCTCCGTCAACACCGACAGCGCGCTCGCGCCGCCGCGCTCGTACGCACCGACGAGCTCCTGAAGATCCGCTCCCTCACGCAGCTTCCCCGCCGAAGGCGAGCGGCGCTTGAACTCGGCGATCACCGCCATCCCGGGCCCTCTCAGCGCCGCCCCAAAGCGAGGCGCGCGCGCCTCGCCCCCGCCGCCGCCGCCGAGGGCAAACGCCCGATACTCCAGCTCCTCGAGTGCCAGCTCCAGCTTGCGGCGCGCCACCTCCGCGCGCGTGCTCTCCAGAATGCGCTCCAACACCGTCGTCGTGTCCGTGTTCATCGCCGGACCCCCTCCTCCGCGGCGCGGGCGTACCGCCGGCTCATCGCGCGGTCTCCTCCACGGGAGCGTACTTCCGGGTGGCATCCAGATAGCGCTCCAGGGCGCTCTCCGCACCCCCGTCCTCCAGCGCCGCACGGGCGGCTTCGACTCCTTCCGCGAGTGTCTCCGCGACGCCGGCGGCATAGATCGCGGCGCCCGCGTTGATCAGCGCGAGATCGGCGCGCACGCCCCGCTCGCCTCCCAGGATCGCCCGTGTCACCGCCGCGTTCTCCGCGGGGGTCCCTCCCGCATAGCCAGGCTCCTCGGCGAGCTCGATCCCGACGTCACCCGGCGTCAACGTGTAACTGCGCAGCTCCTCGCCGTTCACCTCCACCACCCGCGTCGCCGCGCTGATCGAGACCTCGTCCAAGCCGTCCTCCCCGGAGACGACCAGCGCGCGGTCGACCCCCAGCCGCGCCAGCGCACCCGCGATCGCCTCCAGAAAGCTCGGATCCGATACGCCGATCAGCTGGCGACGCGCGCCCGCCGGGTTCGTCAACGGCCCGAGCAGGTTAAAGATCGTCCTCACCGCCAACTCGCGCCTCACGGGAATCACGAAACGGGTCGCCTGGTGATGCGCGGGCGCGAACATGAAGCCGAAGCCCGCCTCCTCGATGCAGCGCGCCACCCCCTCCGGCGTCAGGTCGATGCGCGCCCCCAACGCCTCCAGCACATCCGCCGATCCCGACTGGCTCGTGGCGGAGCGGTTGCCGTGCTTCGCCACCGCGCACCCGGCGCCGGCGGCGATCAGCGCGGCGGTCGTCGAGACGTTGAACGTGCGCTTCCCGCCCCCCGTGCCCGAAGTGTCGAGCAGATCCCCACGCTCGGTGTCCACATGCGCGGCCAGCACCCGCATCGTGCGAGCCAGCCCCGCCAGCTCCTCCACGGTCTCGCCCTTCGTCCTCAGCGCGATCAGGAAACCCGCGATCTGGATCTCCGAGACCTCGCCGTTCATGATCTCCGCCAACACCTCCGCTGTCTCATCCGCGCTCAAATCACGGCGCGAGGCCAGGCCGTCGATCGCCCTCGTCAGGATCGCGTTAGGCATCTGTCGGGCCTTTCAGGAAATTGCTCAGCAGCTGTTTCCCCTCGTCGGTGAGCACCGACTCCGGGTGAAACTGCACACCCTCCGCCGGCAGCTCGCGGTGACGCAGCGCCATCAACACGCCGCCGCCGCGCGCCGACTCCTCCAGGCAGTCCGGCAGCTCTGAATCGACCACCAGCGAGTGATAGCGCCCGACCGTCAGCGGCGTCGAGAGGCCCTCGAAGATCGTCCGGCCGTCGTGCTCGATCGTCGCGGCCTTCCCGTGTACCGGCTCGTGCAACACCACGCTCCCCCCCCACGCCTGCGCCAATGCCTGGTGGCCCAAGCACACGCCGAGCGTCGCCACGCCGGCCTCCGGCAGTCGTCGCGCCACCTCGAGCGAGATACCGGCCTGATCCGGCGTGCAGGGCCCCGGCGAGATCACGCAGCGCTCGTATCCCCCGGCCAATAGCTCATCGACAGTCGCGCGATCGTTCCGCACCGTCTCCACGTCGGCCCCCAGCTCACCGAGGTACTGGACGAGGTTGTAGGTAAACGAGTCGTAGTTATCGATCACCAGCACTCTCACGGCCACTCCCGCTGGGAGACGGCCAACGCGATCGCCTGCATCACCGCGCGCGACTTCGCCACCGACTCCTCGTACTCGTACTCCGGCTTCGCATCCGCCACCGTGCCGCCACCCGCCTGCACGTGGGCGACCCCATCCTTCACCACGACCGTCCTAATGTGAATCGCGGTATCGAGATCCCCCGCATAGCTCAGGTAGCCGATCGCGCCGCCGTAGCCACCCCGCTTGACCGGCTCCAGCTCGTCGATGATCTGCATCGCGCGCACCTTCGGCGCCCCCGACAGCGTGCCCGCCGGCAACACCGAGCGCAGCGCGTCCATCGCGCCCACCTCCTCGCGCAGCGTGCCCGACACCGAGGAGACGATGTGCATCACATGGCTGTAGAACTCGATCTCCATCAACTCGTCGACGTTCACGCTCCCGTACTCGCACACCCTCCCCAGGTCGTTCCGTCCCAGGTCGACCAGCATCACGTGCTCGGCCCGCTCCTTCTCGTCGGCCAGCAGCTCCCCCGCGATCCGCCTGTCCTCCTCGGGGCTCGCACCGCGCGGCCGCGTCCCGGCGATCGGCCGCGTCGAGACGCGCCGCCCGTTCACCGTCAACAACGGCTCCGGACTGGCCCCAACCACCTGGAAGTCGCCGAAATCCAGGAAGTACATATACGGGCTCGGGTTGACCGCACGCAGACCTCTGTAGATCGAGAACGCCTGCACCGGCACCTCCGCCGACCAGCGCTGGGAAGGCACCACCTGAAAGGCGTCCCCCGCGTGGATGTACTCGACGATCCGCGCCACCATGCCTTCGAACTCGGAGCGCTCCATGTTCGACTGGAAGCTCGGCATCTCTCTCCCGCGCTCCGCCTCGCGCTCCTCCTGCGGCACAGGACCGTCCAGTCTTTCCCGCACCTCGGCGATCGTCCCCGCGGCGGCCGCGTAGGCTCGCTCGATATCCGGCTCGGCGTCGAGATCGGCGTTCGCAAGGATCGTCACCGTGTGCTTCAGATGGTCGAACACGACCAGCAGGTCCGAGAGCATCAGCGCCATATCGGGCAGCCCCAGAGGATCTGAGTCCCGCCCGCCCGGGGGATCCCCGAGCGGCTCGACCGTGCGCACGAGGTCATACCCGAAGAAGCCGACCGCGCCGCCGGTGAAAGGAAT
>DASRKZ010000127.1:0-2850 GCA_035648675.1 Solirubrobacteraceae bacterium
CTCCAGGGCGATGTGCTTGCGGTGTTCCAGACCGCGCCAGGCATCGACAAGCTGCACGAGCATCTGGGGCTCGTCGGCGCTGAGGGCCCGTGGCGTGTTGCTCACGTCGAGGTACAAATCGATGCAGGGCTGGGGAACCTCTAGGCGCCAGTTCTGCGGGTCGTCGTGTTCCACACCTGACTGTGGGCACCGTGCGTCGCTGTCGCGTCTCGCGGTGGCTGTTGCATAACTCGGAGGCGGTGGGAGAGCGCCACACCAACGCCCCATAGCCGACGCGGAAATGGGACGGCAGGCCGCCACGCGACGCATTCGAGGGTCTGCCTCCCACCGGACACCTCTGGAGGGGGTTTATGCAACAGCCACCGCGCATTGCAACAGCGCGGGAGCTGGATCGGCGGGTGCGGCGTTACGACGTAACCAGGCACGGCCCGAGCGCGAACAGCGAAGCGTGCGGCGGTTGCGTCGAACCCTGGGGACGGGTGATGACCACGTTGCCCAGCGAGCCGCGCGTGAGGACCAGCCCGTAGGTGACCGGCGCCAACCGCCATGCCGTGGATACCCAGCGGAAGAAGCGCAGCCGGACCGTCGCACCGTTCCGAAATGTGACCGCTAGCCCCGTACTCCCCGTCCGCGCTACGTGAGCAACGGACGGCTTGGTGGAAAGGCACTGGGCGGCCTGCGTGACGGTCACGGAACGCGCCCCCGGCCAGATCGCCCATGGGTTCGGATGGCTCGCTCCAATACCGAGTCCGGCGACGGCGAGGACCACAAGGGCGGCCACAAGCGCGAGGTCGATCGTGATCCGCAGAGCGCGCATACGCACGAGGTGCATGAGTCCCTATCGGCCCGCCCGCGAGCGGGCTTGACCGGCGGGTCAGAAGCGGTACTTCGCGAGTCCACAGCACAATCCAGGTCGCCTGTCGGTATGTCGCAACCGCGTGAGACCACTGAAAAAGTCGGAAGACTGGCAGCCCCCTCTCTGCCAAGCTCGTGTGAGACAGCTTCTGCTGTTGGATTACTGAGCTTGAGGGCGAGAACGGACGTGATGTCGTGTCGCAGTTCTCATCAAAGATGGATGCCCGGGCGGAGTTGGATGCCGCTGGTCGAGGAGCGCAGGGAGCCGTAGGCGAGCTGGGTTCCTCGACCAGCGGGCGCGCTGCGCCGGAGGGGGTCGTGGCGGATCCCGAGCTCGTTGAGCGCGCTGCGCGTCGGCGGTTCACCGCCGGGTACAAGCTGTCGATCGTGCGTGAGGCGGATGCGTGCTCGAAGCCGGGTGAGATCGGCGCGTTGCTGCGCCGGGAGGGGTTGTATAGCTCGCATCTGGGGAAGTGGCGTGAGCAGCGCGACCAGGGTGCGCTCGGGGCGCTTGAGCCGAAGCGGCGCGGTCCGAGCGGCCCGAGCCCGGACCGGGTGGAGGTCGTGAAGCTGCGTCGTGAGCTGGGTCGCACGCAGGCTGATCTCGATACGGCTCGCCGGGTCATCGAGGTGCAGGGAAACGTCTCCGCGCTCTTGGAGGAGCTGCTGTCCAAGAGCGCGACCCCGATCGACGACGAGCGGCCGCAGCGATGATCGACGCCGCCGTCACTGAGATCGAGCCGCTGGTTGGCACGCTGGGGGCGTGCCGGTCGCTGGGCGCTTCCAGGGCCGCGCTGTACCGTCGCCGCAGCCGGCCGCTGTGCCGGCCGCCGCGGCCACGCCCGACGCCCGCGAGGGCGCTGAGCGAGCTCGAGCGCGCCGCGGTGCTCGAGCAGTTGCACTCAGACCGGTTCGTTGACGCCTCGCCCGCCGAGGTCTGGGCGACGTTGCTGGACGAGGGCACGTATCTCGCGTCGGAGCGCACGATGTATCGACTGCTGGCCGCCGGCGGCGCGGTGCGCGAGCGTCGTGACCAGCTCACCCACCCGCCGTATCAGCGTCCGGAGCTGCTCGCCGAGCGACCGAACGAGGTCCACTCCTGGGACATCACGAAGCTGCTCGGTCCGGCGAAGTGGACGTACTACTACCTGTACGTGATCCTCGACGTGTTCAGCCGCTACGCGGTCGGCTGGACGGTCCAGCACCGCGAGTCCGGCCGGGTCGCAGAGCAGCTGATCAAGCAGACGCTCGAACAGCAGCAGATCAACCGCGACCAGCTCACGATCCACGCCGACAACGGCAGCTCGATGATCAGCAAGCCCGTCGCCTTCCTGTTGGCGGATCTCGGCGTCACCAAGACGCACAGCCGGCCGTACACCTCGACCGACAATCCATACTCCGAAGCGCAGTTCAAGACGCTCAAGTACCGCCCCGGGTTTCCCGCCCGGTTCGACTCGATCCAGCACGCGCGAGCGTTCTGCCGCGAGTTCTTCCGCTGGTACAACCACGACCACCGCCACTCCGGGATCGGCCTGATGACGCCCGCGATCGTCCACCACGGCCACGCCACCAAGACCCACGCCGCCCGACGCGACGTGCTCAACGCCGCCTACGCGGCGACGCCCGAGCGGTTCATCCAACGGCCTCCACGCCCGCCAGCGCTACCAACAGCCGCCTGGATCAACAAGCCCGATAGCAAGGACACCGAACACTAAACTCACGATCGCGCTGTCTCATCCGACTTGACAGGCTCCGGCCGAGCAGCGGGCTTACTGGCCGAGACACTGCGCGTGCCACGCCCGCAGGAACGGCTCGGGATCGTCGAAGTCGCCAAGCACCACGATCCGCAAGCGACCGCCTTGAGCTGCTCGCTCTCGATGCGGTGCCTCGCGTCTCGATCCGAGACCGCGAGTGTCCCCTCCCCGTTCCCGGCCCCGTCGCGTGCTGCCCATCGGTTGAGAGACCGCGGCACCTGGCTACCAGGCGGCCGGGATC
>DASRKZ010000128.1:0-4198 GCA_035648675.1 Solirubrobacteraceae bacterium
GACCCCGTCCGACCGACCGGCGGTCGGCCAGCACGAGCGCCGCCGACCCCGCGGTGAGCGCGCACAGGAACGCGACCACGACACCCACCACGAGCAGCAGCCCGAAGCCGCGCACCATCGGCACCGGTGAGAGCAGCAGCACGAGCATCGCCCCGACACTCGCGATGCCGGCCGTGGCGATCGTCGGCGCGCCGGCCAGCGCGGCATGCCGGACGGCGATCCGCGCATCCTCCACACCCTCGGCAAACGCCTCCTCCACGCGCGACTGGAACTGGATCGCGTAGTCCACCGCGAGCCCCACAAGCGCCGGCAGCACGGCGACCTGAGCCACCGTCAGCGACGCCCCCACGAGCGATAGCGCGCCGAACGTCAGCGCGGCCGCGAGCAGCGCGATCCCCAACGGCAACAGCCGCGGCCGCCCGCGGAAGATCAGGCTGAGAGTGCCCGCCATCACCAGCATCACGGCCACCAGCAGCAACTCGATCGAGTGCGTGATCTTCCCCGTCAAATCCGCGACGAGCACCGGCTCGCCGGTCACCAGATAGGTCTCTCCATGCTCCAGTTGCCACTGTTTCATCGCCACCACCTGGCGGATCAGCGCGATCGTGTGCGTCCGCGCCCCTTCGGACAGCCCCGCCTTCAACCGCACCGATATCAACGCCGTTTCGCGGCTCGGGAACAGGTAGGCGAAGCGCTGCTTCGGCGTACCCGCGGGCTTGCTCGAGTCGAACACCAGCGTCGAGACGAAGCTCGGATCGTCGAGGCTCGGCCGCGCCGTGAGGCCGTACTGGAGCGCCAGCGTCGCCAGGCCCTCCTTGAAGCGCGCCAGCGTGATCGAGCTCGCCTGCGCGCCGAGCTTCGCCGCCGCTTCGGCGCTTTCTCCACGCGCCAGCGCGGCCTTCCTCACGACCGCCTCGGCTTGCTTCGCCGCGGCTTCGGCCTGCTTGGTCTGGACGGTGAGTTGTTCGTCGATCTGTTCGGCCGCCTCGTTGATGAACGTCCCGGGACCGAACACCACCTTCACCGTCCGCGCGCGCGCGAGCTGCCCGCACGGCCCGTCCACGCCTCCCTCCTTTGCGAGTCCCGCCGTGGGCACGTTGCCCGACAGGCACCCCTCGAGCCCCACCAAGCGATCCACGTCCGAGCTGAGCACGAGTTGCTGTAGATCGCCTTTCACCAACACCTCGATCGGCTCTTCACCGAAGTTCGCGTAGAACTTTTGCGTGGCCCTGTACTCGGGGCTGGAGCTCGACACGAACGTGTCAGTCGCCGCCGTCGGGCGCAACCCCAGCGCCAGCACAGCGCCCCCCATCCCCAGCACGGCCGCAAGCGCCACCACCAGCACCGGCCTGCGGCCGATCGAAGATCCGCCAGCACCGCCCGCCAGGGCAGCCAATAGCCGGGCCGCAGTCACGATCGTGAGGCTAGTGGAAATTCATAAAGCTATTCTGGCGGATGGATCGTCGTTCCTGGCCAGGACGCAGTGAGCGAAGTGTGCTTCGCACACGAGCGATCGAGGACACAGCCAGGGGCGACGAGGCGCCGCCAGAATCACTCCATACCGAGAGGGCCCTGCGACTCGCCCGAGAGGAACTGGCGGACGAACGGGTTCTCGCTCGCGAACAGCTCAGCCGCGGGCCCGGATTCGACGATCCGGCCCTTCCACAGAACCGAGATGTGCTCGGCGACCCGGCGCGCGCTCATGATGTCGTGGGTGATCACCACATAGGTCCCGCCATTCTCCGCGTGGACCTCCTTGATCAGTTCGCACAGCAGCGCGGTACGGACCGGATCGAGGCCCGAGTCGGGCTCGTCGAAGAGCACGATTTCGGGATCGAGCACGAGCGCGCGCGCGAACCCCGCGCGCTTGCGCATCCCGCCGGAGAGCTCGTTGGGCATCTTCGTGCCGGCGCCGATCAAACCGACCTCGCGCAGACGACGGTTGACGATGTCGGCGATCTCTTCTTCGCTCTTCTCGGTGTGCTGGCGCAGCGGGAAGGCGACGTTGTCATACAGATTCATCGAACCGAACAGCGCGCCGTCCTGGAACAGCACTCCGAACTTCTTTCGCAGCTCGAACAGGTCGGCGTCGGGAAGGCTCGGGATCGACTCCCCGTGCACGATACATCGCCCTCGTCGGGATACAGCAGGCCGACGATGTGCTTGATGCACACCGACTTGCCGGTGCCCGACGGGCCGATGATCATCGAGATCCGGTCCTCGGGAATCCCCATGCTGAGACCGCGCAGCACATGATTTCGCCCGAAGGACTTATGCACGTCGACGAACTCGATCGCATCGGGGACCTTGGATACCCGCACGACCCCCGTGTGGAAGCGGAAGTCCTCCTCCTCGCCCTCGCGTGGCGGAGGCTCGAACACGACCCCCGCGCTCGCTATCTCCGGCTCGGCCGGCTCGAGCTCTCCGGACGCGGGATGCTCGTATGACTCCGCGCCGGAGCCCGCGGCGTCCTCAGCCGGTTGATCCTCGGCCATCGTCGCTCAGCCCCCGATCGGAGCTCGAGGATTGGCGCCCCAGAAGATCTGCGTGCCGAGCATGCCGATGATGTGCACCAGCACCAGGTTGAGCACCATCGACTTGGCCGTAGCGGTGCCCACGCCCACGGGCCCACCACTGGCGTTGTAGCCGTAGTAGCACCCCACGAGCACGATCGCCGTGGCCATGAACATCGCCTTGATCAGGCTGTATAAGAAGTCAGGCGGATTCTGGAACTGCCAGAAGATCAGGAAGTATCCACCGGAGGAGACCGCTCCGACCTGCTGCACCACCGCGATATAGGAGGCCAGGAAGCCCGCCCCGATCGCCGCCAGGTACATGAACGGCAGTACCAGCCAGGCGGCGAGCAGGCGCGTGGCGCAGAGGAACGTCACCGAATCGATCCCCATCACCTCGAGCGCGTCGATCTCGTCTGAGATCCGCATCGCACCGAGCTCCGCCACGATCCCGGTGCCGACCTTCGCGGCCATCATGTAGCCGAAGGCGTAAGGGACGAGCTCGCGCAGATCGCACCACGCGGTGAACACCCCGGCGTAGGCCGGCGCGCCCTGCGCCTCGGTGAAGTACGCGCCCTCGATACCGCACTCCAGGCCGATGATGAACACCAGCGCCCAGATGATGATCGTCGAGGAGATGATCAAGATCCCCGACTGGCGCAGCGACTCGCCGAAGAAGCGGAACACCCGCAGGCCCCAGACATCGCGCACGATGTGTCCGGTGAAGCGGCTGATCTCCCCGGACGCGCTGATCCATTCGCGCGGCAGCGCGAGCCATTCGTTCACTTGATCACCAGGATCTCAGGATGCGTGGCGAGGAGGGTCTGGGTGAAGACGTAGTCGAACGAGAAGATCGCCAGGAACGTGATCACGACGGCCTGGTTCACAGCGCGGCCGACACCCTCGGCGCCACCGGAGGCGGTCATGCCCTTGTAGCAGCAGACGATCGCGATGATCGCCCCGAAGATCGTCGTCTTCAACACCGACCCCCACAGATCGGTCGTCGAGGCGTTCGCGAACAGCGTCGCCCAGAACGGCCCCAACGGCTGGCCGTTGACGAGCTCGGCGATGATCCCGCCGAAGATCCCGAACAGGATCGCGTAGATGTTGAACAAACCGGTGACCAGCATCAGCGCCAGGAAGCGCGGCACCACGAGGTTCTTGATCGGGTCGACGCCGAGCACCTGCAGCGCGTCGAGCTCCTCCCTGATCTTTCGCGCTCCGAGATCCGCCGTGATCGCGGTGCCCGCCACGCCCGCCAACACGATCGCGGTCACATTCGGGCCGATCTCGCGGACGGCGGCGAGGATGAAGAACCCGCCGAGGCGATCGAGCGCCCCGAAGATCGTCAAGAAGTTCGCCGCCTGCAACCCCGGCGCTCCGTAGCAAATCGCCACGGTCGAGATCAGCAGCGGAAACCAGCACAGCCGCAGCGCGAACAGGAACTGGGACACGAACTCACCGCCGTAGGGATACGGCGGGCGCAGGGCGGACGAGATCGTCCTGCCCGTCAGGAGCATCATGTCCCCGATTTCCTCGAGCAGGTTCCTGGCCGGGATAAATGCCCGCTCGGTGGCGCTACGAACCATCTCTGCTTCCCCTCCTCGGGTGACGATCGACGGCGCGCCGAACTCTACGCCATGCGCCCCCCGCACGCCACCGTCCGCCGACCCACGGGCCCCTCA
>DASRKZ010000129.1:0-14070 GCA_035648675.1 Solirubrobacteraceae bacterium
AGATCCCCGCGTCCACAGTCAAGGCCGAGCTTGCGCGGATCCTCACCGAGCAGGGCTACATCGATTCGTGGGCTGTCGTGCCCGCGCCCGAGGGTGACGCCGGCCAGCTACTCGAGATTCGCTTGAAGTACACCGAGGACCGCCGCTCGGCGATCTCAGGCCTGCGGCGCGTGTCGCGCCCGGGGCGGCGCACATATGTGGACGCGAAGCACATCCCGAAGGTGCTCGGCGGTATGGGTACCTCGATCGTGTCGACCTCTCGCGGAGTCATGACCGGCCACGACGCACGCGCGGCGGGCGTCGGCGGCGAGGTCCTCGCGCAGGTCTGGTGAGGTGAGCGTCTGATGTCGAGAATCGGTAGACAGCCCATCCCCGTGCCCGCCGGCGTGACCGTTGCGATCGAGCCCGAGTCGGTGCGCGTGAACGGCCCGAAAGGCGAGCTGATGGAGCGCATCCACAGGGACATAGATGTCATCCAGGAGGGCGAGCGGCTGCTCGTCTCGCGGCCGACGAACCGTGGCGAGCACCGCGCGCTACATGGACTCACTCGCTCGCTGGTGGCGAATATGGTCCAGGGCGTGACGGACGGCTACGAGAAGCGCCTGGAGATCCAGGGCGTCGGCTACCGCGCGCAGCTGAAGGGGAAGAACCTCGAGCTCGCCGTCGGCTACTCGCACCCGGTGCCGATCCCGGCGCCTGAAGGCATCGAGTTCGAAGTGCCCCAGCCGACGCGCGTTGTGGTCAAGGGCATCTCCAAGCAGCTCGTCGGCGAGACCGCCGCGATCATCCGCAAGCAGCGCCCGCCGGAGCCCTACAAGGGCAAGGGCATCCGCTACGAGGGTGAGTACGTGGCCCGCAAGGTCGGGAAGAGGGCTTAGCGATGGCTGTCATCACCAAGGGCAACCGCCGGCTGAAGCGCCGCCGGCGGGTGCGCGCAAAGATCACCGGCACCGCGACGCGTCCGCGGATCTCCGTGTTCCGCTCCAACAGGGGCCTCTCGGCCCAGCTGATCGACGATGTGGCCGGCGGCACGCTGGCCGCGGTCAGCTGGTTCGAGCCCGAGCTGAGCTCGCTCGCGAAAGACGCGCGGGCAAAGCGCGCCGGTGAGACGCTCGCCGAGCGTGCGAAGGCGGCGGGCGTGACGGAGGCCGTGTTCGATCGCGGCGGCTACCGCTATCACGGCCACGTACGCGCCTTCGCCGAGGCGATTCGCGAAGCCGGCCTCACCGTCTAGACCCCATCCTCCCTCTAGACCCCATTCTCCCTCTAGACCCCATCCTCCCGCTACCCTCTCTCTCCTACCTATGGCAATAACCTCAGATCGCTCAGTAAGTCAGTCCGGCCTCGACCTGCAGGAGCGGGTCGTGGAGATCAACCGCGTCGCGAAGGTGGTCAAGGGCGGCCGGCGGTTCTCGTTCACCGCTTTGGTGGTCGTCGGTGACGAGCGCGAAGTCGTCGGCATCGGCTACGGCAAGGCCAACGAGGTGCCCCTTGCGATCCAGAAGGGTGTCGAGCGGGCGAAGAAGGATCTCTTCCGGGTGCCCAAGCACGGCAGCACGATCACCCACCAGACCACCGGCATCTTCGGCGCCGGGCGCGTGCTGTTGAAGCCCGCCTCCCCCGGTACCGGGGTGATCGCCGGCGGCGGCGTGCGCGCGGTGCTCGAGCTCGCGGGCATCCACGACATCCTCTCGAAGAGCCTCGGTACGCAGAACCCGATCAACCTCGTCAAGGCCACGGTCGCGGGACTCCGCGGGTTGCGCACCCCGGAGGAGGTCGCGAAGCTGCGCGGACTGTCGATCAACCAGGTGCTCGGTCTGGGCGAAGACCCCGCAAACGGCACTCACGTGCCGGCTGTGGAGGCCGAGACGGAGACACTGGCGGCGACCGAGACTGTGATCGAGACGGAGACGACTACGGTGGTCGATAGCGCCGAGGAGACTCCGGCCGCCGCCGAGGAGACTCCGGCCGCCGCCGAGGAGACTCCAGCCGCCGCCGAGGAGACTCCAGCCTGATGTCCTCGCTGAGCGTCACCCAGCTTCGCTCGCGCAACGGCGCGAATAAGAAACAGATCGACACGCTGCGCTCGCTCGGGCTGCGGAGGATCGGACACACCGTGGAGGTCAAGGACTGCGAGCAGGCCCGTGGGATGGTGCACGCCGTGCGTCACCTCGTCGAGGTCCAGGAGGGCAAGTGAGCCCCGCGAAGGAGACCGAGAAGGAGCGCATCGGCCTGCACAACCTTGCGCCCGCTCCGGGCAGCCGGCGTCCGCGCAAGCGCGTGGGACGGGGCGAAGGCTCTGGAACCGGCAAGACCGCCGGCCGCGGGCAGAAGGGCGCGGGCTCGCGCTCGGGCTCCAAGCGGAGGGCGCGCTTCGAGGGTGGGCAGATGCCGATCCACATGCGCATGCGAAAGCTGCGCGGGCCGCACATGAAGAAGTCGATGCCGTTCGAGATGTTCCGCACGCACACCCAGCCGGTGAACATCGCCGATCTGGACGCCCGCTTCGAGTCCGGCGCCGAGATCACCGTCGAGTTGCTCAAGGCCAAGGGCCTCGGTACCCGCAAGGACATACCGATCAAGATCCTCGCCAGAGGCGAGCTATCGAAGCCGCTCACGGTTCACGCCCACGCCTTCAGCGCCAATGCGCGCGAGCAGATCGAGGCAGCCGGCGGCGCCTGCCACCTCATCGAGAGCTAGAATCGGGCGCTGCGCCGGCGTTTGCCCGACTGCGCCGCGGAACTGACAGCCGATGCTCTCGACCATTCTCAACGCCTTCCAGGTAGCGGACATTCGCAAGAAGCTCGCCTTCACGGCGGCGATGTTGCTGATCTACCGTCTGGGCTCGCACATCCCCGTGCCGGGCATCAACCTGACGGCGGTCAACAACATCCAGAAGCAGTTCGGCGGTTCGAACATTCTGGGACTGCTGAACCTGTTCTCCGGTGGCGGCCTGGCACGGTTGGCGCTGTTCGCGCTGGGCATCATGCCCTACATCACCTCCTCGATCATCCTACAACTGCTCCAGGTGGCGGTGCCGTCGCTCGAGAAGCTCTCCAAGGAAGGCGAGGTGGGGCAGGCGAGGATCACGCAGTACACCCGCTACCTGACGGTCGGACTGGCCTTCGCCCAGTCGATCGGCTACGTGTTCCTGTTCCACTCGCTGCAGGGCAAAGCCGGCGAATCGGTGGTCACCCACTTCGACGCGCCCCACATCTTCTTGATCGTCATCTGCCTGACGACGGGCTGCGTGATGCTGATGTGGATCGGCGAGCTGATCACCCAGCGGGGCATCGGCAACGGCATCTCGCTGCTGATCTTCGCCTCGATCGTCGCCCGCCTGCCGACAGCCATTCAGGCCTGGTGGACCACCCCGGATCAGGTCTTCAAGGTGATGATGCCGTTCCTCGTGCTGGCCGTGGTGGCCGGGATCGTGTTCGTCCAGGAGGGCCAACGACGAATTCCCGTGCAATACGCCAAGCGCGTGATCGGACGGCGGATGACCGAGGGCGGTCAGACCTATCTGCCGCTGCGCGTGAACATGGCCGGTGTGATCCCGGTGATCTTCGCCGCCAGCATCATGGCGTTCCCGCCGACCGTCGGGCAGCTCGTGAAAACCCACTGGGGCCAGCAGCTCTCGGACTTCTTCTCGCCCAACGGCTGGCACTACGTCGTGGGCGAGTCGATCTTCATCGTGGTCTTCACCTACTTCTACACCGCCGTCACGTTCAACCCGGTCGACCAGGCGGACAACCTGAAGAAGTACGGAGGGTTCATCCCCGGTGTCAGGCCGGGACGCCCGACGGCGGAATTCCTGGATCGGATCCTCGCGCGGCTGACCTTTCCCGGCGCGCTGTTCCTGGCCGCCGTCGCGGCGCTGCCGACGATTCTGATCGCGCGCACCCACCAGAACATCCCGCTCGGGGGGACCTCGATCCTGATCGTGATCGGAGTGGCGCTGGAAACGATGAAGCAGCTCGAGGCACAGCTGATGATGCGAAGTTACGAGGGCTTTCTCAAGTAGTCCCTCCCGCATGTACGAACCCCGACGCGAGCGGGTAGGCTGGGAGGGAGGTGTCGGAGTTGAATCTAATACTGCTCGGCCCGCCGGGTGCAGGCAAGGGGACGCAGGCGGAGCGCCTGCGTGAGGATTTCGGGCTGCCCCACATCTCCGCCGGCGACATGCTCCGCGCCCAGGTCTCCGATGGAACCGAGCTGGGGCTGAAGGCCAAGCGGTACATGGATGCCGGCGAGCTGGTGCCCGACGAGGTGATCATCGGCATGATCATCGATCGCGTCGGCGACGAGGCCGCGCGCGACGGGTTCCTCCTCGACGGGTTTCCTCGCAACGAGGAGCAGGCCGATGCCCTGGGCGAGGCGCTCGACGGCCTGAGTCGGCGGTTGACCGCCGCGCTACTGGTCGAGGTGCCCGACGACGAGGTGGTGCGTCGTCTGGCTGGCCGCCGCGTGTGCGTGAAGAATCCCAGCCACATCTACCACGTGGAGTTCGATCCGCCCAAGCACGAGGGCGTGTGCGATCAGGACGGCACCCGGTTGATCCAGCGCGACGACGACGCCGAGGAGACGATCCGCCATCGTCTGGAGGTCTATCACTCCCAGACCGCGCCGCTGGTCGACTACTACGAGCGTCTCGGCTTGCTGCGGCGGTTCGACGGACGCCGGAACGCCGACGAGGTGCACGCCCATATCCGCGCCGCGCTTGCGACGCTCCGCTTGGAGGAGAAGCTATAGCTAAGCTCCTCGGGTGATCATCAAGAAGAGCCCCGAGGAGATCGAAAAGATGGCGCGGGCCGGCGCGATTCTCGCCGGAACGCTGGACATGCTCGAGGGCAAGATCCGCGCGGGGGTGAGCACCGCCGAGCTCGATCGGGCCGCCGAGCGCTTCATCCGCTCGCGCGACGCGGTGCCGACGTTCAAGGGCTACCGCGGCTTTCCCGGCTCGATCTGCGCCTCGCCGAACGCGATGGTGGTCCACGGTATCCCGGGCCCGTACCGCTTGAAGAGCGGGGACACGATCTCGATCGACGTGGGAGTGACGCTCGACGGATGGGTGGCGGACGCCGCGCGCACCTTCCCGCTGGGCGAGGTCAGCGGGAAGGCGCAAAATCTGCTGAGCGCGACCGAGGAGGCGCTGTATGCCGGGGTGGCGCAGTGCAGGCCGGGCAACCGCATGGGTGACCTGTCGAGCGCGATCCAGCGGGTGGCCGAGAAAGCCGGGCTGTCGGTGGTGCGCTCGCTTGTGGGGCACGGAGTCGGGCGGAGCATGCACGAGGATCCGCAGGTGCCAAACTACGGGAAGCCGGGAAAGGGTCCGTTGCTGGAGGAGGGCATGGTGCTCGCCGTCGAGCCGATGACGACCGCCGGGCGCCCCGCGGTGCGCGTGGCCGGCGACGGCTGGGCGATCTTCTCCCAGGACGGCTCGCCCGCGGCGCACTTCGAGTTCACGGTCGCGGTCACCGGCGAGGGGCCGAAGATCCTCACGCCGTGGCATCTTGCTGCGGAGGACCGGAAGGCGTCTGGAGTTGCTACCATCCGGGGTCCTGCTCGAACGCGAAGCGATTTGTGCGCGTGAGAGCATCTCCACGACCCGGTAGCGGCGGCCACTACGGCAGCCAGAGCCGAGCCGCCGGAACCCAGCCGCCGAAAGGGATCATGAAGGTAAGACCGTCGGTCAAGCCGATGTGCGAGAAGTGCAAGATCATCCGCCGTCACGGAGCGGTTCTGGTCATCTGCCAGAACAAGCGCCACAAGCAAAGGCAGGGCTAGCACCCGCATGGCAAGAATCGCTGGGGTCAACCTACCCCTGAACAAGCGCACGGAGATCGGCCTCACCTACATCTTTGGGATCGGGCGGGCGACGTCGAACAAGTTGCTGAAGGAGACGGGGGTCAGCCCCGACACCTACATACGCGACCTGACCGAGGACGAGGTCTCGAAGCTCCGCGACGCGATCGACCAGACGCTGACGGTCGAGGGAGATCTGCGCCGCGAACAGTCGCAGGACATCAAGCGTCTGCAGGAGATCGCTTGCTATCGCGGGCTGCGCCACCGCCGTGGCCTGCCGGTGCGTGGGCAGAAGACGAAGACCAACGCACGTACGCGCAAGGGGCCCAAGCGGATGCAGGTCGCCGGTAAGAAGAAAGCGGGCAAGAAGTAATGCCTCCCGCACCCAAGCGTCCCGGCCGCGGGCGGCGCAAGCCGAAGAAGAACATCCCGATCGGACAGGCCCACATCAAGACTTCGTTCAACAACACGATCGTCTCCCTGACGGACACCACGGGCAACGTGATCGCCTGGGAGTCGGCCGGAGGCGCGGGCTTCAAGGGCTCACGCAAGTCCACGCCGTTTGCCGCCCAGGTGACCGCCGATGCGGCCGCTCGGAAGGGTCTCGAGCAGGGCCTGCAGAAGGTCGAGGTCTACGTCAAGGGCCCGGGCTCGGGCCGGGAGACAGCGATCCGCTCGCTGCAGGCCGCGGGCCTCGAGGTTACGGGCGTCAAGGACGTCACCCCACAGGCCCACAACGGTTGTCGCCCCCGCAAGCGTAGGAGAGTCTGAGCAATGGCCAGAGACACTGGACCTCAGTGCAAGCAGTGCCGCCGCGAGGGGCAGAAGCTGTTCCTCAAGGGCGAGCGCTGCCTGACTGACAAGTGTGGCGTGGAGCGCCGCGCCTATCCGCCGGGCGAGCACGGTCGCGGTCGGCAGAAACAGAGCGAGTACCGCCTGCAGCTGCGCGAGAAGCAGAAGGCGCGCCGCTACTACGGCGTGCTCGAGAAGCAGTTCCACGGCTACTACGAAAAGGCCTCGCGCCAGCCCGGTATCACCGGAGAGAACCTGCTCGCGCTGCTCGAGTGCCGGCTGGACAACGTGTTGGTGCGCCTCGGTTTCGCCGCCTCGCGCCGCCAGGCGCGCCAGCTGATCCGTCACGGCCACTGGACGGTCAACGGCCGCCGGGTGAACATCCCCTCATATCAGGTGCGCTCGGGCGAGGTGATCGCGATCAAGGCCGACACCGCGGCCACGCAGGTGGTGCGCGACGCGACCGAGCTGACCGGACAGATTCCCGCGTGGCTACAGGCCGACCATGAGTCGCTCACGGCCAAGGTGCTGCGCAAGCCGGAGCGACGCGAGGTCGCCGCGCCGGTGCAGGAGCAGCTCATTATCGAGCTGTACTCGAAGTAGTAGGAGAGTTTTTGCCCCACGCCGGCGCCGCCTGATGGTGGCGCAGGCGCTTCAGAGCCGGTGTCCGAGCGACGCCGGTGCGACACCAAAACGACGTTAGGACTCTGATGCTCGACTTCCAAATTCCCCGGATCACCAGCGAGTCCGTGGAGCAGAACCGTGGCACGTTCACCATCGAGCCGCTCGACCGCGGCTTCGGCTACACGTTCGGCAACTCGCTACGCCGCGTGCTGCTGTCCTCCCTGGCCGGCGCGGCCGTCACGAGCGTACGCATCGAGGGCGTCGCGCACGAGTTCTCGACGATCGGAGGCGTCAAGGAGGACGTGACGGACATCGTGCTGAACCTCAAGGGCATCGTCTGCCGGATGCACTCCGACGCGACCGAGGTCGAGGCGCCGCTGGTGGTGACCGGACCGGGAGAGATCACCGCGAAGGACATCGACCTGCCCGCGGGCGTCGAGATCCTCAACCCCGATGTGCACGTGGCGACGCTCGAGAAGAAAACTAAGCTCGAGCTGTACATGACGATCGGCCGCGGCCGCGGCTACCGCCCGGCGGAGGAGAACAAGTCCTCGGACCAGCCGATCGGGGTGATCCCGATCGATTCGATCTTCTCGCCCGTCCGGCGGGTGGCCTACGCGGTCGAGGGCGCGCGCGTCGGTCAGAAGACGGACTTCGACAAGCTCACGCTCGACATCGAGACCGACGGCTCGATCGATCCGCAGGCGGCGCTCCGCGAGGCGGCCGAGCTGCTGATCAGCCAGCTGGCGATCTTCACCGACGCCGATCGCATCCAAGAGCTGCGGGCGGTGCCGGGAGGCCAGCTCGACGGCCACGGCCTCGCGGTGGGTGGTGGCGCTCCGGCGGCGCTGCAGGGCGAGGAGTGGAGCATCCTGATCGAGGAGCTCGAGCTCGGGGTGCGCTCGTATAACTGCCTGAAGCGCGCCGGCATCCAGACAGTGGGCGATCTGATCTCGAAGTCCGAGGCCGAGCTGAACGCGATCCCGAACTTCGGCAAGAAGTCGATCGACGAGGTCATCGAGACGCTTCACTCTCGGGGCCTGGACCTCCGGCAGGACTAGCCCCGCTTTCAAGGATTTGCGTCAAGATGCGCACAGGTCACACACAAATTTGTGATCGCCGCGAGAAGTGATGCTCTCTTTTTGAGCGGTGTATTACGATCGTTATACAGCGCATAAAAAGTCTTATACAACCCCCCCGCCGGCACACCGTCGTCACACTTATCCGTAAGAAAGTTAGAATCACCGCGACCATGAGACACCAGAAGACCAAAAACAAGCTCAGCCGCTCAAGCGCCCACAGGAAGTCGCTGTTGATGAACCTCAGCAAGGAGATCATCGAGCACGAGCGGATCAAGACGACCGAGGCGAAGGCCAAGGCCGTCAAGCCCGAGATCGAGCAGCTGATCACCTTGGCCAAGCGCGGGAGCCTGCACGCGCGCAGGCAGGCGCTGTCGACGCTGGCTCAGGACAAGTTCGCGGTGCACAAGCTGTTCGAGGAGGTCGCGCCTCGCTACGCGGACAGGCCGGGTGGGTACACACGCATCCTGAAGCTCGGCCCGCGGAAGAGCGACTCGACCGAGATGGTCTTCATCGAGCTGGTTTAGCCGGCTGGTCACCAAGCTCACGATCGAGTACGACGGGACCGACTTCGCCGGCTGGGCCTGTCAGCCTGGGGAGCGGACGGTGCAGGGAGAGTTGGAGTCGGCGCTGAGGACGGTGCTCGGCGAGACGGGCCCCGACGGCGCGCCGCTGAAACTGACGGTGGCCGGGCGCACCGATCAAGGCGTGCACGCGTGGGCTCAGGTCGCAAGCTACGCGCACGAGGCGGTCGATCCGCTGCGGCTGAACGGGCTGCTCGACGACGACGTCGCGGTGCTCGCGGCGGAACCGGCGGAGGAGACGTTCGATGCCCGGCGCGACGCGACGAGCCGGACCTACTGCTACCGCGTGCTCGCGCGACGCAGCCGCGGTGTGTTCGAGCGCGGTCGCGCCTGCTGGTGGCCGGGAGCGCTCGACCAAGGGGCGCTCGCGGAGTGCGCCGCGGCGCTGGCGGGCAGGCACGACTTCACGGCGTTCACGCCGAGTGAGACGGAGCACTCGTGGTTTCACTGCGACGTCGGGCGCGCCGAGTGGCTGGCGAAAGGGGATCTGTTGGAGTTCTGGATCGAGGCTGACATGTTCCTCAGACACATGAATCGCGTGCTCGTCGGCACGATGCTCGAGGTCGGGAGCGGACGGCGGACGGTCGATGAGTTCAACTGCCTGCTCGAGGGTCGCCCGCGCGAGGAGGCCGGCAGGACAGCTCCCGCGCACGGGCTGGCGCTCGCCGGCGTGTCCTACGAGTAGGAGCGGGCGGAGGTCGCGCACGGACTTTGGACCCGGACGCGATGCCGGGCCGGGTAACGCGACGTCGGGCCGGTAACGCGATGTCGGGCCGGTAACGCGATGTCAGGCCGGTAACGCGGCGGCTACAGCGGCGGACCGAAGCGCGCCCTATGCTGGGGAAACAGATGCTGAACGTGCTGCTGACGAACGACGACGGGATCGAGGCGGAGGGCCTGCAGGCGATGCGCAGGGCGCTGCTCGCGGTGGAGGGCGTGCGCCTGGCGGTGATCGCGCCGGACGGCAACCGCTCGGCGATGGCCCGCTCGATTACGACCCGCAGGCCGCTCTGGGTGGCCGAGGTGCCGTTCGCGGACGAGACGGTCGGCTACGCGACGGACGGCACGCCGGTCGACTGCGTGCGGCTGGCGAGCCTCGGGCTGGTCGAGGGGTTCAAGACCGATCTGGTCGTCTCCGGGATCAACCACGGCGCGAACCTGGGCGACGACATCACCTACTCGGGCACGGTCGCGGCGGCGCTCGAGGGCGTCGTGTTGGGGATCCCGGCGATCGCGGTTTCCCAGCAGTCGAAGGCGCGGGCGCTCGACTTCCGCTACGACGGCGGCTTCTCCTTCGAGGTCGCGGCCGGGTTCGTGGCCGGGCTGGTGGAGCAGATCGAGGACGTGCCACTGCCGAAGACGACGCTGCTGAACGTGAACGTGCCGGCCGGCACGCCGGAGGGGGTCGAGGTGACGAGCCTGGGCAAGCGCATCTACCGGGACGAGCTGAAGCTCGACCACGAGGAGGAGGGCCCGCCCTCCCGCAGGCGCTACTGGATCTACGGCTCGGACCCCGGCTTTCACGACGAGCCGGGCACCGACCTGGCGGCGGTGGCCGCGGGACGGGTCGCGGTGACGCCGATCCACTTCGACCTGACCGACCGCCCGGGCTTGGAGGCTCTGAGAGGCTTCGACCTGGAGGCGCTCCTCGCTCCGGTCGCCGGGCTCCAAGCGCCGTGAGTGACGCCTCGGAGTCGCCGGAGTCGGAGGAGTCGTTGGAGCCCCTCGAGTCATCGACAGCGCAGTTGCGGGCGCGCGCGGGTGAGTTGAGGAGCGTGCTCGGGGAGCACGCTCACCGCTACTACGTGCTCGACGACCCCACCGTCGGGGACGCGGAGTACGACGCGCTGCTCGACGAGCTGCGGGCCCTGGAGAAAGCGTACCCGGCGCTGGCCACGCCGGACTCGCCGACGCGGCGGGTGGGGGCGGAGCCGGTGGGGAAGCTGGAGAAGGTGACGCACCTGGAGCCGATGCTGTCGCTGCCGAACGCCCGGACCGAGGAGGAGCTGCGGGCGTGGGTGGAGCGGATGCGCAACCACCTGGCGCGCGAGGGGATCGAGAGCCCGAAGTTCGAGTTCGTGGTGGAGCCGAAGATCGACGGGCTGGCGATCAGCCTCGTCTATCGCGACGGGGTCCTCGAGCGGGGGGCGACGCGCGGGAACGGCGAGGTGGGGGAGGACGTCACGCACAACCTCCGGACGATCGGTGCGATCCCGCTGAGTGTCGACGACGTGCCGCCGCTGATGGAGGTGCGGGGCGAGGTGTATATGTCGTTGAGGGACTTCGCCGCGCTGAACGAGCGGCGCGCGGAGGCGGAGGAATCGACGTTCATGAACCCGCGGAACTCCGCCGCGGGGACGATCCGCCAGCTCGACCCGGCGGATGCGGCGAAGCGGCCGCTCTCGATGTGGTGCTACCAGCTGGGTGTCGTCGAGGATCTCTCGTTCGAGACGCACTGGGAGGCGCTTCAGTGGCTGCGCGAGCACCGCTTCCGCGTCAATCCCGACATCAGGTTGATCGGCAGCGAGGACGAGGTCGTGAGACAGTGCCTCGACTGGCAGGAGCGCCGGGGCGAGCTCGACTTCGAGATCGACGGGGTCGTGGTGAAGGTGAACGACCTCGCGCTCCAGCGCCGGCTGGGCTCCGTCGGGCGCGACCCGCGCTGGGCGATCGCCTGGAAGTTCCCGCCGACGATCGCGGTGACGAAGCTGGAAAAAGTCATGTGGAACGTCGGGAAGTTCGGCGACATGCGTCCCTACGCGATGCTCGCGCCGATCGAGGTGGGCGGCGTGAGCATCAAGCTGGCGACGCTCCACAACGAGGAGGACATCGTCCGCAAGGACATCCGCCAGGGCGAGGAGGTGATCGTGATGCGCGCCGGCGACGTGATCCCGCAGGTGGTCTCCCCGGCGCCACACGTGGTCGAGGGGAAGAGCCGTCCGCGACGCCCGCGCCCGCCGAAGCGCTGTCCGTTCTGCAACACCGAGACGGTCAAGCCGAAGGGCTCGGTGTTCACGAAGTGCCCCAACCGCGACTGCCCCGAGCGCGCGTGGCAGCTGCTGAAGCACTTCGTCTCACAGGGCGCGATGGACATCGAGGGGCTCGGCGAGAAGCAGGTGGCGATGCTCCAGCAACAGGGGCTGGTGAGGACCGACGGCGACTTCTACCGCCTCGCCGAGGAGCAGTTGGTGGAGTTGGAGGGCGTCGGGGAGATCTCGGCGAGGAGCCTGATCGCGGCGATCGAGGCCTCCAAGGGGCGGCCGTTCGCGCGCGTGCTGTTCGCGCTCGGGATCGAGGAGGTCGGCGAGGTGACGGGCCGCAACCTGGCGATGCGCTTCCGCGACATCGACGCGCTGCTCGGTGCCACGAACGAGGAGATCGAGCAGACACCGGGGGTGGGCGAGAAGATGGCGAGGGCGATCCGCGAGCAGCTCGACGACGAGCGGATGCGCGCGCTGATCGAGGATCTACGCGAGATCGGGCTGCGCTTCTCCGAGCAGGGTCCGCCGCCGTCGGAGGGCCCTCTGGCGGGCAAGACGGTCGTGTTGACGGGCTCGATGCCGAACTGGTCGCGCGAGCAGGCCACCGAGCGAATCATGGCCGCCGGCGGGCGGGTGACGAGCGCGGTATCGAAGAAGACCGACTACCTCGTCGCCGGCGACAGCGCGGGATCGAAGCTCGAGAAGGCCAAGCGCCTGGCGGTGCCGACGCTCGACGAGGCAGGCCTCCGCGAGTTGCTGGGTGAGTAGTTCCGATAGGCGCATGCGCCTATCGGCGGGGCCGTACATGTACGACCCCGAGCAGGGTCGCATGCGACCCTGCTGAACATGCCGCATGCGGCATGTTCTTCCCAATCAGATTTTCGCGATCAGAAGTCCGCGATCGAGATCGTCATGTGGTCCTGGATCGTGTGGGCGTAGGAGGTGCTGATCCCGTCCGTGAAGAGCGCGAAGGCGAGCAGGTGGCCGTCGCGGGCCTGGCAGTAGCCGACGAGGTTGGAGACGCCGGTGAGGGTGCCCGTCTTCCCCTGGCAGCGTCCCGCGGCGCCGGTCTCGCGCATCCGTTCCGAGAGCGTCCCGGTGCTCCCCGCGACCGCGAGATCGCCGCGTAGCACCGCCCCGACGGTGGTCGGCGCGAGCTCGACGAGCAGATCGGCGACCTCGTAGGGGGAGGTGAGGTCCGAGGCGGAGAGGCCCGAGCCGTCGACCACATGGGGGGAGAAGCCGAATAGCTTGGCGATCGTCGCGCTCACCACGGCGGCGCCCGCCGCGGTCGTGCCGGCGCCGCCGTAGCGGGCGCCGAGGTCCTTCACGAGCGTCTCCGCGAAGAAGTTGTCCGACGGCGGCAGCGTCAACGCGAGCAACCCGTTGAGCGTCGGCGACTGGACCTGAGCGAGCTGGGTGGCGCCGGCGGGCGTCGGGGCCGCGCCGGAGGAGCCCTGGATCGTGACGCCGGCTCCCTTCAGCGCCCCCAGCAGCTCGTGCGCGGCGTAGGCGGCGGGGGCGTGGGGGCCGCGTTCGGAGCCCACCCCGCCGCGGTTGAAGGCGAGCCCCGAGAGCGTCCCTTCGAGGAACGGGTCGGGGCCGAAGTCACTCGAGGGCTCACCGCGGAGCGAGTCGAAGTAGGTCTCGTCGCCCTCCACGTTCCCGACGATGTGGTGGATGCCGTCCACCCCGACGAGTTGCGTGACGAGCGCCGAGACGGAGGCGCCCTGGCCGCCGTAGTGGCTGTGGATGAAGGAGCTCGTGCCGAACGTCGGGTCGCCGCCGCCGCGCAGGTAGAGGTTGCCTTCCCAGACACCCCCCGCGGCGAGCCGGCCGCTGCCGAGCACGTTCGTCGACAGGCGCGCCGTCGGCCCCATCAGCTCCAGGGCGGTGGAGGCGGTGTAGAGCTTCTCGACGGAGGCCGGCGGGCGGAGGGTCTCGGCGCGCTCGGTGAACAGCGCCTGGTGGGCGGTGAGGTCGTAGACGTAGGCGCCGGAGCGCGAGCCGGCGATCTGAAGCTGGCGGGAGAGGTCCGCCTGGAGGGCGGCGGATGCGCTCGCGGCGCTCGCCGCGGCGGGCGTCAGGCAGCAGGCGCAGAGGGCCGTCAGGGAGCAGGCGCGGAGGGCCGTCAGGGAGCAGGCGCGGAGGGCCGCCAGGGAGCAGGCGCGGAGGGCCGCCAGCCACGCGCGGCGCGGCGAGCGC
>DASRKZ010000130.1:0-6182 GCA_035648675.1 Solirubrobacteraceae bacterium
GGGCGCCCGCTTCGGCTTTCGCATGGGCGACGGCAAGGCGATCGACGGAATGATCAACGACGGCCTCACCAACCCCTTCTCGGGCAAGCACATGGCCCAGGAGGCCTCTGAGGTCGCCGCCGAGCTCGAGATGACCCGCGCCGACATGGACCGCTGGGCCGTGCGCTCGCACGAGCTGGCGCTGAAGGCCACCGACGAGGGTCGCCTGCCCGAGGAGATCGTCGCCGTGACCGTCAAGGGTCGCAAGGGCGACACGGTGGTCGAGGTCGACGAGGGCCCGCGCCGCGACACCTCGCTGGAGGCGCTCGCGAAGCTCCCCGGCCTGGCCGGCAAGGAGGGCTCGCACACGGCCGGCAACTCGCCGGGCGTCAACGACGGGGGCGGCGCGCTGGTGCTGTCCTCCGAGGAGTGGGCGCGGGCGAACGGCAAGGAGGCCCTGGCCGAGATCGTCGCCCACGCGCAGAGCGCCAACGACTTCGCCTACCTGGCGACGACGCCCGCGAGCGCCGCGAAGAAGGCGCTGGAGAAGGCCGGCCTGAAGGCCGAGGACATCGATGTGTGGGAGATCAACGAGGCGTTCGCCTCGGTCACGCTGAACTCGATCCGGATGCTCGACATCGACGAGGACCGCGTGAACGTCAACGGCGGCGCGGTCGCGCTCGGCCACCCGATCGGCGCCTCCGGCGCGCGGATTCTCGGCTCGCTCGTCTACGAGCTGCGCCGCCGCGGCGGCGGTCTGGGCTGCGCGGCGATCTGCTCCGGCGGCGGTCAGGGCGACGCCCTGATCCTCCGCGTCTGAGATGGCCGTGAGCACTTCGCTGGTCGAAACGGGGACTCGCGCCGAAGGCGCGTGTCTACCGGCTTCGGTCGGCGTCCTACCGATCGGAGATCGGCCAGCACACGTGCAGCACACGTCGCTCCCTGCGTCCTTGTCTGGCTCGACTCACGACCATCTCAGGTAGCAGTGATCGCCGACGGGGATGGCGTCCCCGAACCGCTGAACGGTCAGCTGCGTGCGGCGGCGTTCTTCGACCTCGACCGTACGCTGATGGCCGGCTCCTCGGGCATCTTCTTCGCGCGCGCGGCCTTCGCGACGGGCATGATCACGCGCCGTCGCCTGGCGCAGGACGCATACGAGAACCTGCGCTTCCGGCTGCGCGGCTCCACCGACGACCGCGCCGACCAAATTCGCCGGCGCGTGGGGGAGATGATCGCCGATGTGCCGGTGCGCGACCTGCAGCGGCTCTCCCCGCGCGTGCTCGCGGGCGTGCTGCCGAGGCTGTACCCGCAGATGCTGCAGCGCGCCTATGCCCATCAGGACGCGGGCATGCTCGTCTACATCGTGACGGCCGCCTCCCAGGAGATGGCCGACCTGCTGGCGCACGTGCTCGCCTTCGACGGCGGCCTCGGCTCGCGCTCGGAGGTGGTGGACGGCCGCTACACCGGGCGCGCCGCCGGACCTTTCAACTACCGCGAGGGGAAGGTGCTCTCGATGCGCGAGCTCGCCGAGCGCGAGCGGATCGATCTGGATTCCTCCTACGCCTACTCGGATTCCGAGTCGGACCTGCCGATGCTGCGGGCGGTGGGGCACCCGGTGGTGGTCAATCCTGACCCGGACCTGCGGCGCATCGCCGCCGCCGAGGGCTGGGAGACCCTGCGCCTGGACCGTCTCGGGCGCCGCTTGAAGATGCTCGCCGCCGTGGGCGCGGCGACAGCGCTCGGCGGGCTTGGCAGGCTCGCGCGGGAGCACGTCGGTGCGCGGGCCGATCCCCGGGGCTTACAATCCCGCGCGTCCGGTCGTCCTCGTCGTGGGACGAACCGCCGTCGCGGACGCCGCTGAACGCAGAGCGTCGCCGCCAGCTACTCATGTCCTCCTCCACCACCCAGTCCAAGAGCAAGATCCGCGTCGTCGTGGCGAAGCCCGGCCTGGACGGGCACGATCGCGGCGCGAAGATCATCGCGCGGGCGTTGCGGGACGCGGGCATGGAGGTGATCTACACGGGTCTCCACCAGACACCGGAGCAGATCGTGGAGACGGTGATCCAGGAGGACGCCGACGCGGTCGGGCTGTCGATCCTCTCGGGCGCCCATATGACGCTGGTGCCGCGCGTGGTGGCGCTGCTGCGCGAGCAGGGCATCGATGACGTCGTCGTGACCGTCGGTGGGACGATCCCCGCCGAGGACATCCCCGAGCTCAAGCAGCTGGGCGTGGCGGAGGTCTTCACGCCGGGCGCCCCGACCCAGGCGATCGTGGATTTCATCCGTGGCGCGGTCGTCGACCGGTAGTCATATGTGTTGTTCGGACCGGTACATGTACCGGTCCGCCGAGCGGCGCATGCGCCGCTCGGACAGGGGCCGCATGCGGCCCCTGTCTTCGATCGAGATCCAAGAAAAACTGATTGACTCGTCAGTCAACCGCGCGAGCGAGTAGGATTGAACCCACTTAGACCCCAAGGAGTTGCTTGCAGAATGAAGATATGTGTCCTGGTGAAGGAGGTCCCGGATGCCGCCGTCGAGAAGCGGATCGATCCCTCGACGGGGCGTATGGACCGCAGCGGAGAGAAGAACCTCAACCCGTATGACACGCACGCGATCGAGGCCGCGATGCAGATCAAGGAGGGCGGCGCCATGCCCGTCGAGGAGATCGTCGCCGTGACGATGGGCCCCGAGAGCGCCGTGCGCGCCCTGCACAAGGCCGTCTCGCTCGGCGCCGACCGCTCGGTGCACCTTTCCGACCCGGCCGTCGCCGGATCGGATGTGGCGGCCACCGGCTATGCGCTGGCCAAGACGCTGCAGCGCGAGAGCCCCGATCTGGTGCTGCTCGGTCAGCAGTCAGACGACGGCGAGTGCTACACGATCGGCGCGGTCGTGGCCGAGCACCTGAGCATGCCCTCGCTGACGCAGGTGATCAAGATGGACATTAAATCTGATCCCCACCCGCCCTCGCTGCGTTGCGAGCGACAGGCCGAGTACGGCTACGACACCGTCCAGATCAAGCTGCCCGCGGTGATCTCCGTGGGCGATGCGATCAACGAGCCCCGTTATCCCTCGCTGAAGGCGATCATGGGCGCCAAGAAGAAGCCGCTGGATACGGTCACGGCGGCCGATGTCGAGATCGACGCCTCGAAAGTCGGCGGCGATAACTCGGCCGCCCAGTGGGTCTCGGCGAAGGCGCCTCCGCCGAAGTCCGCGGGGGAGATCATCGAGGACGAGGACACCGGCGAGACCGTCGAGAAAATCGTCGCTTGGCTCGACGAGAGGAAGCTGATCTAAATGGCAAACATCCTGGTTTACGCACTGCACTACGACGGCGCGATCAACAAGAACTCGCTCGGGGCGGTCTCCGAGGGCGCGAAGCTCGCCGCTGAGCTCGGCGGCGAGGCGCACGCGATCCTGCTCGGGGAGAACATCCCCCAGGAGCTGGCCGCCTCATTGGGCAACTACGGCGCGAAGAAGGTGCTCGTCGCCGAGGGTCCCGAGGGCCTGGCCCAGCCGCTGGTCGACGCGATGGCCGCGGCGATCCAGGGCGGCGACTACTCCTACGCGCTGTTCGGCGGAGGACTGCTCGGCTTCGAGATCGGCGCCGGCCTGGCCGCACGGCTCGGTGCCGGCGTGGCGATGGAGGTCACGGCCGTGCGGGCGGAGGGCGGCGAGCTCGTGGCGGAGCGCCCGATCTTGGGCGATTCGGCGATCTCCGAGATCAAATACCGCTCGGACGTCGGGATCATCATCGGCCGCTTGAACGCGTTCGAGATCAAGGAGTCAGATTCGGATCCCGCCCACCCAGCCGCCGTCGAGCAGCTGAGCTTCGAGCTGAGCCCGCAGGCCCAGCAGGCGACGATGGTGACGCGCGGCGAACAGCGTGGCGCGGACGTCGATATCGAGGGCGCGGACATCCTCGTGGCCGGCGGTCGCGGGCTGGGGAAGGCCGAGGGCTTCGAGCTCGCCGAGGACCTGGCGAAGGCGTTCGGCGGCAACAGCGCCGTCGCGGCCACCCGCGCGGTGGTGGATGCCGGCTGGTACCCCTACGCGGCGCAGATCGGCCAGACGGGTAAGACCGTCGCACCGAAGCTGTACCTCGCGGCGGGCATCTCCGGCGCGATCCAGCACAAGGTCGGGATGCAGGCCTCGGAGAACATCGTCGCGATCAACAAGGACGCGAACGCGCCGATCTTCGAATTCTCCGACCTCGGGATCGTGGGCGACCTGAACAAGATCCTGCCGAAGCTCACGGAGGCAGTGAAGGCCAAGAAGGCCGGCTGAGCGATGACCGGCGCGGTTCGTTCCGACTCGCAGGGGGTGCTCTGACGGTGTCCGATCACAACGGCTCTCATAACCCCCCGTCACGGGGGGCAGGCGGTAAGGTCGTGCCCGCGGCCTTCCCGCCCCCGGTGGACTCGCAGAAGGAGTTCGTCAAGCGCGGTCTCGACGCCGAGGACGAGCTGATCGAGGTCGGCGTGGCGATCGTCGGCGGCGGCACCGCGGGCTTGGCGTGCGCGAACCGTCTGCTGCAGCTGCTGGCTGACGATCCGGAGACGATGGAGCGCCTCGGCGAAGTCCCGGTGGCGGTGATCGAGAAGGCGAAGACCTGTGGCGGGCACTCCCTTTCAGGCGCGGTGATGCGCCCGGGGCCGCTGGAAGAGCTGTTCCCGGAGATGACCCGCGAGCAGTGGCGCGAGGAGGGCTTCGCCTTCGGTGAGGTGAAGAAGGAGGCGGTCTACCTGACGCCGACATCCAAAATGGCGCTCCGCGTGCCGACGCCGCCGCCGTTCAAGAACCACGGCAACGAGGTCGTCTCGGTCTCGGCGCTGGCGCGCTACCAGCAGCGCCAGGCCGAGGAGGCAGGCGCTTACATCCTGACCGAGACCTCGGCCACGCAGCTGATCGTCGATACCCCATCCGGGGCACAGGGGAGTCGCGTCGCCGGCGTGCGCTCGGGCGATAAGGGCCGCGGCAAGGAGGGCGAGCCGCTCGGCAACTTCGAGCCCGGGACCGACATCAAGGCGCAGGCGACGGTCCTCGCGGAGGGCTGCTGGGGCCACATCACGGGCGCCGCGATCAAGGAGTTTGATCTGGCCGACGGGCGCGAGCCGCAGGTGTGGGAGCTCGGCGTGAAGGAGGTCTGGAAGGTGAAGCAGCCGCTGGACCGCCTGATCCACACCATGGGTCCCTGGCCGCTAAAGATCTCACCGAAGTACGGCCAGATTGGTGGCACCTGGATCTACCCGATGAAGAACGAGAAGGGCGAGGATCTCGTCTCGATCGGCTTTGTCGTCGAGCTCGAGTACGCGGACGCGACGACCTCGGCGCATGACTTGCTCCAGACGTTCAAGACCCATCCCCTCGTGCGCAAGATCCTCGAGGGCGGCGAGCGTATTGCCTGGGGCGCCAAGGCGCTGCCGGGCGGCGGCTACTGGTCGATGCCGAAGCTCTCGATGCCCGGAGCGGTGCTCGTCGGCGACTCCGGCGGGATGGTCGACACGATGGCGCTGAAGGGCGTGCATCACTGCATCAAGTCGGGCATGCTCGCGGCCGAGACGATCTACGCGGCGCTGAAGCGCGGAGAGTCGAGCTTTGAGGCCTACGAGGAGGCGATCGAGGAGTCCTCGGTCGGCAAAGAGATGTGGGAGGTGCGCAACGCGCGCCAGCCGCTCCAGAAAGGCTTGCTCATCGGTGGGCCGCTAAGCGGCATCCAGCAGATCACGAAAGGCAAGCTCCCCGGCCGCGCGCACTGGCACCGTAACGACGCGAAGCCGATGTTCATCGGCAAGACGAAGGACAGCTACCCCAAGCCCGACGGGAAATACACCTTCGACAAGCTCTCCTCGGTGTTCATCACCGGCAACGCGACCCGCGACGACGCGCCGAACCACATCCGCGTCCAGAAGCACGTCCCCCGCGAGCTCGCAGAAACCTGGAAGTGGATGTGCCCCGCCGGGGTCTACGAGATCCCCGAGGACGGGGAGGGTGGGGACGAATCCGGTGAGGTGGACGTGATCGTGAACTACACCAACTGCGTCCAGTGCGGCGCGATCACCGCCAAGGGCGGCCGTCTGACGGTCCCCGAGGGCGGCGACGGCCCGTTGTACCAGATCCTCTGAACGCCGAGTCGATCGACCGTCCTGAGTGGACGAGGGATAGTGAGCATCCCGTGCATCCATGCGGGATCGCCGAAGTCGAAC
>DASRKZ010000131.1:0-11229 GCA_035648675.1 Solirubrobacteraceae bacterium
CCTTACTTCTATCCACCAGCCCTCACACGCGGTGGACCAAAAAACGGGGGCCGGCCAACGCGGTTATCTTTGATCGAGAGTGGCTCGTAAAAACCATTGAGGCTTGCGGCCTAGTGATTCGAGGTGCAACGCCGCCACACGTTCGCGGATATGCTTGGGAGCTTCGGCTTGGGCTTGCTGGACCGGGGAAAGTGTCAATTCCGTTGCCTATAGACGAGGCGGCGTTTGGTCATGTTCCTCCACCGATAGGCCCGGAGAACGCGAGTCAGGTTGGTATGTAGCCGGTCCTCTTGTACTCACGCGTTACCGGATGTTGTTCTACGAGATTCGCCGCAAGCAATGTCACCATATAACGGTGTATTGTACTTGTGCTGATGTCTGCTCTCGCAGCGAGTTCGGCTATGCCTATACTCCGTCCGTTCGGCGGACAGCAAGATAGGATTAAGAGCCCGGACAGCAATGAGCGAGAAAGTCTCTTGTCGCAGAGTAACTAGCGATATTGTTGGGTAAGTGCTGCGGGGTTCGGCACGGCTACACGGAACACATTGGGTAGACCCTCATTTAGGGTGAGGGCTTTGTACGACTTGGTCGACTTGACCTGGCGATAATGTGATGGAAATCTCCGTGGGCATGGGGCTCATTTATTTGTAGGTCTGCTTGCTCTTGACCTTGTGGAGTGCTGAGTCGTGTTTGTGGCGAGGGCTGTCTGTGGGGGCTGATCGTTGCCGTTCTCCTTTAGTCGACAAAGCGAAGCGGGTTGAGGGGAGTGTTTCGAACGGCGATACGAGTTCCACCAGTCGGCCTATCCTGATAGTCAAGCACAAGCCGGATCGGCTTGCAACTTCTAAGTCGCCCGTTTTGTTCATTTGCGGATGCCAGGGAAGCTTCCTTCGGTTGTGCCCCGCGTTTCTGTGGTTCAGCCGAAACGTACCTTGCCGTTGGAGCGGGCGCGGGCCTGGGCGCGCTCGACGAGCTCGAGGCGCTTGATCGCGGCGCGGAGGAGGAGCGCGAGCAGGCGCAGGCGGGCGTTCTCGGAGCGCAGCTCGATCAGCTCCTGCTTGGCGTCGGGGCCGAACTCCACGGTGGCGGCCATCCGGTAGGCGTCCATCGCGTGGAGCTCCTCGTCCTCGAGCTGCTGGTCGGTGGCCTGCTCGACCAGCGACGCGTACAGCTCGCGGGTGGTCTGCGCCGCTTCGGCGTCGGCCTGCTCGTCCTCGTCGGCGAGGAACTCGACGACACCCGCCGGGTAGTGGAGATCGTCCTGGCGCTCGACCAAGCGGAAGGGACGGGTGCCGCGCGCGAGGATGTTCAGGCGGCCGTCGTGCATGCGCTCGAGCACCTCGTCGATCTCGCAGGCGCAGCCCACGTCCTTGAGCTCCTCCTCGGACAGCCACACGATTCCGAACTCACGCTTCTTCTGTAGACACTCCTCGATCATGCGGCGGTAGCGGTCCTCGAAGATGTGTAGCGGCACGCTCTCGGTGGGCAGCGCGACGATGGGAAGCGGGAACAGCGGAAAGCCCTGGACGAGTCGATCAGGCATGCGCGCAGTCTACGACTTGCGTTCCCCCCGTTCGAATGTGTGGCCAGACGCGAAGTGTCCGGGTCGAAGTGCCCGGGTGCTTACCGCGCGGGCTTGTGGGCGGCGATTATCAGGTTGTAGAAGATCGCCGCCGGCAGGCGCGACTCGAGCAGCCGGCGGTCGAGCCGCTGCAGCAGCAGGTAGCCGCGGTAGGCGTACAGGCGCCAGGCCCAGGGAACGTCGGCGGGCTCGGCGGAGGCCTCGAGCGTGCGGTTGATCCAGCCGAACCAGTTGGCCAGCAGCTCCTCCCCGGTGACGCGCACCTCGGAGAAGCCGGCCTCGCGCGCCAGGCGGGAGAGCTCGGCGGGGGCGAAGGCGTGGACATCGACGACGCCCTCGAGCACCGCGTCGGGTGCGCCGTCGGATCCGATCCCCGCCCACCCGCGCGGACGCGCGCCGATCGCTCGGCGCCACAGCGGCGCGACGCGGCCGGCGGCTCGCTTCGGGAAGCTCGCCAGACGGTCGCCATAGCGGGAGGGCTCGCCGGCGAACAGCAGCGTGCCGCCGGGGGCGAGCACGCGCTCGAACTCGGCGAACGCGCGGGGCAGGTCGGGGATGTGGTGGAGGATCGCGTGACCGAGTACGAGGTCGAAGCTCTCGTCCGCGAAGGGCAGCCGCTCGGCGTCCGCGGGCACGGTCCGCACCTTCAACCCCAGGCGCTCGGCGTTGGCGGCGAGGCTCGAGAGCATCCCCGGAGAGATGTCGCTGCAACTCGCCTCGTCGATCAGGCCGGCCCGCATCATGTTCAGCGTGAAGTAACCCGTCCCCGCGCCGATCTCGAGCGACCGCGGGTAGTGGCCGGGCTTGCCCGCGAGGGCCTTCTGGACCTTGGCGAGGACCTGATCGCGGCCGAGCTCGCCGAAGTCGATCCCCCACTTGGAGTCGTAGTGATCGGCCGCCACATCGTGGTAGCGCGTGTTCGCATTGCGGATCTCCTCGGCGCTGAGAGTCGGCGGCACGGGGCGGCACCATATACTCGCGCGCCGTGTCGGTGCCTCGCTGAGCGCTCGATTCCCTCAACCACCATCTCCTCTTGACACGCACCCTCTACGAGCAACATGACCAGCCGGAGGGCGTTCCGCCGCTGGCGCTGACGGGAGAGCGCACGCTGCCGGACGTGCCCGAGGAGAACTACTGGTTCCGTCGTCACCAGGCTGTGTATGAATGGATCGCCGCGCGGGTGCTTGGAGAGCGCGTGATCGATATGGCCTGCGGCGAGGGCTATGGCTCGGACGTGCTCGCCGCGAGCGCCGCGAGCGTGGTTGGCGTCGATGCCAACCCGGAGGCGCACGAGCACGCGCGCCTGCGCTACCGCCGCGGAAACCTGAGGTTCGCCCGCGCGCTGGTGGAGAGCTTTTCCGAGGAGGCCGACGCGGTCGTGTTCCTGCAGACGATCGAGCACCTCCAGGACCCGGACGCGGTACTGGAGCACTTCCGCCGACTCGTCGAGGGGACACAGCCCGGAGGGCCGGGACGGGGGATGGTGTACCTGTCGACCCCGAACGTGCTCACGCTGGCACCCGACGGGGCCGAGCGCTCGGACAATCCGTGGCACGTGCACGAGTACCGCGTCGAGGAGCTCGAGCGACTCTGCCGCCGGCACTTCAATTCGGTGGCTCTCTACGGCCTGTTCCACTCCCGCAAGCTGCGTATCCACGAGCTCGCATTGCGGGCGGGATGGGATGAGGTGCATGGACGCCTGGGCCTCACCAAGCGCTTCTACGGCTGGTTCACGCCGGCGATCGCCGCTTCGGACTTCGTCCTGCGCCCGCGCGGACAGGCCGACCTGGACCGCGCCCTGGACTTCATCGCGGTATGCCGCTAGTGAGCGGCGAGCTCCCGATGCGTCGCGTGCCGTCTCCGCGGGGACCGCGGGGCGACGGCGCACTGCCGTGAGCGTCGCCGGCAAGCCGCGCGGGGCGCTCGCGATCGTGCTGCACACGCACATGCCCTACGTGGAGGGCTTCGGCACGTGGCCGTTCGGCGAGGAGTGGCTGTGGGAGGCGATGGCCGGCTGCTACCTACCACTGTTGGAGCTGCTCGACGCCGGTGCTCCGCTGACGCTGTCGCTCACGCCGGTGCTGTGCGATCAACTCGAAGGGCTCGGCGTGGGGGAGCGCTTCGGGGCATTCGTGGGGGATGTGCGGCGCCGCACACACGAGGAGGATGCGGAGGGACTGCGCGCCGGGGGACATGAGGCGCCGGCGCGGGAGATCGAACGCGCGTGGGGCGACTACGAGGGAGCACTCGAGCGCTTCGCTGGGAACGGCGGGGATCTGCTGGGGTCGCTCGCCCCCTACGCCCAGTGGGCCTCCTCGGCCACCCACGCGGCGCTGCCGCTGCTCGCCACGGACGCGGGCGTACGGATGCAGGTGCAGACCGGGGTGGACGCCCACCGCGCGCGCTTCGGGGCGGAGCGCTGGCGGGGGGGCTTCTGGCTGCCGGAGTGCGCCCACGCGCCGTGGTTGGAGCCGGCGCTGGCAGACGGCGGCGTGCGGGCGACGTGCGTCGAGCTGACCGGCCGCTTCGGGTTGGGTGCGCGCGAGCATCTGCGGCCGCTGGTGGGTGAGTCCGGCGTGACATTGGTGCCGGTCGACCGCGCCACGATGGAGCTCGTGTGGAGCGACGGCGGCTATCCGGCCGCCGGGTCCTACCGCGACTACCACAAGCACACCGTCCACCACCACAACCCGTGGGGGAACGACGGCGAGGTATATGACCACGAGCGAGCGAGGGCGCTCGCGAAGGAGCACGCCGCAGACTTCGTGGCGCGCACCCGCGAGCGCCTGCGCCGCGACGGCGATGGACTGCCCGGCGGTGGACTGGCGGTGTGCGCGCTGGATACCGAGCTGCTCGGCCACTGGTGGTATGAGGGGATCGCCTGGCTGGAGGGGGTCGTCGAGGAGTGTTCTCGACAGGGCCTCGAGTTGGTGCGCCTGGACGACGCCATGGATCGGCTGGAGCCGGCTTCGCTGATTGACGAGGAGGAGGAGTGGGGGGCGAGCAGTTGGGGAAAGGACGGCGACCTCTCGACGTGGTCGGGACCGGCGGTCTCCGAGCTTGCGTTTGCGACGCGCAAGGCCGAGCTGGATGTGGTGTTCGCGGGTGCGCGGGCGGGTACGGCCGCGGTGCGCGAGCTGCTGGCGTTGCAGGCGAGCGATTGGGCCTTCATGGTCTCCCGCGGACCGGCCGTGCCGTATGCGCGCGAGCGCTTCGAGGGGCATCGCCGAGCGCTGGAACGCGCGCTCGCGGAAGGACTGGAGGCGGGCGAAGAGGGGCTGCGCAACCTGGCGGTCTACGCCGATCGCGCCACGCTGCTCGCGCCGTGACGGACGCCTAATCCAGCCGCGCCGGTGAAGCTCAAACCAAAGCACAAGTAACGAGCTTGACCGCGCGCATCGGCGCGGGATGTAACGCCGGGCGAGGACCCTCACTCCCAGCGCATCGAGCTGGGTGCGTCGCGCATGCGGATGACCCGCGAAGGGGAGCCGGCGACGACGGCGTTCTCCGGCACTTCCTTCGTGACGACCGAGGAGGTCCCGACGATCGCGTTGTCGCCGATCGTGACGCCGCGCAGGATGCAGGCGCCATAGCCGATCCAGACGTTGTGGCCGACGCGGACGTCGCGCTTGTAGATTCCCTGGAGGCGAATCGGGCGCTCGACCTCGACGACGCCGTGGTCGAAGTCGATCAGCATCACGCGGTCGGCGACGATGCCCTCGCGGCCGATCGAGACGTGCTGGAAGGCGGAGATCGTGCACTCCTGACCGATGACGGTCTTCGCGCCGATCGAGACTTCGCCCTCGTGGACGCGGATCTTAGTGCCGTGCCCGAGCCAGGCCCAACGGCCGATGCGCAGCGTCGCGTGGCGGCCGATCTCGAGCTTCACGCCGGGACAGATGAAGCAGATGCCGTCGGTCTGCAGGCGCCTGCCGTGACGCAGCTTCAGGAAGAGGAAGCGCGCGAAAAGGCGCAGGTAGGAGCGGCTGAGCATGTGGTTGGCGCGCATGAACCGCAGCAGCGCGAGCGGACCTCCATGCAGCGGCTCGGGTGCTCGGCGCGGACTCACGAGCGAGCATCCTAGATACTTCCGCCGTGCCTCCTACGCTCGCGCAGCGACTGCTCGACGGCGACCGCCGCGCCCTGGCGCGCGCGATCTCGCTGGTCGAGGAGGACCGCCCGGAGGGGTGGGAGCTGGTGAAAGAGGTCTATCCCCACACCGGGAAAGCCGCGGTGGTCGGCTTCACGGGGCCGCCGGGCGTGGGCAAGTCGACGCTGATCGGCGCGCTGACGAAGGCCAGGCGCGAGGCGGGGAGGACGGTGGGGGTGCTGTCGATCGACCCGTCCTCGCCGTTCACCCAGGGGGCGCTGCTCGGCGACAGGATCCGCTTGAGCGAGCACTTCCTCGACCAGGGTGTGTTCATCCGCTCGATGGCCAACCGCGGCGCGCTGGGTGGGCTGTCGGAGGCCGCGCTACAGGCCGCCCTGCTGCTCGACGCGGCCGGGCGCGAGGACGTGTTCGTGGAGACGGTGGGCGTCGGGCAGGCGGAGATCGACATCATCGACCACGCCGACACGATCGTGCTGGTTTTGATGCCCGGCTCGGGCGACTCGATCCAGGCGCTGAAGGCCGGGGTGATGGAGATTCCCGACGTGATCGTGATCAACAAGGCCGACCATCCATTGACGGACACGATGGTCCGCGAGATCAGGGGCGTGCTGTCGCTGGCGAACCTCGACCGCACCCCGGAGGAGGCCGCGAAGCGCTGGCGGGTGCCAATCGTGAAGACCGAAGCGACCAAGGGCACCGGCATCGAGGAGCTGGTCGAGCGCCTGGAGGAGCACCGCGAGCACATCCTCGCCGCGGGCCAGTTGGAGGAGCGGCGCAGGCGCAACCTCCAGAACGAGGTGCTCGCGATCGCCACCGCCCGGATGCGAAGGCGCCTGGAAGAGGAGCTGGGGGAGGACGAGGAGTTCAAGCATCTGTTGGAGGAGGTCGTGAAGCGCCGCCTGGACCCGGCAAGCGCGGCAACGACCCTGCTCGAACGCTCGACGTAGGGTCGGTAGGCGTTACGCAACTTTGCGTTACGCAAGTTTGCGTAACGGCTCGTCTAAGCGCCGAGCGCGCGGGCGATGACCATCTGCTGGACCTCGTCGGTGCCCTCGCCGATCGTGAGGATCTTGGCGTCGCGGTAGAAGCGGCAGACGGGGTACTCCTCGATGAAGCCGTAGCCGCCGTGGATCTGGACGGCCTCCTCGGCGCAGCGGACGGCCAGGCGGCCGGTCTTCAGCTTGGCCTGGGCGGCGGTGAGCGTGAAGTTGCGGCCGTGGTCCTTCTCGCGGGCGGCCTTGTAGACGAGCAGGCGGCCGGCCTCGATCTCGGTCGACATGTCGGCGAGCTTGGCTCCGATCGCCTGGAACTTGGAGATCGACTTGCCGAACGCCTTGCGCTGTTGGGCGTATTTGAGCGCCTCGTCGAGCGCCCCCTGGGCGAGCCCGACGCCCATCGCGGCGACGCCGATGCGGCCGATGTCGAGGATGTGGAGGAACTGCTTGAAGCCCTGGCCGCGCGGGCCGAGCAGGTTCTGCTCGGGCACGCGGCAGTCGCTGAACGTGAGCGGACGCGTGTCCGAGGCGTTCCAGCCCATCTTCCGATACGGCTCGCCCTGCTCATAGCCGGGGGTGCCGTTCGCGATGATGATGTTCGAGATCTCCTTGCCGTTCGCGTTTGTGTTCGCGCCTTCGCCGGCGCCGGCATGGCCTGCGGTCGCAGTCTCGTTGGGTTGATTCTCAGAGGTCACAGCGGTGATGCAGACCAGACCGGAGATGGAGGTGCCCGCGTTGGTGATGAACTGCTTGGCGCCGTTGATCGTCCACTCGCCGTCCCGCAACGTCGCGCGGGTCTTGACGTTGCCGGCGTCGGAGCCGGCCTCGGGCTCGGTCAGGCCGAACGCGCCGAGCCGCTCACCCGAGCACAGCTGGGGCAGCCACTCGCGCTTCTGCTCCTCTGAGCCGAACAGGTAGAGCGGCTGGGTCCCGAGCGAGGTGTGCGCACAGAGGGTGATCGCCACCGAGGAGTCGACGCGCGTGAGCTCCTCGACGGCGAGCGCGTAGGCGAGCGTGTCCCCGCCGCCACCCCCGTACTCCTCGGGGAAGGGAATCCCCATCAGATTCAGGGCGCCGAGCTGGCGGACGATCTCGTAGGGGAAGGACTTCGTGCGGTCGAGCTCCTCGGCGACCGGGGCGACCTCGCCTTCGGCGAACTCGCGCACCGTCCGCCGGATCAGCTCGTGATCGGGGGAGAGGTCGAAATCCATGGCGCCATCCTTCCAGACCTTCACCTCTGCCCGTCGGTCGCCTCCTTGTGGGTCGGCCGCGCGGGAGCCGTTGCGCGGAAGTCGTTGTTCTCTTTGCGAGGGGTGTCCAACGATGGTTATACACGTCCTCCAAAGCCAATACTTCCGCGCGGCGGCTTTATCTTCCCGTCACTCTTCTGTCACGATTGCGGGCGAGTGTCCCGCCCGCGCCTGATCCTCGACTTCCTCGCGCGCGGGCAAGCCCACCGCTACGGTCCGCATGCCTCCCAGCGCGCCGATCTGTATCTACCGAATACTCCCGCGCCGTACCCGGTGATGGTCTTGATCCACGGTGGCTCGTGGCAGAAACGCTACGGCAAGATCTTCATGCGCGGGCTGGTCGGCGCGCTGCTGAGGCGTGGCTGGGCGGTTTGGAACATCGAGTACCGCCGTCTCGGCGCCGGCGGGGGTTGGCCGACCACATTCGAAGACGTCGCGCGCGCGATCGACCAGCTCGCCGAGCTCGACGACGCGCGGCTCGATCTCGAGCGCGTGAGCATCCTCGGCCATTCGGCCGGCGGTCACCTCGCGCTGTGGGCCGCCGGGCGCCCCAACCTGCCCGCCGGCGCGCCGGGTGCGCTCGACGGACCGCCGCGTGTGCGTCCGCGGCTCGTCATCTCCCAGGCCGGCGTGGCGGATCTGACGCGCGCCTACCGCGACTGGCATGGCGGCGCCGCGCGGGCGCTGATGGGTGGCGCTCCCGATGAGGTCCCCGAGCGCTACGCCGCGGGTGATCCGATTCGGCTGCTCCCGCTCGAGATGCCCGTGCTGATCGTGCATGGTGTCCGTGACGAGACCGTCTCGGTGGAGCTGAGCCGCGACTATGCCGCCGCCGCGCGCGCCGCCGGCGGTGAGGTTGAGCTGGTCGAAATCGAGGGCGAGGCGGGCCGCCATCGTGCGCACCTCGATCCGCGTGGCGAGGCCTGGGCGGCGGTGGCTCGGCGGTTGGCGGAGCCCTACGAGTCGTATGACCGCGCGAGCTCGACGAGCAGGCGCACGCCGTAGCCGGAGGCGCCCTTGCCGACGTAGGCCCGGCCGAGATCCCAGGCGGAGCCGGCGATGTCGAGATGCGCCCAGGGGGTCTCCCCGACGAAGTTCGAGAGGAACGAGGCGCCCGTGATCGTGCCGGCCTTGCGCGCTTCCGGCGCGTTGTCGAGGTCGGCGTACTTGCCGGCGACCAGCTCGTCGTACTCCTCGTGCAGCGGCAGCCGCCAGACGATCTCGCCGGTGTGCCCGCCCGCCGCGGTGACGCGCTCGGCGAGCTCCTCGTCGTTGGACAACAGCCCCGCGTAGGTGGAGCCGAGCGCGACGATCACCGCGCCGGTGAGCGTGGCCAGGTCGACGATCCGCTCGGCCCCGAGCGAGACGGCGTGGCATAGGCAGTCGGCGAGCACCATGCGGCCCTCGGCGTCGGTGTTGTTGACCTCGATCGTCTTCCCGTTGGCGGCGGTCACGATGTCCCCCGGCTTGACTGACCGTCCGCTTGGCAGGTTCTCGGTGGCCCCGACGACGGCGAGGATCCGCACGGGGAGCTGCAACCGGGCGATCGCGGCGATCGCCTCGATCACGGCGGCGCCGCCGGACATGTCGAACTTCATCTCCGCCATTTTCGCCCCCGGCTTCAGCGAGATGCCGCCGCTATCGAAGGTCACGGCCTTGCCGACGAAGCCCAGCAGCGGACCGCTTGCTTGCGGCCCTTCATATCTGAGGACGATCAGCGCGGGCTCCTGCTCGGATCCCTGGGCGACGGCGGCGAAAGCGCCCATGCCGAGCCCTTCGATTCCCGCGCGCCCCTCAACCTCGACTTTGAGCGACTCGATCTCTCCGCCGAGCGCCAGCGCGTACTCGGCGAGCGCCATCGGGGTCAGGTCGTTGCCGGGCCGGTTCTGGAGGTCGCGCGCCCGGTTGACTGCTTCGGCGACCGTCGTGGCGCGCGCCGTTGCCGCCTCCGCTTCAGCGCCCGCCGATCCCGCGGAGGGGACCGCGATCAGCAGTTGCTCGAGATGCTTCGGCCCGTCGTCCTTGCCGGCCGGCTTCGACTTGTGCAGGTCGAAGCGGTAGTCGGCGAGGATCGTTCCCTCCACGAGCGCCTCGACGATCTCCGCGGCTCGCTTCGGGTCTCCGTCGGGCTCGATCGGCGCCTGCCAGCACAGATGGCTGCTCGACAGCTCACGGGCACGCTCGCGTGCCACCGCCGCCGCGACGCGGGCACGCTCGGGGGTGAAGGCCTTGCGCGCGCCGAGCCCGACAGCCAACCAGCGCTTGCCGTCGGCGTGGGTCAGGGAGAGCGCCTTGAACGAGCTCTTGGCCTCGCCGGACTCCAGCAGCTTGCCGAGCTCCGCCGGTGCGTCCCCGGGCGGTTGCTCGCCGTCGAATAGGCCGGTGAGGACGGTGTCAGCGTCCGTATCACTCGCGGGCTGGGTGGTCGCGGATACCTGCATTCGTCCGAGCAAGATACCCGCATCGCTAGCATTGCCGGTCTCTCACCCTTTTTTCCCGACCCCAGGAGCGTCCCCACCTCATGCCCAAGACCGTGATCCTCGGCGCAGCCCGCACCCCCATCGGCAAGATGGGTGGCGGTCTCTCCACGTTGGACGCCACCGAGCTCGGTGGCGTGGCGATCGAGGCCGCGCTGGAGCGTGCCGGGGTTGAGCCCGAGCAGGTCGATCACGTCGTGATGGGCCAGGTTCTGCAGGCCGGTCAGGGCCAGATCCCCTCGCGCCAGGCGCAGATCAAGGGGGGGATCGGCAAGGAGGTCTCGAGCGAGACCGTCAACAAGGTCTGCGCCTCCGGGCTGCGGGCGTCGGTGATCATCGACCAGGCGATTCGCGCGGGCGACATGCAGGTGGGCGTCGGCGGGGGTATGGAGTCGATGTCGAGCGCCCCCTACCTGCTGCCGGGCGCGCGCTTCGGCTTTCGCATGGGCGACGTGAAGGCGCTCGACGCGATGGTCCACGACGGGCTGACCAACCCGTTCTCGGGCAAGCAGATGTTCGTCGAGGCGACCGAGATCGGCGACGAGCTGGAGATGACCCGGGCCGACCTCGACCGCTGGGCGCTGCGCTCGCACGAGCTGGCCTTGCAGGCGACCGACGAGGGCAGGCTCGCCGAGGAGATCGTGTCGGTGAGCGTGAAGAACAGAAAGGACCCCGCCCACCCCACCGTCGTTGAGATCGACGAGGCGCCCCGCCGGGGCAGCTCGCTCGAGGCGCTCGCCAAGCTGCCCGGCCTGACGGGCAAGGAGGGTTCGCACACCGCCGGCAACTCCCCCGGGGTCAACGACGCCGGGGG